>CAVHFC010000032.1:4337-10239 GCA_963635025.1 Eubacterium sp. CAG:786
CTGCTGACCAGCGGTTTCGCCATTAGGCAAGCTCGGCGGCTCGCTAGCGGAAGAACCATCCGCGCCCGGGCCGCCCTGGCCGCCTGCCGCGCCGCCGCCCGCACCCGGGCCGCCGACCGCCTCGCCGTTGGGCAGCGTGGAGCTCACCGTGTCGGTATCGGAGCTGTCGGACAAGTCGGCCGCGCTCGCATTCACGCCGTCGTCGCTCGCCACAATGTGGGTTTCGCCACCGTTGACGTAAATCTTCTCGGCCTCGTAGCCCTCGTAGCAGCTGGTCACGTTCACCGTGCCGTCGTCGATGGTCAGCTTCGTTTCCGCATGGAACGCATCGTCGCCTGCGTCAACCGTCAGAGTGCCGCCCAGAAGGTGCATCTCCAAATCGGAATGGAACGCGTCGTCGGTCGATGCCACGTCAAGCGTGCCGCCGGCCACGCGGATGAGCGTCTTGGCCTGCACGCCGTCGTCGCCCGCCTGGATAGCGAAGGTGCCGCCGTCGATGCTCACGAATCCCTTCGTGGCCTTGTCGTCCTTGTTGGACTTAATGCCATCGCCACCTGCGCTGATGGTGAAGTCGCCGTCGCAAATCTTGACGCTGTCGCGCCCGCGCAGGCCATCCTCCACCGCGGTGATGACGTACGCTCCGCCGGCGACCACCAGGTCGTCCTTCGAGCACACGGCATGACGATAGCTCGCCGTCACGTTCAGCGATCCGCTGCCGTTCAGCGTCAAGTCGCACGTGCTGTACAGGGTTGCATACGGTTCGTCGGAACCCTCCTCCAGCGTGTAGGAGGCACCGTCGGTCAGCGTGTTCTGCGTGCCATCGGCCAAGGTGACGAAGCACTTATCCGCATTCGTCACCAAGATGGCCGGGCCGTCGGCGTTGTTGATGGTCGCGCCGGCCAGCACCAGCTGCACCTTGTCGTCGTCGCCAGCTTCCACAACCAGCTGGCCGTCGGAAAGGCTGCCGCTTATCACATACGTGCCCGCCGCACTCACGGTAACGGTGGTGCCGTCGTCGGAAACCGAGGCCCCGCTTCCGGAAACCGTCGCCGACGCTCCGGACAGCGTCACCGTGGTGGCACTTGCCGCATCGTAGGACGCATCCAGGTCGCGCTTCGAATAGTCCAGGCCAAGCGCGTCTTCGCTGAACTGCGCCGCCACCTGCTCGAACGTGGTTTCGCCCGAAGACGACTCGCCAGCGGCCGCGACCAGGGAGGCGGCCGAGTTTTCCGCCCCCTGATCCGACGTGCCACTCGCCGAGCAACCTTCCAGAAGCGCCACGCACGCGCAGAACGCCATCATGATGACGAATCCGCCGAACAGCCTGATCACACTGCGAACAGCGTTTCTCTCGTGCGCCGTCACCTACAGCACCTCCCTTGCGGCTTGCGCTTTGCCCAGGCTCACCTTCAGGTTGCCGTTCAGGCAGCGAATCTCGTCGATCAGACGCTTCTCCAGCCCCGGTTCGGCAAGGCGCACCTGATATTCCAGCTGGTAGAGGCTGCCCATGTTGGTGGTGCGAACCTCGGTCAGCTCGTAGTCGGACGCGTAACGCGGAAGGACGCCGTCGAACATGCCTTCGAATTCCAAGTCCTCGGGCACGGTGATGCGCAGCACCTTCGCCGGCTGCTGCGGCTTGCCGAACGGGGAAAGCACGTACGCCACGTTGACGATGGCGACGATGATGGTGAACAGAACCGCCAGGCCGATGAAGCCCATGCCCGTGGCAAGGCCGACCGCCATGGCCAGAAACACGCTGCCGATATCCTTTGCGCTGCCGGGGATAGAGCGGAAACGCACCAGGTTGAACACGCCCATGACGGCGATGCCGGCGCCGAGGTTGCCGTTGACCAGGGTGATGACCATCTGCACGATAAGCGGCAGCAAAGCCAAGGTCACCACGAAGTTCTTCGAATAGGTGTGACGGAACATGTAGATAGCCGCCACCGCCGCGCCAAGCACGATGGATGCGGCGCAGCACATGAGGAATTGGACGGTTGAAACGCTTGCCACCAAGGAATCGGTGGAGCCGAACACCGAGGTGAGGGCGGCGTCGAGCATAGCAGGTCTCCTTTCTGCTTAGGGGTTGGGGGGTTGTTGTTTGATTGGGGGTGGGGAAAGACCGCTTCGCCGGCTAGGGTTGGCGAAGGGCCGGCGGGCCGGGCGGTTGAGCCGGCCGGTCGGGCGGGCGACCGCCACGGGCCGGCTGCCGGTCAGGCGGGCGCCGCTAGGGCGCCCCGATAGCCCGAATGCTTACGAAGCGCAGGCGCGCGCCAGATCAAACGAGGGCGATTCGCCGCGCCAGCCGGTCTTGCCGCTGCCCGCCGCGTCTCGCCTCAGGGTGTCGCGACGTTCGCACGCTTCGTACGCCGCCCCGTACTTGCTAAACGACGACGGGTACGATTCGCACTCGCTCAGGACGTTCACCAGCCACAACGGGAACGCGCCGGCGGTTTTGACCTCCATGATGGCCTCGCCGAGCCCCAAAAGCGGGTGGTACGAGCTGTTCGTGCGGTCGCCTGCCTGCAGCACGTCGCGATACGTGATGCCCGTGTCGAAGGTGATGCGCAGCCCGTCCGCGTCGCCGTCGGGCACAGGCGCGTAGGCCGTGCGCTCGCAGACGATGTACATGGACGGGCGCAGGTTGCGGTAACGCGCGACGAACTGGTCTATCTCGCGCGCTATTTGCAGGCTGTGATCGGTCAGCGATTCCTGCTGCTGCGCGGCGTCACCCAAGGGGAAGCGCGCGCAGGCGTCCTCGTACGGCACGCGTCCGACCAGATACGCCTGGGAAGCGGCGTTCGAGCAGCCCACGCGGCGCTTGTAGACGATGCCCTTGTACTTCTTCTTCACCTCGACGTACACGCGATCGGAGCTTTTCGGCGTCCCGTACCAGCGCACGCGCAGCTTCTCCTTGTACAGGGGTTTTTCCAAGCTGCGAGCGATCAGGTCGCGATGCGGCGTGTCCAAATACAGGCTGGTGATGCGCGTGCGGCCGTATTCGTCAGCGGCCATGCGCCCGGCAAGCGCATCGAGCACCGCGCGGTGCTGGCTTGCGTTCAGGCGGTATTTGACCTCTTTGCGTTCGAACGTGTCGGTGAAGGTTGCCATGGGTCTTCCTCTCTTCCAAGCGGCATGGTGCGTTTGTGCTGCGTTTATGGTTCGTTGATGCCACGATGGCCGCGGGTCTGGCGACGCCGAAGGGCGCTGCATGGGGAGACGCACCCGTTCGGCGTTCGTTCGCCAAAACCCGCGATTGCCGCCAGCCGTCGGCACACGAGGCGCCGTCGACCGCGCATTCATAGTAGGAGGAAGGACTGAAAGAACCCTGAAACCGCTTTTAGGCTTTCAGGGTTCTTTCAGGTTTGGTGAGTTGAAGGGTGGGCATCTACTCGGGCTTTTTCGCCACGTGAACTGCGGCGATTCCCCCCGTGTAGTTCTTCCACGTGATATCCGCGAAGCCCGCGTTGCGCATAAGCTGCGCGAGCCCCTCCTGGTTCGGGAAGGCTTTGATCGACTTCGACAGGTACACGAACCCGTCGCGATCGCCCGTGATCAGCCCGCCCCAGAACGGGATGAGGTGCTTCAGGTAGAAGTTGTACAGCGCGCGCCACACGGCGTTCGGCGGCGTGGAGAATTCCAGGCACACAAGGCTGCCGCCGGGCTTGAGCACGCGATACATTTCGGAAAGCGCCTTGGGGCGATCGGGCATGTTGCGGATGCCGTACGCCATGGTGATGACGTCGTAGCTGGCGTCGGCGTAGGGGATGTTCTGCGCGTCGACCACCTCGAAGTCGACCGGCACGCCGCCAGCCGCGCCGTCGGCGTAGTGCGCGCGGGCCACGTCGAGCATCTCGTTGACCAGGTCGGTGCACTGGATGTGGCGCGGGTGCTTGGCGCGCGCCACGGTGAAGGTCACGTCGCCCGTACCGCCCGCGATGTCGAGCACGTCATCGTTTGCGCCGATGGGAGCCTGTTTCATCATGCCGGCAAGCCAGGCTTTGTACGCGCCGAAGCTGGAGATGGCGTTGAAGCGCTCGTATTTCTTGGCGATGGTCGAGAAGATGTCCTTCACGCGCTCGGAAGAAATCTCGGCCGGCGCTTCTTGGCCGGTTGCAGTGTCGATCGGCATGTGATCTGCTCCTTCGCAAAAGGTTTGTTCGACATGCAAGTATACCCGCAACCCCGCAGGCACGCCGCCCTGTCCGCAAACCGCACCAAAACCGCGAGCAAGAGCACGATGCGCCCCGACCCCTCCAGTCAATCTTTCCCCTGTTCGGTGCATATTTCGCGACGGTCTCGCGCGGGTGCGCGCATTGGCGTATCATTGCCCCCACTATGGCTAATGGACTTACATATGTGCGCAAAACCGCATCGGTTGAGGAAACGAAACAGTTGGCGAACACGCTGGCCGCTTACCTGCATCCCGGCGACGTCGTGGTGCTGACCGGCGATTTGGGCGCCGGCAAAACCCACTTCGTGCAAGGCGTTGCGGAAGGCCTCGGCGTCAGCGCGCCGGTGACCAGCCCCACCTTCAACATCCTGCTGGAGTATCGCGAAGGCAAGCTGCCCCTGTACCACTTCGACCTGTACCGCCTGAACAGCGCCGACGAGCTCGAGGACACGGGCTACTACGAAACCGTGGAGTCGGACGGCGTGTCGTTCATCGAGTGGGGCGAGAAGTTTCCCGAGGCGCTTCCGTACGGATACCTGGAGATATGCGTTCAGGTCACGCCCGAAGGCGGCCGCCGCATCCTGATGCATGCGCTGGGGAACCGCGCGCGGCAACTGCTCACCGTGTGGGCAAGCGACGCCGCGGCCCGCCTTTCCAAGACCACGCTTTCCCCGCGCGGATGCACCGCCAGCGCGTCGGAAGCACGCGCCGACGCGGAATAGCCGCGCGCCTTGTGCCCGGCGCCAACCAAAGTCCAACTGAAGAGAAGACCGAGGGGATGACCATGTCCGAAGCTGCATACGTGCTCGCATTCGATACCGCGAACGAAGTGATCGCCATCGGCGTGGGGCGCCTGGACGGCGGCACGCAATCGGTTGACCTCGTCGCGTCGGTCGAGGTGGCGGCAAGGCGCGCATCGAACACGCAGCTGCTCCCACGCATCGACGCGCTGCTCGCGGAAGCGGGCATCGAGCGCAGCCAGATCGCGTGCGTGTGCGTGGGGCGCGGCCCCGGATCGTTCACGGGCGTGCGCATCGCCATGGCCACAGCGAAGGGAATCGCTTCCGCTTTGGGCGTGACGCTGGTGGGCGTCTCGTCGCTTGACGCGGTGGCGTGGCACGCGTGGGCCGCGGGCGTTCGCGGGCAGCTTGCCGTGGTGGCCGACGCCATGCGCCGCGAGGTGTATCCGGTGATGTTCGCGCTCGATGATGCGGGCGCGGTGCGGCAAGGCGCGGACCGCGTGGTGAAGGCGCAGCTGGCGGCTGAAGAGCTGGCGGCGAGCACGGAGGGTTCGACGGATGCAACGGGTGCAACAGGCGCGGCGAGCGAAAACAGCAACGCAAACGCAACCGACGGCGGCAACGCAGCGGACTCCCGCCCCGACAAAGCTCCCCTACAACTTGCGGGCGATGGCCTGAGCAAATACGCCGACCTGTTCTCACCTGCAGGAACGCTGCTTCCCGAAGAGTTATGGGTGCCCACAGGCGCGGGGCTGCTGCTGGCGCTGCAAGCCGCATGGCGCGTCGGAGAGGCCGACCCCTTCGACGCCCCCCGCCACAACCCGGGCTTTCTGCTTCCCGTGTACACGCGCCTGTCGGACGCGGAGGAAAACGAGCGCATCCGCCTGGCAAAGAACGACCCGAAAAACCTGGCCACGGGCGTGCAGGACGTGGCACCGCGCCGCGACCAGCGCGCGACCATGCACGACACGGCCATCCTAAACGCGCG
>CAVHFC010000032.1:10527-20949 GCA_963635025.1 Eubacterium sp. CAG:786
CGGCTATGCCGGCGGCATGATCGTCGACGGCCAGGTGCAGATCCTCAAGATCGGCACCGACCCCGCCTGGCGGCGCCGCGGCATCGCCCGCCAGCTGATCGGCCGCGTTGCCGCCGACGCCCGCGACCTGGGAGCCGCGAGCGTTTCTTTGGAAGTGCGCGCAAGCAACACCGGCGCGCAGGCGTTCTACGAAACGCTGGGAATGCGCTCCATCGGCAAGCGCCCGCGCTACTATTCCGACCGCGAGGACGCCGTCATCATGGAAGGCGACCTTGAGCCGCTGATCTGCGCCGATGCCACCGGCGACGCACGCAACGCCGACGCGCAGGCAAGCACCCAACCCGCGCAGGCCGCAGCCGTCGCGGGCATGCATCTGCAGGTCGACAAGGCCCACGACGCGCAAGTAGCGCTCGCCGGCACCAGCGGAAACGCTGCGGAAAACGATTGCGCGGACCCCACCGCCGACGCCGCAGCACCCAGCACAGCGCACAGCCCCGCCGCCCAGCCGACGCCACTCACGCGCCCGCTCATCCTCGCCATCGAAAGCTCGTGCGACGAAACGGCGGCGGCCATCGTGGACGGCGCGGGCAACCTGCTTTCCGACGTGGTGGCCAGCCAGATCGACTTCCACGCACGCTTCGGCGGCGTCGTTCCCGAGATTGCCAGCCGCAAGCACATCGAGGCCATCTGCGGCGTGTGCGACGAATGCCTGGAAGTTGCGGCGAAGCGCCTCGGTCTGCCCCAGCTGACCTGGGCAGACCTTGACGGCATCGGCGTCACCTACGCGCCGGGCCTGGTGGGTGCGCTCGTGGTGGGCGTCGCGTTCGCCAAGGGCACGGCTTGGGCGGCCGACAAGCCGCTTTTGGGCGTGAACCACCTGGAGGGGCATCTGTACGCGAACAAGATCGGCGCGCCCGACTTCGCGCCGCCGGCGGTCGTTTCCCTGGTCAGCGGCGGAAACACCATGCTCGTGCACATGCGCGACTGGGGCGACTACGAAATCCTCGGCGCAACCATCGACGACGCGGTGGGCGAGGCGTTCGATAAGGTTGCCAAAGCGCTGGGACTGGGATACCCAGGCGGTCCGGTCGTTTCCGCGCAGGGGGCGAAGGGCGACCCCGCGGCCATCCCGTTCCCGCGCGCGATGATGCATTCCGGCGACATGCGCTTCAGTCTTTCCGGCCTGAAAACAGCGGTGGTGACCTATATCAACAACGAGCGAGCCGCCGGGCGCGCCCTCAACGTGCCCGATATCTGCGCCAGCTTCGAAGCCGCCGTGGTGGATGTGCAGGTGAAGAAGGCGGAAATGGCGCTGAAGCAAACCGGCGCGCGCACGTTCTGCCTGGGTGGAGGCGTCGCGGCCAACCCCATGCTACGCGCCGCCTACGAAAAGCTCTGCAGCAAAATGAAGGTGCGCCTAGTCATGCCGCCGCTTTCCGCTTGCGGGGACAACGCCGGCATGATCGCGCTCGTGGCGCTCGACCGCTTCCGCGCCGGCAAGTTCTTCGGCCTGGACACCGACGCCCAAGCCCACGCCGACCTAGAGAAACCTTACTAGAAAAAACGAAACCGGGGCGCTGGTCGGCTTTCCCGATCAGCGCCCCGACTCAGCCAGCCCTCCGGCCCCACAAGCGTCAACCCACCTAGCGCGCGCTTGCCGCCTTCAGCTGCGACTCGGCGGCGGCCACGGTGTGTTCCATGGTCAAGCTGGTGGTGACGGTGCCGATGCCGCCGGGAACCGGCGTGATGGCGTCCACGATGGGCTCCACCTCGTCGAAGTCAACGTCTCCGCACAGCTTGCCGTACGCGTCGAAGTTGATGCCCACGTCAAGCACCGTCTGACCAGCGCTGAAGTACTCACGCCCATACGCGCGGGCGCGGCCCGTCGCGCAGATGACGATGTCGGCCGAACGGCAGATTTCCGCCAAGCCCTCGGTGCGGCTATGGCAGATGGTCACCGACGCGTTGCGGCGCAGCAGCATCATGGCGACCGGCTTGCCAATGACCAGGCTGCGCCCGATGACCACGACATGCTTGCCCACGATGGGCACCTGGTAGTGATCGAGGATCTTCACGCACGCCGCCGCGGTGCACGGCGGGAAACCGTCCGGCGCGTCGGTGAACACGGCCGCCAGCGACGCCAGCGAAATGCCGTCGACGTCCTTGTCCGCCGTCAGCGTGTCGCACATGGCCTTCTCGTCCATGAACGTGGGCAGCGGACGAAACATCAGGCAGCCATGCACCGTCTTGTCGTAATTGATGGACTGCAGCGTCGCCTTGAGCGCCGCTTCCGGGGCGAATTCGTCAAGCACGTAGGGCTTCGTGTTGATGCCAAGGCTGGCAGCGCGCTTCACCGCCGTCCGTTCGTAGGACAGATCGTCCGGGCGCTGACCCAAGCGCACGAGGGCAAGCGTCGGCACCACGCCCGCCTGAGCGAGCGCGTCGATACGACTATGCAGGTCAACAGCCATTTCGTCAACGACCGGTTTGCCTTTTAGCAGCGTTGCCATATACAAGAGCTCCTACGAGATAGCTTCGAAAACGTACGCGAACAGCCTATCGCACTTTTCGCGCGTGCGCGCCACCAACTCGTCGGCCTCGCGACCGAGCGCGGCGGCCAAGTCGGCGTCGTCCATGGAGGCGACGTTGATGTAGACGTTCAGGCTGGCGCCCTCCACCGCCGCACGGATGAACGCCGTCGACACGCCGGCGTCGGAACGGGCCATGCGGCTGCCGTGATGCGCCAGAAAGTCGGTGTGCTCGAGAACGGCTGCGGCGGTGCGCATGATGTCGAGCGGCACCGTCGTGGCGCCGAGCAGCGCCTTCTGGATGGCGATCTGCTTCGCCTCCTGCTCTTCCGGCGTGTCCTTGGGAAGGCGATAGGCGGCAGCAAGCGGACCGAAGGCCTCGGCGTCGGCATCGACGAGCGCAAGCAGCTGGGAACGCAGGTCAGCAAGAGCCTCAAGATGTTCCTTGACCTGGTCTTCAACAGCCGCGTAGGTCTTTTTGCCCACGGTCAGGTTGCCGACCATGGAAGCAAGCGCGGAAGCCAGGGCCCCGCAGTACGCGCATGCGCCGCCACCACCGGGGGTAGGGGCACCCGAAGCCAGCTCGTCGATGAACGATGTATCCATGCGTCTCCTCTTCAGTCCTTTTCCGGTCCTCTTCTTCGGCCTTCTTTAGAACAGCCCCGTGATCTTGCCGGTTTCGTCGACGGCGATCTTGAAGGCCGCCGGCGACTTGCCCAAGCCCGGCATCGTCATGATATTGCCGGTCAGCGCCACCACGAAGCCCGCGCCGGCGCTCACCTTGATGTCGCGCACGGTGATGACGAAGCCGCGCGGGGCACCCAGCCTCTTCGCGTCATCGCTGAAGCTGTACTGGGTTTTCGCCATGCACACCGGCATGTTGGCGAAACCGAGCTTCTCCAGTTTCGCCAGCTCCTTGGCGGCCTTCGCCTCGAAGATGACCCCGTCGGCGCGATAGATACGGCTCGCAATGGCCTCGATCTTCTCGCGCAGGCCGCCCTCGGTGCCGTAGGCGAACTCGAACGTTTCCGCGCTGCGACCGGCGTCGTCGCCCTGCTCGCACAGGCGCACCACCTCGTCGGCCAGCGCCAGGCCGCCCTCGCCGCCGCGCGCCCACACCTCGGACAGCGCCACGTTGACGCCCAGTTCGCGGCACTTGTTCTCCACCAGCGCCAGCTCGGCCTCGGTGTCGGTGGGGAAACGGTTGATGGCCACCACGCACGGCAGCTTGTACACCTGCGTGATGTTCTCCACGTGCTGCAGCAGGTTCGGAAGGCCCGCCTCAAGCGCCTCGAGGTTCTCCTCGCCCAGCGCGTCCTTCGCCACGCCGCCGTGGTTCTTCAGCGCGCGTACCGTGGCGACGACCACCACCGCGTCGGGCTTGATGCCGGTCAGGCGGCACTTGATGTCCAGGAACTTCTCCGCGCCCAGATCGGCGCCGAAGCCGGCTTCGGTAACGGCGTAGTCGCCCAGGGCCAGCGCCATGCGCGTGGCCATGATGGAGTTGCAGCCGTGCGCGATGTTGGCGAATGGGCCGCCGTGGATGAACGCCGGCGTGCCCTCGAGCGTCTGCACCAGGTTCGGCTTGAGCGCGTCCTTGAGCAGGGCGGCCATGGCGCCTTCGGCGTGCAGGTCGTGCGCGGTGACAGGCTCGTCGTCGTAGGTGTAGGCCACCACGATGCGACCGAGGCGTTCCTTCAGGTCGGTGATGGAGGTTGCCAGGCAGAACACGGCCATGACCTCGCTGGCCACCGTGATGTCGAAGCCGTCCTCGCGCGGCACGCCGTTGGCCTTGCCGCCCAGGCCGCACACGATGTTGCGCAGCTGGCGGTCGTTCATGTCCACGACGCGCTTCCACGTGATCTTGCGCACGTCGATGTTGAGCTGGTTGCCGTTGTGGATGTGCGCGTCGAGCATGGCGGCCAAAAGGTTGTTGGCCGCGCCGATGGCGTGGAAGTCGCCGGTGAAGTGCAGATTGATGTCTTCCATGGGAATGACCTGGGCGTATCCGCCGCCCGCAGCGCCGCCCTTGATGCCGAACACGGGCCCTAAGCTGGGCTCGCGCAGCGCGACCACGGTCTTCTTGCCGCGGCGGTTCATGGCGTCGGCCAGGCCCACCGTCGTGGTGGTCTTGCCCTCGCCGGCCGGCGTGGGATTGATGGCCGTGACCAGCACCAGCTTGCCCGGCGTGTGCTGCTCGTCGCGCAGCAGGTTGTAATCGACCTTCGCCTTGGTGGTTCCGTACTGTTCCAGGTAGCGTTCGGGAACACCCGCCGCCTCGGCGATAGCGGTGATGGGTTGCGGGGTGGCCGCCTGGGCGATTTCGATGTCGGTGAGCACGTCGGGCCCTCTTTCTCGTCATGGATTCGCTTTGCCCCCTTGGCGCAAAGGCGCGTTCGCGCGGCGGGGCGTTTTCGTCATGGCGAGTATTCTAACGGCGCAAGGCGGCCAGCGTCCCCGTGCATCCACGAGGAAACACAGATTTCAAGGCAACGGCGAAAGGAGCGCACAAAGTAGCGAAGGGCGCGGCGTGGGATTCCATGGGGCCGAACGCAAACGAACGAGATTCCATGGGGCCGAACGAAAACGAACGAGTTTTCCCCGACCGAACGCAGACGAGCGAATTTTCGCGGGGTTGAACACAAGCGAGCAAGATTCCGCGGGGTCGACCGTAAACGACCGAGATTCCGCGTGGCCGACCGCAAACGAACGAGATTCCGCGGGGTTGAACGAATACGAGCAAGATCCCATGGGACTGACCGCAAACGACCGAGATTCCACGGGGTTGAACGCAAACGGACGAATTTTCGTAGGGTCGAGCGACAGCTCGACCCCTAATAGTGCGCCGCAAGGCGCTCACTGTTTTTCCGCTTGGCGAAATCAACCCCGCAACAATCAGAACGCCGACCCTCCCCTACTTGCCGGCGCGGCCGTAAAGCCCCGTTTCGTCGGCTGCTACAAACGCGTCGTACACCAGGCGAAGGCCCTCGAGCGTCAGATCCTGGTTCACCTCGGTGATGGTGCGCGAAATGGGGGCCACCCGACGAGCCAGACCGCCCGTCGCCACCACCGGCGCGCGATATCCCAGCTGGTCGAAAATGCGCTCGACCAGCCCATCGACGCGATCGGCCTCGCCGTAGACGATGCCCACCTGCATGGCCTGCGCGGTGTTGCGCCCGATGGCCGAATGCGGGTTCACCAGCTCGATGGCGCCGAGCTTGGTGGCGTGGCTGAACAGCGCGCGCGAAGAGGTTTCCACGCCGGGGGCGATGACGCCGCCCGCAAAACCGCCCTCGCGATCGATCACTTCCATATTGGTGGCGGTGCCGAAATCGACTACCACCACCGGGGCGCCGTAGAGGCTTCGCGCCGCCACGCAGTCGGCAATGCGGTCGGCACCGATCTCGCGCGGGTTCGGGTAATCACCCGCATCGAACAGGTTGCCGGCGGTTTCGGCCGCGCACACCACCGCTCGCGCGCCGAGCATCTGCTTGGTCGCCTGGCACCACGCATCGGTGAGCGCGGGCACGACCGACGACAGCGCCACGCCGTGCAGGTCCGCAAACCCCAAGTTCTCGGAATTCAGCAGCGGCAACAGCTTCACGCGCAGCTCGTCGCAGGTGTGCAGCTTGTTCGTGGCAACACGCCAACGATGCTTCAGCGCGCTTCCCTCGTACACGCCGACAACGGTTTGCGTGTTCCCCACGTCGATTGCAAGCAGCATGTGCCGCTCCCTTCAAATCCCACGAAGCTTTTCATCCGGCTGGCCGGTTTGGCCGGTTTGGCCGGTGCGCCCGACCCGTTCGGAGCGTCTGGCCTGACCGGTGTGTCCGGCCCGCCCGGCCCGTTCGGACCGCCCGGTTAAAACCCCAAGCCGGCAAATTTCGAACCAGTATAGCAGTCGCCGCGCGCCCGCCGTCGGCCCCCTTCCAAGAGGTAACGTGTTTTCGACAATGGGCGCGATATCGCCGGCCGCACGGCGCGCGGACGAGTATAGTTGTCCTAGCGATACGCAAAAACCGCGCCATGGCCGCGCATACGGAAGAGGTTTCCATGAACGACACGCCCGCACGCATCCTCGTCGTCGACGACGAACCCTCCATCACGGAGTTCGTCGGCTACGCCCTGAAGAAGGAAGGGTTCGCCCCCGACGTCGTGGACAACGGCGAAGAGGCGCTTACCATGGCCATGAAAAACGACTACGACCTGTTCGTGCTCGACATCATGCTGCCCGGCATGGACGGCTACGAGCTGTGCCGCCGCCTGCGTTCGAAAACGGCGGCTCCGGTGCTGTTCCTTTCCGCGCGCGATTCCGAGCTTGACAAGGTGGTGGGCCTGGAAATCGGCGGCGACGACTATCTGGCCAAGCCCTTCGGCGTGCGCGAGCTCATCGCCCGCGTGCGCGCGCTGCTGCGCCGCAGCCAGGGGCAGGACCTGCCCGGTTCCTCGCACGCCATCACCGCCAGCGGCATCACGCTCGACGAAGACGCCCACACCGCCACCGGCCCCAACGGCGACATCGACCTGACGCCGCGCGAATTCGAGCTGATGGCGTGCCTGATGAAGAACGCCGGCAAGGTGGTTTCCCGCGAGGAGCTTTTGCGCGACGCCTGGGGCTGGGAATATCTCACGGAAACGAAGACGGTCGACACGCACATCAAGCGCCTGCGCGACAAGATAGAGCAGGCGGGCTACGACCCCGGCCTGGTCGAAACGGTACGCGGCTACGGATATAGGTTCAAGCTATAAAACGCCTGCAGACATATTTCGCGCTGCTCAGCACGCTGTTGAGCATGTTCGCCACCGCCTTGTGCCTGGTGGTGTGCATGTTCGTGTGCGATTTGCCCCTGGCAAGCTTGGTTTTGCTGGCGCCAGCGGCCGTGGTGGTGTTCTGCTTCAGCCTGCTGATCGGACATTTTCTGGCCGAACCGCTCAGCGACCTTGCGAAGAAGACGGCAGCATGGCGCCAAGGGGCCGACGTGCCGTTCGAACCCGACGGGCGCCTGTACGAGGCCGACCTACTGACCTGCGAGTTCAAGTCGCTCCTGCAAACGACCAAGCAGCAGCATCACGACCTCGCGCTCAAGGAGCAGCGTCAGAACGAATTCATCAGCGACGTTGCCCACGAGCTGCGCACGCCGCTGACCGCCATCCGCGGCAATGCCGAAATGCTCACCGACCCCGACCTCCCCCCGGCGCTGCACGACAAATTCTGCGGCATCATCGTCAACGAGAGCGAGCGCTTAAGCCGCCTGACGAACGACCTGCTCACGCTGCAGCGCATCGAAAATTCGCCGCTGCCACAGGAAATGCGCCGCGTGAACCTGCACGACCTTGCCAACAGCGTCGTGGACGCGCTCACGCCCATCCTGCATGACCGGCAGGCAAATGCCGAGGTCACCGGCGAGGCGCCCGACGTGCTCGGGGACCCGGACAGCCTGCGTCAGGCGATCACCAACCTGGTGGAGAACGCCAGCCGCTTCATCCAGCCCGACGGGCACATTCGCGTGGAGCTGTTCGGACTCAACGGCAACTCAGTCGTGGCGGTGAAGGACGACGGCTGCGGCTTCGGCGACATCGACCCGAAGCTGCTGTTCGACCGCTTCTACCGCACCGACGCCAGCCGCGCGCGCGGCACGGGCGGAACCGGGCTGGGGCTGGCCATCGTCAAGTCCATCGTCGAGGCGCACGACGGCACGGTCGAGGCCATCAACCTGCCCGAAGGCGGCGCCTGCTTCATCATCGCCCTGCCCTCCATCCCCGCCGACATATCAGTGAAGAAGCCCAAGGCGCCGAAAAAGACGTAGGACGGCCGCCCGGCCGCGCCGGGCGGCGAGACCGGGCGACGGGCGAGCGGCACCACCGCAAGCGAAGGGCCGACATGCGGCGAGGCCGGGCGGCCGCGTTGTCGCATCTTCGAAGAGTCTGAAGCCAGCTGCGCGGGCTTTTTTGTGATGCGGGCTGGCACTTACGATAGCAATGCTCGGGACAAGGCCTCTCTCAAACCGAATGGATCCCGCATTTTTGAATTATGTGTCGCGCATAAATGCGCTCTCTATTATGGGCTGAGCTCTAGCTCAGCCCTACGAAATCTTGCTGCACGTTTAACGTTTCTACCAGGTGTTTCGTAGGTGCGAGCCATGGCTCGCACCCTAACTGAAAGCACCGAAGGTGCGCCACATTTTTGTCAGACGAGCTGACGGGCCAGTCACCGCTGGCGGCCGAAGGAGTCACCGCCAGCCGGCGGGGCGTCAATCGCTCGCCGGCAAGACCCCACCGCTTTCGGCCAAAGGAGTCACCCCTACTCGCGGGCGCGAGCTTCCCAGATGGCGGCCAGGGTGTTCCCGAGCACGGAGGCATCGATCGGCTTCGCGACATGCCCGTCCATGCCCGCATCGAGGGCTGCCTGACGATCCTGCTCAAAGGCGTTGGCCGTCAACGCCACGATGGGCACGTTCGCCCGCACGGGATCCTCCAGAGCGCGAATGCGGCGCGTGGCCTCAAGCCCGTTCATGATGGGCATCTGCATGTCCATGAGCACGGCGTCGTAGGTGCCTGCCGGCTTCTCCTCCATGGTGCGCAGCGCCACCAGCCCGTCGACGGCAACGTCAGCGGTGCAGCCAAATTGCTCAAGAATCGCCACGGAAACCTCGCGGTTCAGCTCGTTGTCCTCAACCAGCAGCAGGTGTTTGCCCGACAGCTGCGCGATGCTGCGCTCCCGGTTGCTTTCCGGCGTTTGGGGCGCTTCGGCCTTCTCGAGCTTGAAATGCAACCGGAACTCGGTACCTTCGCCTTGCTTGCTGGCGCACTCGATGGTGCCGCCCATCAGGTCCGTCAAATTCTTCACGATGGCAAGCCCCAGCCCCGTGCCCTGCGTGCGCAAGACGGTGTCGTTGCGCTCGCGGGCGAAGCTGGTGAACATCGTCTTCTGGAATTCCTCGCTCATACCGATGCCCGAGTCGCGCACGGTGATGCAATAGGAAATCCTCCCGCCTTCACAGGATTCCTCGTCGGCCTGGAACAGGACCGTCCCGCCTTCCGACGTGAATTTCACCGCATTGCCCAGCAAGTTCGAGAACACCTGCGACAGGCGCTTGCGGTCGCCCAGCACATAGGAGGTGCTCACGTTGTCCACGGCGCGGAAATCGACGCCTTTCGCCCTTGCCACCTGGCTGAACATGGCGTCGATCTGCTTGATGTGGTCGTGCACGTCCAGGGGCGCGAGGTCGAGCGTCATCGCATTGTTCTGGATGCGCGACATGTCCAGGATGTCGTTGATCACGTCGAGCAGCTGGTCGCTGGCCATGCGCATCTTCTCCAGATAGCGCTGCATCGTCGGGTCGTCGGTTTCCGCACGCGCAAGGGTGTTCAGCCCGATGATGGCGTTGAGCGGCGTGCGAATCTCGTGCGACATGTTCATGAAGAAGCGCGAAACGGTGTCGGTTGCGCGGCGCGATTCCTCGAGCGCCTGCTCCAGGTCGCGCTGGCGCTGGTGCTCGCGCTCGACGAAATCCGTGACATCGCAGATGAACCCTTGGAGAAATTCCCCGCTTGCCTGCTCGACCGCCAGCGACGCGTCGACGACCCAGCGGTAGCCGTCGCGCGCTTGCATTCGGTAGAGCTTGTCGTGGGCGTTTCGAGGGCAAGGGACCGGAAGGTCGCCGGCGCTGGTCGCGCCTTCCGCAGCGTCGCTCTTCTCGGAGGAGGCCGCTTCCAACTCGTCGACGAACTCGGTGAGGAGCGCCCGATCGTCAGGGTGCACCATGTTCAGGAACTTGTTGTCGAAGCGGTTGGCAATGTCCTCGCGCGTCCAGCCAAGGACGTTCAGGAACTCGTCGCTGACGTGCAGAAATGGGTACCCCTCTGCCGGAGAGCAGCGATGATAGCCGCCGGG
>CAVHFC010000033.1:0-20634 GCA_963635025.1 Eubacterium sp. CAG:786
ACGCCACGCCCGTGGCCGAGGTGTTGCCCTTGTTGCCGAAGACCATGCACTGCACATTGACGGCGGTGCCCAGGTCATCGGAGATCTTGTTCTGCTTGCGGTAGATGACCGCGCGCTCGTTGTTCCAGCTGCCGAACACGGCCTCGATGGCCAGGCGCAGCTGCACCATCGGGTCCTGCGGGAAGGCGACCTTGCCGTCGACGACGAGCGTCGGGTACTCCTGGCCGTTGACGTTCTCGGAGAAGATGCCCTTGAACTCGGCGACCAGTTCCTTGAGGTCGTCGGCCGTCAGGTCGGTGTCGGACTTGACGCCGCGCACGTTCTTCATGGCCGTGATGGCGTTCTCGAACAGGTCGCCGTCAAGACCCATGACGACGTTGGAAAACATCTGGATGAAGCGGCGATAGGAGTCCCATGCGAAGCGCGGGTTCTCCGTCTGCTTGATCAGGCCGTTGATGGATTCGTCGTTCAGGCCGAGGTTGAGCACCGTGTCCATCATGCCCGGCATGGACATGGGAGCGCCGGAACGGACGGAAACCAGCAGCGGATCTTCGGCGTCGCCGATCTTCTTGCCGATGCGGCGCTCAAGATCCTCGCGATATTCGTGGATGGTGTCGAGCGCGCCTTCGGGCCACGTGTTGTCGGCGTTGGCGTACTCCATGCACGTCTGGCAGGAAATGGTGAACCCGGGAGGCACCGGCAGACCGATGTTGGCCATCTCGGCCAGGTTGGCGCCCTTACCGCCAAGCACGGCCTTCATGTTCGTGTTGCCCTCGGTAACGTTGTTGCCCTCGGCATCGTGGCCGAACGCGTACACACGCTTGACTTCTGCAGTCACTTTTTTAACTCCTCACCTAAGTCGTTCGAGTGTCTGGGGCGAAACGCCTCAAGACCTCGCTATCATATCAGCACCCGCAGGGTGAACCCGCTCGTAGTACCGCAAAATCTCTTGAGCAGTTTCCTCAACGGCGCGATTTTCGGTGTGAATGACAATGCAGCCCAGTTTTCGCATGAGCTTGCGCGCCTTTTCAAGGTCCTCGTAGACGTATTCAGGGTCGGCATATTTTGATGCCACGACGGCAGCATTTCCCAGCCTGCGCTGGCGAATTCCGACCAAAACCTCGGGGGTGGTCATGAGTCCGAACAGGCGCGTGGGATCGACGTCGTAGATTTGGCTGGGGGGCTCGGTGGAAGGGTCGAGCGGGATGTTCGACACCTTGTAGCCCGCCTGCGCGAGGTAGATGGACGTCGGGGTTTTCGAGGAACGCGACACACCCAGAAGCACGATGTCGGCCTGAGTGAGCTCCTGCGGATTGCGCCCGTCGTCGTGCGCGATGGTGAACTCGATGGCCTCGATGCGCTTAAAGTAATGCTGGTCTGCCACGTGCAGGCCGCCGGGGCGCTTCGAGGGGGTTTTGCCCGAAAGCTCGGCAATGGCGTTCATGGCGTCGGTCATCAGGTCGACCGCCACCACGTTGGGCTTGCTCGCCGCGTACTCGGAAAGCGCGTGGCGCAAGTCCCCGTCGACCAGGGTGTAGAAGATGAGCAGGCGCTCGTCGCCGCGCATGCGCTTGTGCAGCTCGCCATGCTCGTCGATAAAGCGCTTCACCTCTTCGGCGGAGCGCACATGCGGCAGCACCTCGATGTTGGGATTCGTCTCGCCGAACTGCGCGGCCGCCGCGCGGGCGAGAGCCTGGGCGGTCAGGCCGACCGAGTCGCTGATGACGTGGATGGTTGGCAGCGGAGTCGTGTTCTCATGAACGATGAACTCACCTTGCATAGGCGGCCTCCTTGAAAGATTCCTTGCGTGTGCGGAAAAGGGCAGCCAGCCGCAAGCCGCCGCCCTCGATAAGTGTACACGCTCGTTCAGGCAAAAACCGCGAAGCGGTTACAACACTAGTTGTCTTGATGCCCTAGCTCCGCTCGCAATAAAGCACTCAGTTCATACCTTTTCGATTTGAGCGATGCAACATTATCGCCGTCAACGGCAATGCGATACGATAATCGTGCGATATTGCCAGCAAGAATCGGATGCGACACAGAGCACCACTCCTCCCTCTTTCCAAAACGCACCTTCGTAACTTGCCCGATTAGTTGCGAAATCGGCATCGCAGAAGCTACACAAGCGTTATCGCCGACAACCGTAACTCCGCCATCAGCAAGCAATGCCACTCGATGAAGAACAGGCTCGCCGCTTCTTCCACCAGGAAAAACAACAAGGTCGCCAACTGCAAGCTCTGCACAAGGGGTAATCATCGTCATATCTCCCGAAAACAAGAAAGGAGACATGCTTGAACCAGACACGCCTATTTCCGCAGAGCCCTTTGCGTTGATTAAGACGCGAAGAAGGCTGCAATTATCCATTGAAAAGCCCTCCCTCGCACCTAACGCCCTCAATCAATTCGCATGCTTGATAAGGGTTTCCATATGATAGCGAATACATCCGAACGCTATGTTTCGCCAAAGTCGAAACCAATCTTCTGAATAAATCGCCACCAGGGCCGCTTCTTTGAACGGAAGGCATAAGCAGCTCGGGCAAATCGCCAACAGAAAGCGGCTTGAGCTGAGGAACGCAATCAACCTGACGAAATAGCGGAAATATTAACGTATCGAGCCGGCACGATGCGCTAGAAAAATTCAATCCAAAATCCGAAGGCGAGACGATCCTGCAATTAACACCCAGCGAGCTTTCCAAAAGGAAGCTCGCTACAGCGTTTTGGCATGTATCAAACTCAAACAGCGGCGACTCCCTTTTTATTTGCAGCGGATGAAACTCATGAGATACGAAGCACTTCTCAAAATTTAAAAGCGCATACTCATCACCTAACATTTGAAACGAAAAACGCTTTGCAAGCATAAGGGACAGAGTAGTCTTCCCCGCCCCCGACAACCCGACAAAGGACAGAGCCCTGCCGTCATTTACGCAAGTTGACGCGTGAATCAGCACATCGCCATCGCAAACGCTATCTTTGATAAGCTGATCGACGATATCATCAAAGACCCCTAAAGCCTTGGGCAGATCACCCTCGACCTGCCGTTGAACGATGCCCTCAAATTGCCATAAGGTTGATCCTTGGCGATTAACGCAAATGACGTAATCCGTCGAATCTAAATCGCATTCGTGATATTCGTATACTCGCTTAAGAGCATCAACGAACGCAGCCTCTTCCGCCTTTACCGCTACCAACCCAAACTTATAGAGCCTTCCGAGAACCACAAAGCCGGCCTTTCAATTATTGCGTACAACCAGCCCACAAGATTCAAGTTTGTTGAGACACCTTTTCACGTCTAAAGCAACGGAAAAGCCATCACAGTCATACTTCTCTTCTATAGCACATACGATTTCGCATTCGGCTTCGACACGAAGAGCGAGATCTAAGATAACCGAGCCCATTTCATTCAAGGTAAACAGTTCCTCATTCTCGCCATACAGAACCGCCTCATCACCCAAGTTCTCTTTGCTCACACCTTCGCACATCGAAACCAATGACATTCGCGCACCCTTTCCGACGAAAGCAGGCTATTATAGGTTCATCAATTATATAGGTAACGTCTAGGGGGAAGGCGCTATCATGGAACAGTTTTTGTTGAACTTAATCCGCGCTGATTTCGAAAGGCCCGATGAAGTTTGCTTAGATGCCGAAAACTGGATTAGACTCATTGGGCTTTCGCAAAAAACGCGAGTTTTTCCGCTAGTTTTCGATTGCTTGCAAAGCTACATGCCGCTTTCCATTCAAGAAGAGGCCTTGCGGCTCTACGTAAAACACCAACACCGCGCCAACAACCAATTGAGCATTCTCAAATCCTTGGAACCATTTGCAAAAGAACAGGGCCTTCGCTTTCTGCCTTTTAAGGGAATCGCCTGCTCAAAGGTCATTTATGGCAATTATCACACACGCCAAACAGGTGATATAGACATACTAATCGACTCTAAAGACGTCGCCCTGCGCGATTACGTGCTTAGGTCCCAAGGGTTCTTCCAACCAGATTGGACAATGGGTTTTCGGCTTGGCTCCAGAAAGCAAGCCCAAGTTTTGCAGTTCAAAGCAAAACAAAGCATTCCTTTCCCTGTCCGTCGAAAGGCCCATGACAGCCAGCTTTCCCCATATTACGATGCAAAAACGTACACGAAAATTGAAGTACACGATGGGATGTACTACCTTCCAGAGCCACTGCTTAAAGAAGCACTATGGCTTACTGAACCGCTTGGGGAAACGGAGCTAGAAGCATTCGATCCCACTCGCACAATGCTTTGCCTAATCTTGGCAGCATACGAGAACTCGGAAAACTATTATGCTTGTCAAGATGGCGATACCAATCTACGCGATTACGTTGACATGCATTTCCTCACAAAGAACCGCGGTAGCGAAATTGACTGGGGGTATCTTAAGCAGCTGTTCAAAGGGGAATCCCTCTCAGACATTGCAGCCATCGTATGCAGCAATTACAAGGATGTCTATGGTTACCTTGATGAATGCTTCGCGCCTTTCGCAAAAGCAGAAGCCGCTTCACAATACGGAGCCAGCCTTCCTAGCCGAGCCTTCTCCAAAGAATTGAACGCAAGTCTTGCACGGGCCCAGCAAATCAGCACATGGAGGCGCGAAGCGAATAGCCCACAAGTACGCACCGTTGCCCCCTACGGCCACACAGACTGGGTTGCTTGCGAAAACTCCTATAAGCATGATATAGCATGTGGCCTTACGCTACATGAAAGTGGGCTTACCGTTTCCTGGCGATTCCCCAACGTCGTCAAGCGCAGCCTACATCTATTCGGATTCCAGGTAGCCATCGTTCCACTGTTTGACGCGCAATGGCTCGAGTATCTTGTATCTGCTTCTCACAGCGGCGAATCCGAACCACTCGCCATAGGAAAACAAGCCAGCAGGCCAGTCCAAAGGTTTGTAGCAAACGACAAAGGGACCAAAATAGCCGGCCGATTCGATGACTGCGGCAACTCTGTAATGGAATCGTTTTTCATTCCCTACGACAGCATCGACATTAGCAAGAGCGAAGCGAACGCGGGCTTTGGCTTAATCCCCTGCGTTTATGCACGCGTATCGAAAACGCTATTTCAATCCATTAGAGCGGAAGAAAGCGAATTCCTCACAATTGCTAAAGCGGTTATTCCCAACCTCGAAAGCAAATCGTAGCGAAAGGCGCATACCATGAGCAACGAGCAACTTGCAAACGTTCTGCAAGCCTTAGCCGAAGAAGCGGTGAGTTCAAACAACTCCCAAAAACTCCCCATCACGGCCAATGTTAATACGGCAACGTTTGCGTTAATCGGCAGCAGCTTAACCTTTACTTTTACAAGCAAACACACCTCGCAGATAGAGGTTCGGTTCGACATCGAAGGGCCAACTTTAAGAACAAGCTGTCCAGCCGCTCCAACCAACCAGCTGCTTTACACAATGCATACCGCATCAATGCTCATAACGGCGATCAAAGCCGTATATGAACATCCTAATTGCGATGAGTGTGCTGAGCGCTTATGGCATGACGCAAGTTTTAGAAACAATCTTTGCCACAAAGACACATCAAACGAAACGTGCACTATCGAATTCGATCTCTCTTCGCTTTTCGACCTTACTTCTAAGTGAATAAGATTGGAGACTTTACCGTGATTAGACGTCGCGAGTTCATCTTGTATGCGCTATCAGCGGGAAGCATTTGCGCGCTTAACCCAAGGAAATCGTATGCCAGTTCATACTCCATTCAGCTGAACGATTGCTTTGATAGGCGTGCAGAATTCAGCACGCCACCCGAAACAATTGCCCCGCTTGGTTATTATGCGCAGTCTGTTTTATACAGCATCAATCCAAAGTTGCTAGACAAAGCAAGCCTTATCACCCCCGCGCCTTGTGCATTAAATACTGAGGGCAACCAGATAGCCGAGCATCAAAACCTCTCAAACGACGATGGCTCAGGCCTGGAACCATCAAGCACTATCAGCCTCGAGGGCATACCAACACTTGATATTGGTTCGGAATCAAAAAGCTCGCCAATTGCCCTCAACAACATTGAAGGCGTAACAGGCTCGCCATCAATGTTTTTCGATGGGAGCTTTGAGAACTTGGCGCAAAGCTACAGAAAGCTAGGAAGCATCCTCAACGAATCACGTTGTGATGAACTAGCAACCTATCTCGATTCCGTTTGCTATGAAGTACTCGAGCGCACCGACTTGTTGCACCGCTTGCCACGCAAAAGGATATATATCGCAGCAGGCCCAACAGACCTTGAACACGAGACCTTCAATTACCTTCAAGACAACGTTTTCGAATATCTAAACTGCGAGTGCATCAAC
Organism: Eubacterium sp. CAG:786; assembly: GCA_963635025.1. Lineage (GTDB taxonomy): Bacteria > Actinomycetota > Coriobacteriia > Coriobacteriales > Eggerthellaceae > Senegalimassilia. The sequence goes on from CAVHFC010000033.1 coordinate 6,305, forward strand.
AACGATGTACCCTACATATCCGCCGACGAAAACCTACATGTAATAGATTTAGATGACCTAGCTGCAATGGATTTCGATTCGGTTATATTCAAAGATGCTGAAATTGAATCGTTAGAAACAGACGGCGAAGTCACTCGCTATCTCTGGGAAAACCTGATTCAAGCGAAACAATCTAAAACCCTGTGCGCACCTTCAACAGTTTTCAGTTGGGTAGAATCTCCGCTTGTCACTCAAACTCTCGGCATCTTATGGCTAGGAAAATTCCTTTACCCTGACGAATTTGAAGAGATTGACCTGATGGAATACGCAACAGATTTTTACCGCCTATTCGTACATTCCGAGGGTTCAGCAAGCACAATCAGCCAGCTAATCAGCCAAAGCATCGTAAGGATATAACTATGAAGCCAAGATATATTCCACCAACAGTAGAAAAGATAACCGATGAGTATATTGACAGTATCGCGCCTCTTCTGATGAGTTGCGGCGGTATAGATGGAGGCGGTGGAAGTGGAGGCGGCTCCTCATATAGAACGATTTATATGCTAAATTCTGAATACGGCCTTTGGATCCTCGGACATTCGGCTCTTCTGCTTGAAAGAGCCGATAAATCAGTTGAACTGTTTTCCTTTCACCCCCATGACAATCAGACAGGAACTCCCACAACAGGGTCAGTTGCCACAATAGCAAATGAAAGCGAGGCGACTAGCTTTGCCACGTTCAGAAATGTATGCAGGTCAAACGGAGGCATTGTTGTCGATAACGCCTACACGCAATGGCTTGAGCGATTCAACAGATATATCGAGTTATCCATCAGTCCATCCTCGTATGCATCCATAAGAGGTCTCGCGAACAAAAGAAGAGCCAATCCTCCCGAATATAGTGCCGTTAGCTACAATTGTCAGACCTTTGTAAATCAATTGCTTGCCGCAGGAAACGTCGTACTCTGCTCTAGAGGGCTATCGCTATATACAGAAATCGTCCCAAATAAGGTCTATCAAGAAGCAGATAGGACAACAACGGGTGTAACGTATTTCGGAAAGGGATACTTATGAAAATCCTTAGTGGGGCGATTGCGTTCCGTGGGTTTGGGTGTCTTTTCAATTTTTTTATTACCATATCTCATGTTCTTAAGGTTACGCCAAGCGAATACACTCCCCTGTCCTTCTTGATGGACTGGGATAATGTTTCATGCGGGATAGGATTTGACCGGTGGCTTCTAACCGACTTTTTTAGCGGAATTCCGTTACTAGTGTTTGGGCTGCTAGCATGTTTCAGCATCAAAACTAAACCAATTCTAATAATAGTATACGGTACCCTATTCATGATTCCAGGTATTATTTATCATTATGCTCATCTATGGTATGGTCCCATTGGCACTCTCGTTAACGCGCCTATTCTAATTACTAGCTTTATTTGCTATGCGATTCTTTTCGTTTATGCTCTTCGCAAAAAACAGCAAAGCAAAATGGAGAAATTGGGGGGTGAAAACGTTTGAAAGTCTTCAGTAAAATCTTCTGCACTTTGATTCCGATGCGTGAATTTTTTCGCTCTGTTTATTTCCTGATGTTGGCCCATACGATCCATATGAACACGCCAAGAGGCATGACCGCTGAATATTTGATCACTTAGCCACCATGGTTATTGCCGTTGGTTATCATGAGGAAGCAGATGGAACAACGACGGGCGTTATCTCATTTGAAAAGGGGGCACTATGAAAATCATCACGGGATTAATTGCACTGCGGGGCGCTTTATGTCTTGTTCTTTTTTCTATTGCCGCTTACGGCGTATACGTCAATATTCCGGAAGGGTATACGTACATTTCATTCTTGCTTGACCTGAATCAAGTGTATGGAGTAGGCGCCCATAGATGGATGATGACTGATTTTGGAAGCGGCATTCCGCTCCTTGTATTTGGAGTGCTATTCCTAGCGAATCGCAAAATTAAACCAATTGCCGTTGCAATTTGCGCCCCCCTTGCCATAGCACCTGGCATTTGCTACCACATAATTCTTTTGCTTTGGGAAATGCAGCAAGGCGTCTTCGCTACAACATGGGCAGACCTTGCTCCAAGCCTAATATTTCTATTCGCAAGCCTTATCTGCTACGTAATACTGTTCACATGCGTGCTTGTTCGCGAACACGACCTTCGATCTGAGGCAGCTAAGGTTGCCAAATTCGAATAGCTTTGTTTTGCGCAGATTTAAATTAGCGAGAGGAATAGAATACCTATCCCCCTCGCTCGCATCGTGATGCAATCCGGTTACAACCGGTAACCGGCGTTATTTCGACTTGGCCATTTTGCCGAAGTCGGCTACGTTGGCGAACACGGCTACGAAGCGGTTGAGCAGGCGCAGGCGGTTTTCGCGCAGAGCCTGGTCATCATCCATGACCATGACGTCGGCGAAGAAACCGTCGATAGGCGCACGCAGAGCCGCCAGCTGGGCGAGCGCCGCTGCGAAGTCATCGGCTGCAAGCGCAGCGGCCACGGTGCCCTCGGCGGTTGCCACGGCATCGGCCAGCGGGCGCTCCGGCTCGGTGAGCAGGGCTTCGTCAACTTCGCAGCCCAGCTTGGCGTCGCGCAGGTTGTTGGCACGCGCGTAGGCGGTCGCCAGGTTGTCGAACGTTTCAGCGTCGTTGGCGCGGGCGTCTTCGAGCGCATGGGCGCGCAGGCTGATAACCGCCGGCTCCTCGACGCCCGTGGCCAGCACGGCGTCGATGGTGTCGGCCTCCACACCCGCGTCGCGCAGCATGACCTTCGTGCGCGTGACGAAGAAGTCAACCACCTCGGCGCGCACGGCGGCGGCATCGAATTCAACGCCCTGCTCGGCGAAGCTTGCCAGCGAGCAGTCGATGGCAGCTGCCAACGAGATGCTCACGCCCGCCTCCAGCATGTTCACGATGCCGATGGCGCTGCGGCGCAGGGCAAACGGATCGGAAGAGCCCGTGGGACCTTGACCCACGCTGAACAGGCCGCAGATGGTGTCGAGCTTGTCGGCCAAGGCCACCAGCTTGCCCACCGTGGTGTCCGGCAGCGCGTCACCGGCGAAGCGCGGCTGATAATGCTGTCCGATGGCCTGCGCCACCTGGGGTGTCTCGCCCGCAGCGGCGGCGTAGTAGCTGCCCATAACGCCCTGGACGCTCGTGAACTCGATGACGGCGTTCGTCACCAGGTCGGCCTTGCACAGCTTCGCCGCACGCACGGCGTCGGCCGCATCGGCCTCGGAAAGCTGCGCGTCGGCAGCCAGCGCGGCGGCCAGCTTCACCAGGCGTTCCGCCTTCTGCTTCACCGTGCCGAGCGATTCCTGGAACACCACGTTGTCCAACTTGTCCACGTAGTATTCCAGCGGGTGCTTGAGGTCCTCCTCGTAGAAGAACTTCGCGTCGTCAAGGCGCGCTCGCACCACGCGCTCGTTACCGTCGATGATGGTGGCGGCGCATTCCGGGTTGCCGTTGGACACGATGATGAACTTGTTCGTGAGCTTGTGGTTCGCGTCGTAAAGCGGGAAGTAGCGCTGGTGCATGAGCATCGCATCCACGATGATCTCCTCGGGCACCTGCAAGAACTCCTCGTCGAAGGTGGAAACGAGCGGCTGCGGGTACTCGGAGAGGTTCACCACTTCAAGCAGGGTTTTCGCCGGCAGCTCGGCCGTGAAGCCCGTCTCGGCCTCGATGGCGGCCACGCCCTCGCGGATGATGCGCTCGCGGGTGGCCTGCGTGGGGATGACGTAGGCGGCGCGCACCACGTCAAGCAGGTTGGCGGCGGTGTCGACCGCATGCGCGCCGGGGGCGAGCACGCGATGACCCCAGGTTTCGTTGCCCGAGGTGGCACCGGCATAGGAAACGGGCAGCACCGCATCGTCGAGCATGGCGACGATCCAGCGCACCGGGCGCACGAAGTATTCGCCATATGCGGCCCAACGCTGGCTGCGCGGCCACTTGATGGCGGTGATGAAGCCGGCCAGCACGTCGGGCAGCAAGTCGGCCACCGGCGTTGCCGGGATGTTCTTGGTGGCGAAGACGTACTCGACGCCCTTCACCTCGCGGCGCTCCAGGTTTTCAGGCGAAAGACCCTTGCCACGCGCGAATCCGATGGCGGCCTTGGTGGGATTGCCCTCGGCATCGAAGGCGATCTTGGCAGCCGGGCCCTTGTACTCCTCCACAAGCGCCTCGGTTGCGTCGGCCACGCCATAGGCCATGACGATCAAACGGCGCGGGCTGGAGTGGATCTCGACGGATTCGAAGGGGATGCGCGCATCGGCGAAGGCCGCGGGCACCATCTTCTCCAGCTGTTTGTTCGCGGAGTCCAAATCGAACGCCGGGATCTCCTCGACGCCGATCTCGAATGCGAGGGTATGCTTGTCGGCCATGCTACTCCCCTTTCTTTTCCGTATCGGCAGCAGCGGCTTCAGTCGCGCCGTCGGCTGCTTCTTCGCCAGCCTTGCCGCCCACCACGTGCTCGATATAGCACGCGCAGCAATCCTTCACCATGGAGCGGACGCGCAGGATGTAGGCCATGCGCTCGGTGGCCGAGATGACGCCGCGCGCGTCGAGCAGGTTGAACGTGTGGCAGCACTTGAGCACCCAGTCGTAAGCCGGCAGGGCAAGGTTGTGCTCAAGGCACAGGCCCGCTTCGCGCTCGTACTGGTTGAACGCCTCGAAGAGGAAGTCGGTGTTGCCCACCTCGAAGTTGTAGGTGGAGAATTCGCGCTCGTTTTCCAGATACACGTCGCCGTAGGTGAACTCCACGCCGTCGTCGCCGCGCGCCCAGATGATGTCGTAGACGCTGTCGACGCCTTGGATGTACATGGTCAGGCGTTCAAGGCCGTAGGCGATTTCCACCGGCACCGGCGAGCACTCGAAACCGCCCACCTGCTGGAAATAGGTGAACTGCGTGACCTCCATGCCGTTAAGCCACACTTCCCAGCCAAGGCCCCAGGCACCGAGAGTCGGCGACTCCCAGTCATCTTCCACGAAGCGCACGTCGTGCTCGTCGGGGTTGATGCCGATGGCGCGCAGGCTGCCCAAGTACAGGTCCTGGATGTTGTCCGGCGAGGGCTTCATAAGCACCTGGAACTGGTAGTAGTATTGCAGGCGGTTGGGGTTTTCGCCGTAGCGCCCATCGGTGGGGCGACGGCAACCCTGCACGTAGCAGGTGCGCCAGGTGTCGGGACCGAGCGAGCGCAGCGTGGTGGCGGTATGGTTCGTGCCCGCGCCCACCGCGCCGTCGTAGGGCTGCAGCACGACGCAGCCCTGAGCAGCCCAATAGTGCTGCAGGTTCATCACGATGTCTTGGAACGTGGGCGGCTTGGTGCCCGCAGACGCCTCTCGGGCAACGGTTTCGGTTGACATGGCTCTCCTTGTCTTTTCCGTGTTTCGAGTAAGTCCCATGCGCAGACGCGGTCGCGTCGGCGCCTATTGCAATAATCCGATGTCGGAAACGGGCCAGTACACCAACGACCCGCGGCCGGTCACCGACGAGGTGGGGATGGCCCCGAAATAGCGCGAATCCTGAGAATTGGTGCGGTTGTCCCCCATCACCCAGATGCAGCCTTGCGGCACCGTGTAGGGGAAGGTGATAGAAGAATTGGAAAGCGGGAGCGTGGGCTTGCCGCCGGTGTATTTCTCCGTTTGCGCGACGCCGTCTATGTAGAGAACACCGTCGCCGTTGATATCGATGGTTTGCCCTGCGGTGGCGATGCAGCGCTTGATAAGCGTTCTACCAGGGGTTTCCGGATCAGAAAACGTCACGATGTCGCCAGGTTGCGGGTCGCGGAAATAGTAGCTCACCTTTTCGGCGAACACCATGTCGCCGGTCATGATGGTTTCCTCCATGGAGCCTGAAGGGATCTCGTACGCCGTGAAAACGAACGTGCGCAACGCCCAGGAAAGCCCCAAGACGAAGGCGATCATGACGAAAATGCTGATCAGGGTACGCAAAAAAGGATGCTGTTCACCTGATGCCTGCTGGCCGGAGTCCATGTGGCGGCTGTTCCTTTCAAAGGGAGGGGCAAATCACCCCTGGATATTCACGAACCCTTATGATACCGCGCCGGCCCTACGCGTCCGCATCCATTGATAAAGTCGACAGAAACGCGCGGTCGGCCCGGGAAAGCTCCACGTCCTCCAAAAGATCGGGACGCCAGCGCGCGGTGCGCTCAAGGCTTTGCTGGCGGCGCCACGTGGCAACCTTGCCATGATCGCCCGAGCGCAGCACCTCGGGAACGTCCATCCCACGAAACGATGCCGGACGCGTGTACTGCGGATATTCCAGAAGACCGTCGGCAAAGCTTTCACCCTGGGCACCCGTTTCGGCACCAAGGACGCCGGGCAGCTTGCGGACCACCGCGTCGATGACCACCATGGAAGCCAGCTCGCCGCTGGTAAGCACGTAGTCGCCAAGGGAAATGACCTCGTCGGCCAGGGTATAGGCGCGCTCGTCGATGCCCTCGTAATGGCCGCAAATGAATAGGATATGCTCCTGCTGGGAAAGCTCGCAGGCCATGGCATCGTCGAATCTCTTGCCCTGCGGGGCCAGGAAGATGGTGTACGGCTTCGCGGCGGCAAACGCGGCCCCTTCGGATTGCGCGGGAGCATCCGACGTCCAAGCGGCGGCCGACACAGGAATCGCCCGCGCCGCAATGTCGTCGTACGCCTCGAAAATAGGCTCGCACATCATGACCAGGCCGTCGCCGCCGCCGTAAGGGTCGTCGTCGGTGGTGCGATGGCGGTCGTGCGTCCAATCGCGCAGATCATGAGCCTGAAACTGCAGAATGCCCTTCTCCTGCGCAATGCGCATCATGGAAGCCCCCATGACGGAGGCGTACATGTCGGGAAACGTCGAGAGCGTCTCGATGATCACAGGGAAACTCCTTTGGGCATGAAAAACAACGGCGTCGCGCAACCGCAACGCCGCATAACGGAAACGTGCTACAACTCGAGCAAGCCGCTCGGAAGGTCGACATGAATGCAGCGTGCATCTTCATCGATGCCGATGATGAATTCGTCCACGACGGGGATCAGGACGCTGCCGCCGTCCGCGCGTTCGACTTCCAGCAGATTTTGGCCGGGCATCTCGTTGATGGCCACCGCCGTGCCCAAAAGGCCCGCGGTCGCATCTTCGACGGTAAAGCCCTCGATGCCGCCTTCCTGCAGCTCGAGCATCCCGTCAGGCAGGTCGTCGCGACGCGCAAGGCAGAAGCACCCTACCAGCTGTTCGGCAGCGTCCACGTCTTGGATGGTATCGAAGGTGACCACGTAACCGCCCTTGGGCTCTTCTCGCAGGCTGGTGACGGTGCCTTCACGCGGCACGTCGAGCTGCGGGGGCACGAAGGCAACGTGCAGCCCCTCTTCAAGCAAGAAGGGAAGACCCGCCACGCTATGCGCGACAAGCCCTCCCTTCAAATGCTTGGCTTTCGTGAATTCCGCGATGCGGACCCAAGCGCTCATTTAATCGAGCAACTCCACGTCGACGTGCTTGTTCGGGTTCGATGCGGCCGCGCGCGCCAGCGTGCGGATGGCCTTGATGACGCGACCTTGACGGCCGATCACCTTGCCAGCATCTTCCTCGTTCACGCGAACCTCGACGAGAATGGATCCCTCTTCGGTCTCACGCGCATCGATGACCAAGTCGTCCTCGAAGTCGATGAGGGGACGGATCACGGACTCGACGAGCCCGGCGATTTCCTCGGTCTGGGTTGCCATGATGCTTACGCCTGCTCGCGGCACTTCTTGATGAGCGCGGCAACCGTGTCGGTGGGCTGAGCGCCGTTGGCGATCCACTGGTCGGCCTTCTCCAGGTCGATCTTGATCATCTTGGGATCGGTCAGCGGGTTGTAACGGCCGATGTCATCGATGAACTTGCCGTCGCGGGGGCAGCGGCTGTCGGCAACGACGATGCGGTAGTACGGACGCTTCTTGGCACCATGACGGGCCAGGCGAATCTTAACCATGTAAACGAGCTCCTTCTTGCTTCCAACTCTTAACGGTGCGGCTCGCACATGCGCACCGCAAAACAGCAGTTATTCATAATAAGGCGGCCAGCGCAACTTGACAAGGGTCTTCCTGCGGCATCACCGGCTGTCCACACGTAAGGTCACGAGGGCGGCCCGGCATTCAACGCAGAATCTTCACGCGAAGCTTCGCAACTGATTCGCGTGCCGCCGTTTTCGCGAAAAGCGCTAGTACACCATGCCCATGGCCTCGCGGACCTCGCCGAGCGTCTCGTCGGCGATTTCCCTGGCTCGACGGTTACCCTCGTGCAGGATCTCCTTCACGGCGTCCATGTCCTGCGCCAGCTCGGCGCGACGGGCGCGGATGGGCTCCAGGTAGCCGTTAACGGCCTCGGTGACGTACTTCTTCAGCTGGCCGGAACCGCCGTTTCCGATTTCCTCCGCAATTTCCACTTCCCCACGGCCGGTGCACAGCGAAGCCGTGGTGATAAGCGCCGACACGCCGGGGCGGTTGTCGGGATCGAAGGTGATGAAACGCTCGGAGTCGGTCTGCGACTTCTTGATGAGCTTGGCGGTTTCCTCGGCGGTGGCGGAAAGCGAGATGGCGTTGCCGTAGCTCTTCGACATCTTGCGACCGTCAAGGCCGGGGATGAGCACCGCGTCGGTGAGCAGGCCGTCGGGCTCGGGAAACACGCGGCCGTAGCGCTCGTTGAAGCGGCGGGCGATCTGGCGCGTCTGCTCGATGTGGGGCAGCTGGTCCTTGCCGACCGGCACGATGTTGCCCTTGCAGAACAGGATGTCGCACGCCTGATGGACCGGGTAGGTGAGAAGCAGGCCGGTGAGCGCATGGCCCGACGCCTCCTGCTCGGACTTCACCGTGGGGTTGCGCTCGAGCTCGGCCTCGGTGACGAGCGAGAGGAACGGCAGCATCAGCTGGTTGAGCGCCGGCACCGCCGAGTGCGTGAAAATGATCGTCTTTTCCGGATCGATGCCGCAGGCCAGGTAGTCGAGCACCATATTGTAGACGTTGTCCTGGATGTTGGCCGTGGTGTCGCGGTCGGTGATGACCTGGTAGTCGGCGATGACGATGCGCGTGGTGATGCCGAGGTTCTGCAGGGCGACGCGCTCGCGGATGGTGCCGAAGTAGTGGCCCAGATGCAAGCGTCCCGTGGGGCGGTCGCCCGTCAGCATGCAGTACTTCCCCGGATTTACCTGCAAGTCGGCGCGGATCGCGTCGCTGCGCTTCTTGCTAGCCTCAAAGCTGTCGCCGCTCATAATGCCTCGCTTTTCGTTTCGTCAGTCGGCCCTTTGATTTCGAATGGGCATTAGTATAACGGTTTTGAGGCCGCCCCGACGATACTTCCCCGCCCCACCGCCAGCTCACCGCCGGCCGACTACGCATAACCGATGCTGTTAATAGTATGTAAGCCGCGCGCCGAGGCCGATTGGAAATGTTAGAATCGCGCCCGCATATTTTCGCATGGGAAAGCCGCGCTCAGGGCGCATGCAGCAGAAAGGCACGCGACGATGTCAGCCAGCCAAATCGATAAGCAGATCGAGACGTACCGTACCCGTATCGGCATTCTCGAGGAAGCGCTGCTCGATAGCGCAGGCGCATACTTCGACATCAACATCACGCAAAACGTCATCCCCGGCACGGTCACGCAGAAGATCGCGGGCGTCACCTACGACGCCAACGAACGCGCCGGACTGCCGAAGGACGTGGCCTTCGACCGCTTCATCAACCACTGGGCCGACATGACCGCCGAAGAATGTCGGGAAGATTACCTGGCGTTTTTCGACCGCGCGTCGCTTGAGCGCAACTTCGACGAAGGAAACACCCACCTTACGCACCGCTACTGGGTCAAAGGCGCCCAGGGCACGCCCGTGCTGGCCGAGCAGCATGTCATCATGTTTCGCGACGAGGCCAACGACGACCTGCTCGCGTTTTCCTACGTGATGGACCGCACGCAGACCAAGGAAATGGAAACGGCGCTGCGCGTGGCGGAAAACGCCAACCGCGCGAAGACCACGTTCCTGTCCAACATGAGCCACGACATCCGCACGCCCATGAACGCTATCATCGGCTTCACGTCGCTGGCCGCGGCACACACCGACGACCCGCATCTTCTGGAGGATTACCTCAAGAAGATCATGACCTCGTCGAACCATCTGCTGTCGCTCATCAACGACGTGCTCGACATGAGCCGCATCGAATCGGGCCGCATCTCGATCGAGGAAAAGCCCAACCACCTGCCCACCATCATGCACGACCTGCGCAATATCCTGCAGGCCGACGTGCACTCCAAACGCCTGAAGTTCCTCATCGACACCGTCGACGTGGTGGACGAGAACGTCATCTGCGACAAGCTGCGCTTAAACCAGATCCTCATCAACTGCATGAGCAACGCGGTGAAGTTCACGCAGCCCGGCGGCACCGTCGGCATCAAGATCGTGCAGCACCCCACCCCCGAGCGCGCGGGCTGGGCGTCGTTCGATTTCATCATCTCGGACACGGGCATCGGCATGTCGAAGGACTTCCTGGAGCACATGTTCGAGCCGTTCGCCCGCGAGCGCACCAGCACCGTCAGCGGAATCCCCGGCACCGGCTTGGGCATGGCCATCACGAAGAACATCGTGGACATGATGGGCGGCAAGATCGTCGTGGAAAGCGAGGCGGGCGTCGGCACGGAGATCAAGGTGTCGCTGGACTTCAAGACCTGCGGGGAAACACCGCATCGCAGCATCGCCATCGAGAAGCTGTGCGGCTTTCGGGCGCTGGTGGCCGACGACAGCATGGACGCCTGCGTGAGCGTGTGCCGCATGCTGGAGGCCATCGGCATGAACCCGGAATGGACGATGTCGGGAACCGAGGCCGTGTACAAGGCGAAATACGCGCACGAAGGCGGGCGACCGTACCGCGCGTTCGTCATCGATTGGCTGATGCCCGACATGAACGGCGTAGAGGCCGTGCGCCGCATCCGCGCGGAAATTGGCAACGACACGCCCATCATCATCTTAACCGCGTACGACTGGACCGAGATCGAGGCCGAGGCGCGCGCCGCCGGCGTGACCGCATTCTTGGCGAAACCCCTGTTCATGAGCGATTTGTACGAGACGTTGAGCTCGGCTGTCGGGGAGGCGGTGCCGCTTTCGAGCGACGCGATGCTCAACCTTTCGCCCTTCGCCGCGGCAAGCGACAGCAAGACCGCGCTGATCGTGGAGGACAACGACCTGAACCGCGAGATCGTGGCCGCCATCCTGAAAGGCCGCGGCATCGCCGTCGAGGAGGCAGAAAACGGCGCCGCCGGCGTGGAGATGGTGCGCACCTCGGAGCCGGGCTACTACGATTTGGTGCTTATGGACATCCAGATGCCGGTGATGGACGGCCTGGATGCCGCTCAGGCGATCCGCGCGTTGGGGCGCCCCGATACCGACGAGCTGCCCATCATCGCCGTGAGCGCGAACGCCTTCGAGGAAGACCGCGCGCGTTCGCTGGCGGCGGGCATGAACGGGCACATCTCCAAGCCGTTCGAAAAGGAGATGCTCGACGACCTGTTCGAGAAGTACCTGTCATAAAGGTTCGCAAAAAGGTCTTGAAGCTAAAGAAACAGCAGGTAGATTGAGCGCGGCTGAACGAACGCGGCTTTTGACAAATAATATGGCGCCTTGCATAATGGGTTCAAAGGATACCTTAGTCTGCGCTATAGAAGGGACAACCTCATGGACCTGCACGCGTCCCCTAACACCAAGCCGCGCCTTTTTCTGGCCGCGGCGGCGGTTATGCTGTTCGCTTTCGCCACGCTTGCCTTTGCCTCGCCGGCCAACGCCGACACCGCAACGATAGCCCACTTGAAAAACAAGAGCGGGGAAACGGTTGCGAGCTACACCTTCGTATCGGATGCCAAAAACGCCGGCTGCGAGGCCTATGCGGACGGCGGGGTTATCGTCATGGACGCCGATTGGGACATCGGCGCGAACACCATCATGATCGATGACGGCAAGTCGCTCGCCATCGACATGAACGGTCATAAGATCACCGACCGCAACTCCGCCTTCAAGCTGGGCGAGAACGCCAAGCTTGAGCTGACTTCGAGCAAAAAGGCCACCTTCGAGTACGTTGGCTACAACAACCAGGAAATGAAGTGGCAGAACTACACGGTGACGACCGGCGGCCTTATCGGGTCCAAGGCGCGCAAGCATCCTGCGATCAAGGCCGAATATGGCAGCACGGTGACCTTGGACGGCGTCACCGTTGCCGGCAACGAGGCCGGGGCGACCACGGCGGACAGCGGCGCGGTCTGGCTCGACGACTCCGCAACGCTCAACATGAAAAACGGCGCGTCGATCGAGCACAACCTGAGCACCAGCGGCGGCGGGGTTTGCGTCTACGGGAACTCCGTGTACATCAATATGAACGACTCTTCCATCTCGAACAACTACGGCACGACCGAGGGCGGCGGCATCTACGTCAGCAACACGAGCGACTACGTCTATATCTATATGGACAACAACTCCAAGGTCAATGGCAATGCTGCCCAGGCCGGCGGCGGCATCTACTTCTTCGCGGGGCAGTTCACCCTCGAGTCCCACGACGGCAAGGGCTACGTCTCGGGCAACAGGGCCTTAGGATCGAGCAGGACCACCGAGAAGCCCCAGCAAAGCGGTGGCGGCATCAACGTTTCCTCGCACTACGCGGACCATTACTGCAGCCTGATCAAGAACGTCACCATCAGCGACAACTACTCGGCCTATGACGGCGGCGGCATCGAGCTCGACTCGGAGCTGGTGCTGATCAAAGGCTGCACCATCACCGGGAATTCCTGCAAGTACGAGGGCGGCGGCATCTACGTCTGCAACAACAACGACTGCATCCAAGACTGCACCATCACGAACAACGTCTGCTGCCTGACCGACAGCGGAAACTACGAAGGCGGCGGCCTCTTTGTTTGGCACAGCTACGACATCGAGCTTCGGGGCGTCTGCATCATCAAAGGCAACACCCGCGGCAAGAACGGCAGCGCCGACGACGTGATGCTGCGCGAGAACTTCGGCGCCACGGCCAAGGCTTACATCACCGGTTACTTGGACGAAGGATCGTCCGTGGGCGTGCGCACCGGCACCACCGGCGACCGCCGCGTGGCCAAGAACTTCTCGTGCACAACCAAGAACGGCCTGTTCGCCGACCTTGGCGGCTACTACATCAGCTACGGAACCGACGAGGGCGGCGACGCCTGGCAGCGCCACACCACCAAGGAGTTCACGGTCAAGGTGAACGGCCAGGCTGTAGGCAAGTACTACAACGGCAGCACGGTCACGGTCGAGGCTCCGGCCGCCGAGGCGGGCAAGGTGTTCAAGGGCTGGAGCGCCGACGGATCGACGGGGCTCTACCCGTTCGCCGACTACGTGAAGGACGCGAGCAGTCAGACCCTCACCTTCGAGATGCCGCAGAACGATGTGAACCTTGTGGCCTCTTACGCCGACGCCAAGCCCACGGTGACCTCCGTGGAGGCGGCCAGCGTCACCGTCGCCGCGGCCGAGGATGAGCAGGCGCTGCGCGACCTGCTGCCCGCGGCCGCGCAGGCTACGACCGACGCCGGGACCACGGTGAGCCTGACGGTGAAGAAGGACTCCTTCGACTTTGGCGCCAGCGGGCTTATCGTGAGCGGCCATGTCGCGCCTCCGGCCGGCGGCGACACCGCGACCCTGGAGATCCCGGTCGAGAGCGCCGACGGCAGCGTCACCGTGCCGGAGGGCACGACCGTGAAGGTGACGGTCACGGTGACCGGCAACGGAGCCGACGACGGCCCCGAGATCCCCGGCTTTATTGACGTCGACTACTCGCAGTGGTACGCCGACGGCGTGGCCTTCTGCGCCGGCAACGGCCTGATGACCGGCTACGACGGCGACGATGCCGGCATGTTCGGCACGGGCAGCTCGCTCACGCGCGCCGAGCTGGCGGCAATCCTCTGGCGCATCGCCGAGCCCGCGGCCGCCCAGGCCTACGCCTGCGACGAGGATAACGCCACCGGCATGGCGGACGTGGACGATAACGCGTGGTACACCGGCGCCGCCAACTGGGCCGTCTCCGCAAAGGTGATCAACGGCTTCGGCGTTGGCGACCACCGCGAGTTCCGCCCCGACGCGCCCGTAACCGCCGAGCAGCTGGCCGTGATCCTGGCGAACTACGCCGACCCGGATGGCGCGGCCTTCGCCGACCTGGGGGTCTTGGCCGAGTTCGCCGACTCCGACGCGATCTCCGACTGGGCCCGCGCCTCGGTGGCCTGGGCGAGCAGCAAAGAGGTCATGAACGGCTACGACGCTGGATACTACCGCCTGCTGATGCCCGGCGAGGAGATCCCCCGCGAGCGCGCGGCGA
>CAVHFC010000034.1:0-3623 GCA_963635025.1 Eubacterium sp. CAG:786
TGCTCCTATATCGCATTTCGCGGAACGGACGGTTCGTTCACGGGATGGAAGGAAGACTTCAACCTGGCTTATCAACCGGTGATTTCCTCTCAGCGTACGGCGGTGTCATATTTATCTGGGGTCGCATCTGCGCGCAGCGGCACGTTGGTCCTTGGTGGACATTCCAAAGGCGGAAATCTCGCTGAATACGCTGCACTTTGCACCGATGAGGCTACCTATTCTCGGATCGTTACTGTTTACAATCATGATGGCCCTTCGTTTATGACGGACCCCTCCCCTCGCAGGGAAACAGATGACTACAAACGCAAGCTCTGCAAACTGGTACCGGAATCTTCAGCATTCGGCATGATCCTGGAAAGGCGGGCCGACTATAAGGTGGTGCAGTCATCGGCGTTTGCGGTCTTTCAGCATCATCCCTTTTCTTGGTTGGTCGACGGTGATGACTTTCTTTATCAGGAGGAAATCAATTCTTCGGCTCAATTCTTCGATGAAGCGCTTGATGCTTGGTTGAGAAGCAAAACACCTGCTGAGCGCGAGCGCTTCATCCAGACGGTGTTCGATCTGTTTGTTGAAACCGACGCTGAATCGTGGGCACAGTTCCAGGAGAACCTCGGTACGAACGTTGCCTCGATGATCGGTGCAGGTTCTAAGCTCGATGCTGATACCAAGCGTTTTCTCGTATCGACCATCGCAAGCCTTGGGTCCACACTTCGTAACCAAACGGTCGAACGCCTTCGACATTTGGCGCCCCGAAAATGGAAAAAAGACCTCGGAGACGATCGTCGATATCAAAGACCAACCCCTGAACAAGACTAAGGAATAACGTTCATGTCAACAAATCAAGCGTCTGCAAAATCGCAAACAAGCGATAGTTACGGTCCCTTCACGCCGCAAATGGCCTGGAACCTATCCGCACCGCATACGTGGCCGGCTGCGATCGTTCCCGTGGCTGTTTCGGTGGCGGCCGCAGCTGCCACGCAAGGCCAAGTGTCGGTCAGCCTTTCGGTAGTGCTGCTGTGCATCTGCATCCTTATGCAGGCGTCGGTGAACACCTTTAACGACTATTATGACTACGTGAAAGGCCTGGACAGCGTCGAGGACAACCTTGATCCTACCGATGCCGTGCTCGTCTACAACAACGTCAACCCGAAAAGCGCGCTCGTCTTCGCCGTTTCCCTTTTGATTGCAGCCTTTCTTCTGGGCGCTTATGCCATCTATTGCGCTGGGCCGATTCCGCTGATCATCGGCATTATCGGCGCGCTTTTCGTCGTGATCTACTCCGCAGGCAAAACGCCGATCTCATCCTTGCCGTTAGGCGAGGTTGTGAGTGGTTTCGTGATGGGCGGCCTTATTCCCCTTGCCTGCTACCAGGTCCTCACGGGCACTCTCTCCCCTCTTATGCTCCTTTGGGCGCTTCCGGTGATGCTTGGCATCGGGCTTATCATGATGACGAATAACACCTGCGATCTTGAAAAGGACATCCCTGCCAACCGAAAGACCTTGCCGGTCCTGCTTGGCCGCACCCGCGCGCGAGCACTGTATCATTCGGTTGTCTATATATGGATCGCGTTGATAGTGGTTATCGTCGCTGTGCGTTTTTCGGCCGGTCTCATCGTGATGCCGTTCATGCTTCTTTCCGCCTACCCCCTGCTGAAAGCACTGCTGGCGAACCCGCTTGTGAACCAATCTCGTATCGGCGCGATGGCGCAGATCTGCTCGGTGAACATTGCCCTTGGGGCTTGGTATGCTGCGGCTATTTTCGCAAGCACGGTAACGCTTACCCTGTAGGAGACTTACGAAGGAGTTCGCAGTGGATATGATCCGCATCTTCCTGTCCGTGTTTTTGGCTGCAGCTTCGTGTGCGACGGGAGTTCAACTTATGCGCGGGAAATGGACGGGGCTGGTATACTCCTTCGCAAGTGTCCCCGCCCACGAACTCGAGCAGTCGAAGATGGTGGCCGTAACTCGCGCGCGAGCAGCAAGTCCGGTGGCATTTTGTTTTCTCGCCGCAGATGCGACTTTGTTGATCTTCGAGATCGCTCGACAACTCGCTGTTTATGAGGTTGCCGGGGTTTTCAGCATTTTGTGCGATATCGCCATGGTAGCGTTTGTGGTGGCGACCGTATCCTTCTACGTAAGAAGCGGCGCTACGCAGGACAAGCAGGCGAAATTTCGATCCTCAACGGTGCGCATGAACCTATTTGTTTTGGCGCATGTGGTGTTGTTAACGCTGCTTGCCCTGATCTTTTAGCAAGCTAAAGGGGATCAACAGACGTCGAAGGGACGACTCCGCCCTGACGCCTGTTGATCCCCTTTCGACATCGACGAGCTCCCATGGCAATGCTTCTTTTAATGCCAGGGTATCTCAATAAGATCATCGCAGGAGCGAACGAACTTGTCCAGGTCGAAAGATCTCAGCAGTTCGCTCGTCGATATCGGGTCGGTTGTGTCCGACAGTCCGCATCGACCCGCGATAAGCCCGATCACCCCTTCAGGTGTCTTAAATGCATGCAGAAGCTCGTCGAGAGAGGCATCGTGGTCGCGCTTCGATAACCTCCGATGAGCTTCGGAAACAAGCAAGGGCACATGGGCATACGCTGGATGTTCAAAGCCGAGCAGATCCTGCAGATACAACTGCTGGGGCGTGGAGCACAAAAGGTCAACTCCGCGTGTGATGGAGGTAATGCCTTGCTCGGCGTCATCGACGACGACAGCTAGCTGATAGGCAAAAGCCCCATCCGAGCGTTTAATGAGATAATCGCCGCACTCATGCAGGAGGTTTTGTCGATAACATCCCTGAATCGCATCAGTGAACTCATAGGTGACATCGGGAACGGAAAGCCGATAGGCGGGTTCTCTCAGCCTTTGCTTTTCGGCAACCTCGGAAGCGCTGAGGGTTCGGCAGGTTCCCGGGTAAACCAGCTTTTCTCCCCTATGAGGCGCCGAAGCGGCATGAAGGTCGGCGCGAGAGCAAAAACAGGGATAAACGAGCCCCTTCTCGACGAGCTTTTCGAAGGCGTCGTGATACGCTTCGTCTCGATCGTGCTGAAAGTACGGCCCTTTATCCCATGTGAGGCCTAAAAGCTCAAAATCACGCTGCACGGCATCGATGAACTGCGCCTTCGAGCGCTCGCGATCAAGGTCCTCGATGCGCAGCACCATCTCCCCACCCTGAGACTTAACGATCAGCCACGCCATGAGCGCCGCGAAGATATTGCCGGCATGCATGCGTCCGGTCGGAGAAGGCGCGAACCGCCCGACAGGTGGGCGGTTCGCGAATGAGACGTTTTGTTCGAATTGCGAGCTCACGTTTATTTGCGCAGGTCTTCGACGTGTTTCGTTTTGCCGGCGGAACGCTCGATTCCTCCCGGTTCCACCAAGCGAACCTTGGAAGCGACCAACATGACGCTCTTCAGTTTCGCTTCGATATGCTTGCGGAAGCGATCCATTTCCTCGAACGAATCGCTGAATGCCTCGGGCTTGAGCTCAACATGAACCGTCATGCGATCAAGACCCGTTTCGTTGTCGACCACGATGCGGTAATGCGGCGTGACGCCGTCGATCGTGGAAAGCACGTCCTCAACCTGGCTGGGGAACACGTTCGTGCCGCGAATGATGAGCAT
>CAVHFC010000034.1:4521-20333 GCA_963635025.1 Eubacterium sp. CAG:786
GTCCACTCAACCTGGGCGATGAGCTTTTCCAGCTGGATTGCGCGGATTCGCTCGCGCGATGTGCATTCGATATCCGGTTGCAAAATGGGCAGTTCTTCGAAACGGCCTTCATTGGCAGCTTTCAGAGCTGCTCCTTTTTCGGTGATGTCGATCATGGGATGGTTTCCTTGGGTTGTTGCGGCAACAGGAGGAAGGATATTCCTACTGAAGGTCGCTTTGGGATATGAGCTCTACGGGTTTGCTTGCAAGCAGCTCTTCTGCCTGCGCAATGTCCTCAACGTACATGGCGATGTAGGTATGCACGAGCGAATAGCTATATTGCACGTTGATGTTGCACGAAGAGAGGATGTCGATGACGCGCGCAAGCTCGCCGGGAGTGTCCTCGAGTTTCAGACACAGCACATCGGTGATCTTCGCCGCGCAGCCCATTTCCTTGAGCACCTCGAGCGCGCGCGTAGGATCGTCCACAACGAAGCGCACGATTCCGTAGTCACCGGTGTCCGAGGCGCTGTAGCCCCTCACGCTCACCTTTGCCTGCTCAACCGCCTGCAGCACGCGTACGAGGTGCCCCGGCTTGCTTTCGACGAACACGCTGATCTGCTGAACGCTCATGGTTACTCCTTCTTCGCGAAATCGAATCCGGCGTCAAATGCGCGCAGGTTCGCTTCAATGGTTTTCGGGGGGACGCGCTTCGAGATGACATCGGTCCACGCGTCGTGCGGGAAATCGAGACGCGTGGCGAGCGCGCCGAGCAAGACCACATTCACGGATTTTGCGGTTGCCACGCGCTCCGCAAGTTCGCCGGCGGGAATGACGGTTGCATTCGCGTCCGCTAGCTTTGCCTCGATATCCTGCGGCATCTGAGCCTTGCCCGTCAGCACCGGAAGCGGCTGGATGGACTCGTCGGCGACAAGGAGATACCCGCCTTCGGCAACATAAGGAAGGTTACGAAGGGCCTCAACGGTTTCAAAGGACACCACGCAGTCGGCGCAACCGTAGTCGGCTACCATGGTGTGCACGGGTTCTTTTCCGAAGCGCACCACGGTGGTGACGGCGCCGCCGCGCTGCGACATGCCGTGAATTTCGGAAACCTTGACGTCGTAGCCGCAAGCGAGAGCGGTTTTCGCGAGCAGGTCGGCGGCGAGCACGGTCCCCTGGCCGCCAACGCCGCAGAGCAAAACGGTAGTAGCTTGTGCCATGGGGCTAGTCCTCCTTCGCGGGGTTTTCGATGCATCCGAACGCGCAATACTGGGCGCACTGGCCGCATCCGATGCATTGCGTCGCGTCGATGGTCGCCTTCCCCTCAGCGTCCTTGGAAATGGCGGGGCAGCCAAGCGTGGTGCAGACGCCGCATGCGGTGCACGTCTCGCCCACGACGAAGGCGGGTTTGCGGATCCGGTCGATAAGCACGCACGGGCTCCTGAAGACGATAACGGAAAGGTCTTCCGAGCGCGTTGCTTCACGCAACGCGAGGCGTACGGCCTTCATGTCGTTGGGGTTGACGGTGCGCACGTCCTCAACGCCGATGGCGGCAAGCACGCCTTCAAGGTCAAGCTCTCGTGAGGGGCGCTTCTGCAGTGTTTCGCCGTTGAAGGGGTTGCCTTGCCGTCCGGTCATGGCGGTGGTGCGATTGTCGAGCACGCAGATGGTGCCTGTGCCCATGTTGTACACGGTGCTGATCAACGCCGACAGGCCGGAATGCGCGAACGTCGAATCGCCGATGACGGCGACGACGGGCCTATGCTCGGTGCCAGCCCACGCAAGCTCGAAACCGTGGGACATGGATACGGAAGCTCCCATGTCGACACAGGTGTCCATAGCGGACAAGGGCGGCAGAGCCCCAAGTGTGTAACAGCCAATATCGCCGGTGACGACGGCTTTGATGCGTGAAAGCTCCTTGAACACCAGCCGATGCGGGCACCCCGCGCACAATGCGGGCGGGCGTCCGGGCAGCCCTTCGGGGCTTGCGGCACAAGCGGGCGCCTGCAAGCCGAATGCGGCGCGGATAAGCCCGGGGCTCAGCTCGCCGTCGTGCGGCAGAGGCTCGGGGAACTTCGAGATGGCTATGCCGAGGCTTGCGACCTGCTCGTGGAGATAGGTGGAACCTTCCTCGACGACATACAGGGCATCAACTTCGGACGCGAATTCGGCGAGCGCTTGGGCGGGAAGCGGATAGGTGCAGCCAAGCTTGAACACGGAAGCTTCGGGCAGCGCCTCGCAAACGTGCTGGTAGGACGCACCAGCGCATACGACGCCGATAGATGAACCGCGATATTCAACGCGATTGAAGTCGCAGGTTTCCGCCCAATGCTTTAGATCCTCGATGCGGGAAAGCTGATCTTTGCGGCGAGGCTTCGCGAACGCGGGCATCATGACCCATTTTGCCGGATTCGTTTCGTAAGGCTTCAGCTCGATTTCTTGACGACCTTCACACGCAACCGGAGTCTTCGTATGCGAAACGCGCACGGAGGAACGGATGAAGAAGGGCACGTCGAACTGCTCGGACAGCTCGAAGGCTGCTTTGGTGAACGCACGCGCCTCTGCCGAATCGGCGGGATCGAGCATGGGAATGTGCGCAGCGGCGGCGTAGTAATGGGAATCCTGCTCGTTTTGGGACGAGTACATGCCCGGGTCGTCGGCAGCAAGGATAACGTACCCTCCTCCAACTCCGGTGTAGGCAGCGGTGAACAGGGGGTCTGCAGCCACGTTCACACCGACGTGCTTCATGGTCGAAAGCACGCGCGCGCCAGCAGCGGATGCTCCCAGGCCAACTTCCACCGCGACCTTCTCGTTAACGCACCACTCGGCGTAGACGCCCTCCTTCTTCGCGAAAGTCTCAAGCGTCTCCGTCGAAGGAGTGCCGGGATATGCGACGCCGATGCGGCATCCCGCCTCCCATGCGCCCTGCGCGATCGCCTCGTTTCCTGATAACAGTTCCATGTCTCTCCCGTCTAGCCTGGCTTGGCAGGCAAACCCCCGAATTGAGGACTACTCTTCTTTGTACACGAGGCAGAATGCCCCGATCTGCACCACGTCGCCGTCGACGAGCAGGTAGCTGTCGACGCTGTTGTTGTTCACCCATACGCCGTTGAACGAGTTTTCGTCGGTGATTTCCCAGGCGCCTCCCGCCGGTTCGACCGATGCGTGAATGCGCGAAACGGTCATATCGTTGAGGAAGATGTCGCAATTCGGGCTGCGTCCGATGGTGAGCTTCTTGTCCCCGAGCTTGAACGCCACCCCGGTTTGAGGGCCGCGCACGACGTGCAGCACGCCGTTGGTTTTCTGCTTCACGGGCGCGGCGATCGCCTCGTCAGCAAGCGTCAAGGGTGCAAAACGCTGAGTGGAACCCTGCAGCTTGAAGCCGCAGTACGGGCAGCTGGCGTCCTCCACGGCAACTTCATTGCCGCAAACCGGGCATTGATTGGTCATGATGCTCCTTTCGCGTCCATGCATGTTCTATAACGAGGAAGATTTGTCTACCACCAAAGACACTTCGTTGATCAGCGAGGATTGCGCAACCTTATCCGCACCGGTAAATCCCCTGAAGAAGCGATCGAACCAGATGCCGATTCCTTCGATGAAGCCAGGTGCTGCAACATCTTTGCAGGCGACGAGATCCTGCGTCGCGATGACCTGATTGCGTTGCTTGAAGATGATCGTGCCCACCTTCTGCCCCGCCTTCACGTCTCCGGTGATTTCCTCATATTCGACCGACTGGGAAACGTTGCCGTTCAGATCGAAAATCTGAACGGTTGCCTCAGGGTCGGCAAGCGTTGCCTCGACGGTGCGGTCGATCCAGTCCTGGTGCGCCACGTTGGCGATCACCGGCACGGTTTTACCTGCCATCTGGGTTGTCTTCGAGCTATGGGCCAGCGTGTAGGCGGTCTGATGGTCGAAGACCCAGTTAACCAACTCGTCGGCATCTTCGAAGCGCTGAGCCTCCGAGGTGGAATCGAGAACGATGGCGTAGAGTTCCTGACCATCCTTGTTCACCGCACCGGCAAATGATTCGCCGGCAAGTTCGGTGTAGCCGGTCTTCACGCCGATGGCGTTGTCGTTGATGTCGAAGAAGCCGTCGGTGGTTTCCAGGCTTACCTCAGCAGGCGATCCGTCGCGCGTAACCGTGATGGTGCAGCTTCCGCCGCCGACAATGGAGCGAAACGTTTGGTTTTGCATCGCGTATGCGACGACTTTCGCCTGATCGCGTGCGGTGGAATGCAAATTGCCGGCGTATTCGTCGAAGTCAAGGCCATGTGGATTCTCGTACACCGTATCGGTGCAGCCCACCTTTTGCGCGGTGGTGTTCATCTGGCTGACGAACGCGGAAACAGCGTCCTTAGAGTTCGAAGTGGACGCGAGCGCCGAACCAACCGTTTGCGCGATGGCGATGGCGGCATCGTTTCCGGAAGGAACCAAAAGGGCCTTGAGCGCGGTTTCGAGAGTCATGGTGTCGCCTTGCTGCAAGCCAGCCGACGACTCGCCCACCTCGGCCGCCTCTTGCGAAACCGTAACCGTCGTTTGCAGCGAAACGCTACCGGCGGCAACGGCGTCAAGCGCGACGACGCCCGTCATGATCTTGGTGATGGAGGCGATCTGCGCCTGCTCGTCGGCATTTCGTTCGAAATAGACCGTGCCGTCCTTCCCGACGACGATGGCTCGCTCGGCGTCGATACTCGGGCACTGCGAGACCGCCAGCCCTCGCGAGTCGACCGTCTGCCCGTAAACGATGTCCGCCTTGCGAACATCGGCCGAAGCCTCAAGGGGCGCTGCGGCAGCAGCGCCGAAGGCTAGCGCGAATGCGAGCACGCACGCCGTGAAGCGTGCGTGCATCGAGTTGGCGTTGAAGGTTGCAAACCTAGTCGACAACGTAGACATCCTCCGGTTTCACGGCGTTGAATCCCGCTTCAGCGAGCTTCTTCTCGATTTCGACGTCCGAGGAAATCTTGAGAACATCGATGGCGCTGCCATCCTCTACGGAGATGCAGTAGCCGTATTCGACGTTGACGTCCGCCTCGTCGAGGAACTCGAGAAGGGTCGCAAGCCCACCGGGCTCATCGGGCACGCGAACGCCGAGCACCGGCGTGACCGCCGCGCGCCACCCGGCGGCTTTCAGCTTTTCGGCAGCGGTTGCGGGCGTGTCGCAAAGCATGCGGGCAACGCCGAAATCTTCGGTATCGGCCAGGTAAAGAGCATGCATGTTGATGCCCGCGTCGGCGATGGCGCGTGTGGCTGCGGCGAGCCTGCCCTTTTCGTTCTCCAGAAAAACGGTGAGTTGGGAAATCATGGCTTAGCTCTCCTTTCGCAGGTCGATGATGCGCTTGGCTTTGCCTTCGCTGCGCTCGATGGTCTTGGGCTCCACGAGCTTGATGTCCACGGCAATTTGCAGGTTGCTCTTCAGCTCGGCGCCCAGGCGGCGCTTAAGATCCTCGAGCTTCCTGATCTCGTCGAACGGGAATTCCGGAACCGTTTCAACCCGCAGCTCCACATGGTCGAGCGGGCCGCGCATGGTGAGGATGATCTGGTACTGCGTGGCGATCTCGGGGAAGCTGGTGAGCACCTGCTCGATCTGGCTGGGGAAGACGTTCACGCCGCGCAGGATGAGCATATCGTCGGAACGGCCGATGATGCGGTCGATCTTGCGGTGCGTGCGCCCGCATGCGCAGGGCTCGTCGATGATGCGCGTGATGTCGCGCGTGCGGTAGCGCACGAGCGGGCAGCACTCGCGATCGAGCGTGGTGAAGACGAGCTCGCCGTATTCACCGTCGGCGACCGGCTCAAGCGTGTTCGGATCGATGATTTCGGCGAAGAAGTGATCCTCGGCCATGTGCAGGCCGCTCATCTGGTCGCACTCAAAGGCAACGCCCGGGCCCATCACCTCGGAAAGACCGTACACGTCGCAATACTGGATGCCAAGTTTCTCGGCGATTTCATCGCGCATGCCCTGGCTGCAGGGCTCGGCGCCGAAGATGCCGGCGGAAAGCTTCAGGTCGGTCTTCGGATTCAATCCCATTTCGATGGCCGTATCGGCGATGAGCAGCGCATAGGAGGGCGTGCAGCACAGGATGTCCGTGCCCAAGTCGCGCATCATCTGAATCTGGCGCTTGGTGTTGCCCGACGAGGTGGGGATCACCGCGCAACCAGCGGTTTCTCCGCCGTAATGAGCGCCCAAGCCGCCCGTGAACAAACCGTAACCGTAAGACACCTGGATGGTGGAGCTCTCGTTGCCGCCGCACATGGCGATGCCGCGCGCGAAGCATTCTCCCCAGCGCTTCAGGTCGCCTGCGGTGGAGCCTACGACCGTGGCCTGACCCGTGGTGCCTGAAGAGGCATGGATGCGCGCCACCTTGCTGCGCGGCACGGCGAACAGTCCGTCAGGGTAGTTGTCGCGCATGTCCTGCTTGAGGACGAACGGGAACTTGCGGATATCCTCAAGCGATGCGATATCGCCCGGCTCGACGCCTGCTTCCTGAAAGGATTTCTTGTAGAACGGCACGTTGTCATATGCGTACTTGACGCACCATTTCATCTTTTCGAGCTGCAGCTTTTGCAGCTCCTCGCGTGGCATCGTTTCGATTTCCGGCTGGTAGTACACCTTTCTCCTGCTTTCTGGTGTGCGGCGCCTCGCGTGCGGGTGCTTGCGTCGCTTTTGTAAAAGTTATCCCGCTGCCGATTCCGGACCGGTAACGATCACCTCGTTGATCGGGTCGTAGACGGACGCGAAACGATCTTGCCTGACGACGGAGCCGTCATCGGCGGTGACGGTGCGGATGACGTCGATGGTGCTGCCGTCGCTTCCGCGTGTCTTGATGTATTTCGCGCCGGGTGCCAAGCTCTCATCCACCGTGGTGGTGGTGCTGTAGCTTTCCCCCTCTTCCCACTGCCCGGTTTGCGTTGAGACCGTGTAGCCGGGATCGACTCCGTATAGTGTAGCGGTTACCTGCCCGCTTTCCGTCGAGACTGCGAGCAAAACATCGCTGGCGGTATCGTTTTGCCACCGTAAGTCCATTTCCGGATAGGTGACGGCCGCATCGCGTCCCTGCGGGTAGCTGGCGATGTAGAGTGAATGGTTGTGCCGTTCGGTGATGGGAAGCCCCGATTCGTAGACGGCGTTGAAGACCGTGGTGGCAACTTGGCAGATGCCGCCGCCGACCGAATCGGTGTATTCGCCTGCGACGATGGCTCCAGCGCCAAGGAAGCCCTTCGATTCGTCGCAGTTGCCGGTCGTATCGTTGTAGGACCACTCTTGCCCCTGTCCGATGACGGAGAGGTTAAGCAGCTGGGAGACGAGCTCGATGTTGTGGTTGCGATTCTCCGTTCCCGATCCTGTGGTGAAACGCGTGGTGTAGGAGCCGATCTTTCCGATAACGCCAAGAGAGAGCGCCTCATCGAAGGAAAGCGATTCGGGAAGCGTCTTGCTTTCAAGGCTGACCTGCGGCGTGGAGGCGAAATCCTGCTGCGCGCTTTCAACCCCGCCAGTGCCGAACAGCTGTTGCGAAAGCGCATCGGCAACGCCATCGAGATTTGGAACCTTGGTTTCACTTGCAAGTTTCACAGAGACGGAATCGCCGCTGCGCTCGAACGTCACACCTTTGATAGGCGAGTCGCTTTGCGCGTCGATGTTTCGGGTGATGTCCGGCGTCGCCTTTGAGGAATCGATGGAGACGTTTATCGCATACCCGTTTTCTTCGATGACGCTCGTGGTCAACCAATTCCCGATATGGGTGGCATTCGCCGTCCAGGTCACCCCATCGCAGGAAAACTCGACACCCTGCGAGATGATCGAGGTCACGGCCGCGGCGGCGCGTTTGGCCGTCTGCGCATCGATGCGCACCGGTGCATATTCCGTATGCGCGACCATGCGGCTTGTGGACCCGGAACGATCGGTTAAGTCGGATAGCAGATCCTCGCCGAAGCTTGCGCGGTCGACCATGTTCCCGTCAGAGCCCTGCGTGACGTAGGCGACGCCGTCTTGCACCGCGATTCCGTAATCGATGCGCTCCTCGCCGATGGAGTCGTCTATCTCGCTGGCAAGGTTGTCCACCAAAGCATCGTCTAAAGACGCGGAAATATCGACATGAGAGCCGAAAAACAACGTTGAGAGGCGCTTGCTCGCGCCACCGTCGGACCTTCCAACCGCCAAAGCGCGCTCGATGGCTTCGTCGACATTGTAGGATGCGCCCAGAGAAGCCGCCGTTACCTGCCAAGCTTCCTTATTTGCACGCGCCTCATCGACGGCCATCTGCTCAGCCAACGCGCTGTCCTGCATATTCTTCTGTTGCACCGCTTCTTCGGTGCGCTGAGCCGCATCTTCGGAAGCGAAAATGGCCACCGAAGAGGAATTAAGGGGCTCCGTGTACGCCTCATTGAGCGCATCGGTCATTTCCCGAGCATTCATGCCTGAAACGTCGACTGAACCGATATGCACACCGCTATAGGCGCGCCCCCAGGTGCTCACGGTATCGACGATTCCTCCGATTACGGCCACAAGGGCGAAAAGCGCAACACCCGCGATGATGCGGTTGCGCACAATCTCAAGGTGAGTAGGTCTTGCCTTTTGTTGCGGGGTCGCATGGGATTTTCGGACCGCGTTGCGTTCAGGCGATCTTGCACCTTGCGTTCTTGGTTGCACGCGCGGGGCTTGAGCGTTTTGCCTTGGCGTCCTTGCCGAAGCGGAAGGCCGGCGCGTCTGATTCGGCCTTCCGCTTCGGCTTGGTCGACGGGAGGGCTGGCGGCGCTGCGCCTCCCTTCCTCGCTGCTCCATTAGCGGAAAGCCTTTGCTTCCCTGCGTTTTGCGCGCTGCATGACGCGATAACCCATGAGCACGTAATACAGGGTGGTGAAAATGGAGAGCAGAAGACCAGCGTACACAAACCAGATGCCCCAGGAAACGGGATCGAGATTGAAGCCAGGAAGCCACGCTGCGCTTGTCACGCCCAGCGAGCCGATAAGCGGGTAGTTGAGCAGAAGCCCCGCGAAACCGACGAAGAGAAGCGTGGTCGCGACCTTGCCCGGATAGATGACGGCGACGCGCTCATGCCAACGTTTCATGAGATAGAGCCCGCCGAAGAGCAGAAGCAGGTCGCGGCACAGCACGATCACGACGATCCAAAGCGGAAGTCGCCCAACGAGCAGAAGGCCGACGACGCCGCAGATCATGAGGATGCGATCGACGGCAGGGTCAAGCAGCTGCCCAAGCTTGGAGACGCAATGCGTGCGGCGAGCAACCTGTCCATCGATCCAGTCCGTGCCGGCGGCAAGCGCGAAGACGACGGTAGCCGCGATGTCTTGTCCATTGAGCAGCAGCACCAGGTAAACCGGCACCATGCAGAGGCGAATAGTGGAAATGACGTTAGGCACCGTCAGTATCTTGTCGGTGATCGCTTCGTTGTTTTGAGCCGTCATGTCGCTGTTTCCCACCCTCGTACGAAATAGAAGCGGGACGCCAACAGCGCCCCGCTTGACACTTGCATACGCAAGTATACTAACCCAGATGCTAAACGAACGTTACGCATTCCCAACCGCATTAACGGCATCTTCACGTTTTGGCGAGGGTTTCGGCTGTTCGGGAACGTCGACCACGTCGATGCTCTTCGTGCGCGACACCGCTTGATAGGTCGGCTCCATGACAAGCGCCCCCTTCGGGCACTCGAGCGCGCAGCTGCCGCATTGCACGCAGCGGAAGTGGTCGATCGCCCAGGTGCGACCCTTCTTGTCCACCTCAATGGCACCGCAGGGGCAGCGCTTCTGGCAGATGCTGCACAGGATGCACGTTGCCGGATCAACCTCGATATGGCCCTTCAGCCCCCGCGGCGGCTGCTTGGTCTGAACGGGATACAGCAAGGTTTCGGGTTTCTTGAACAGCGACCCGAAGGTCATCTTCCCCAGTTTGAATCCACCCATGTTCTTACCTTTCCGTGCAGCTGATGCAGGGGTCGATCGTCAAGACGATGTTGTTGACGTCGGCGAGGTCGCATCCTTTGAGCGCGATGGTCATGCCCGCAAGGTTTTGCGAGGTAGGTGTGCGCATACGCATGCGCTCGAGATACTTGGAGCCGTTGCCGCGCGCATAGTAGTAGCATTCGCCGCGAGGCTGCTCGAGCACGTTGGAGGACTCTTTGCCGGCGGCAGGGTTGCCCTTGACCTTAACGGCGATCTCGCCTGCGGGGATCTTCGCGATCATCTCGTTGATGATGTCGATGGACTGCAGCACCTCGTTGCAGCGCACCTTCACGCGGGCGTAGCAGTCTCCCCCGTTATCCAAAACGGGCTGGAAATCGGACAAATCGCCGTAGGCGCCGTTGCCGAGCATGCGCACGTCGTAGTTCACATTGCTGGCGCGCGCGAAGGGCCCGACGATGCTTTGGGCGAGCGCATCTTCGTGGCTGATGTATCCAACGCCCACCAAGCGGTTTTTCACCGAGCTGTCAGTCAGCAGGGTGTTCATAATCTGAGAATAGTCGCCGCGAATGCCTTCGAGAACCTCCTGCATGTGACGCAGCATGTCGGGTTCGATGTCACGCGTTACGCCGCCGACCTTGGTGACGGAGAAGATGACGCGCCCGCCGGTGGTCTTCTCGAAGATATCGAGCACGCGCTCGCGAAGACGCCAGCAGTGCATAAACAGGCTTTCGAAGCCGAATGCGTCGGCCGCAAGCCCCAGCCACAGCACATGGGAGTGAATACGCGAAAGCTCGTGCCAGATGACGCGCAGATACTCGGCGCGCTTGGGAATCTCGACGTCCATGAGGTTCTCGATGGTTTCCGCGTAGCCCATGGAATGACCGAAGGCGCAGATGCCGCAGATGCGCTCGGCCACGTAGATGAACTGGTTGTAGTCGCGCGTCTCCACAAGCTTTTCCAAACCGCGATGGATGAATCCGATCTGCGGGATGGCTTCGATAACCTTCTCATCCTCGACCACCAGGTCAAGATGCAGCGGCTCGGGAAGCACGGGGTGCTGCGGGCCGAATGGGATGACGGTTGCCTTGCCCATGCTTATTCACCAGCCTTTTCAGATTCTGCGGGGTTGTCCCCGTCTGTTTGGTTTGCCTTCGTCTGCTTGGCCTCGAACGCCGCGCGCACCTTCGCCGCTCGCTCGGGATCCATGTTCTTCAGGCGTTCTTCAAGCACGGCGACCTTCTCGTCATGCTCGGCCTGCGCGGTTTCCTTGCGCGCTTTCGCGTCAAGCGCCGCGCGAACCTTCGCCGCGCGCTCGGGATCGAGCTGGGAAAGCTTCGCCTCAAGCTCGGCCTGCTTTTGCGCGGTCTGCTGACCGGACGCGCGCTGGGATTCGAGCTTGGCCTTGTTGGCAAGAGCGCCGCGCACCTGCTCGGCTTTATCGGGCTGCATGTCGGCAAGCTCGGCCTTGCGAGCCATGGCGGCGCGCACCTTCGCGGCCTTCTCGGGATCCATTGCCGCAAGTTTGGCCTCGAGCTCCTCGTCGTACACCTTCCCCTTGGCAGCCGACGCCTCATCTGCGGCAAGCTTTGCCTTGCGAGCCATGGCGGCGCGGACGCGGGCGATCTTCTCGGGGTCGGTACCCGCCATGCGCAGCTCGATATCCTCGGCACTATCGGAAGGCATCACGCCGCTGACCTTTTGCTTGGCGTCGGGGTGGCTGGTGACGAAGCTTGCGTTCGCCGCTTGAGCCTGCTTCGCGCGGGCGGCCTTCGCTGCCGCCGCCTTGGCGGCCTTTTCGCGCGCGGCCTTCTGCTCGGGAGAGATGATGGTCATCGGTTCCTTTGCGGCAGTGGCATAGAAATTACCCTTGAAATCGATGGCGATGTTGCGTATGTCGAGCCCGAACAGATCGTGGATCTCGTTCTCGAACACGAACGCGGCGATGAAGCGGTTCGTGATCGAGGGAATGGGCATCTCCTTGCGAACTCCCTTGATGGTGAAGTTGTTCAGGCAGCCATCTTGCATGAACGTGTACTGCACGTCGATGCCCGATTCAGTGTTGACGGCGAGCACCTGAACAAAGCGGGCACCCGCTGCTTGCATGCGCTCAGCAAGCGCAGGAAGTCCTTCGATGGAGACTTCGGTGTATGTAGCTGGAATTGCCATAGCTGCCTTACGCTCCCTTCGCTTCCCGCTTCATGGCCTCACGCTTTTCCTCGAGGATCCCGACCGCCTCGACCACGGCGTCGATGATGGCCTCAGGGCGCACCGCGCAGCCCGGCGCGTACACATCCACGGGGATGGCCTTGTCCACGCCGCCGAGCACGTTGTAACAGTCATGGAACACGCCGCCAGAACAAGCGCAGATGCCGCATGCCACAACCACCTTCGGCTCGACCATCTGCTCGTAGATTTCCTGAACGACCTTGATGTTCTGCTCGTTCACGCTGCCGGTGACCAAGAAGATGTCGGCATGCTTGGGGTTGCCCGTGTTCACCACGCCGAATCGTTCGGCGTCGAAACCCGGGCACAACGCCGCCAAAACCTCGATGTCGCATCCGTTGCAGCTCGATGCATCGTAATGGATGACCCACGGTGATTTCGATAAGTAGCTCATGCGTCCTCCTTACAGAAACGTCAGGACCGCGATGTTCGCGCCGCCGCACACCAGTGCGACGACCCAAGCGCTTTTGAACATCGCCTGCCACTTCACGCGGGCGAAATTGTTGTCAATGAAGATTTCCAGCAGGAAGGCCACAGCCGCCGCAATGATGCCGGCAACGATGGACAGCGGATTGCCGCACACGAAGAACAGACCGACCCAGCCGAGTGCCAGCACGTTTTCGAGCCAGTGCATCACCTCGACCTTAGCAAGCGTTTTGCCGCTCATTTCCGTGGTGGTGCCGCGCACGATTTCCTGATGGGCATGCTGAGCGGTGGAGATGTCGAAGGGGCTTTTGCGCATCTTGATGGTGAGGATGAACAAAAAGCCGATGAACGCGAGCCATGTCGTGGCGATAGCCGGTGTTTTCAGTCCGAAAGCCGCCGAAGCGTCGAAGGAACCGGCCGCGAAGAAGAACGCCACAGCGATGAACAGGCTCATCGGCTCCTCGCACATGATCTGCAGCGCCTCGCGGGCCGCGCCGACCTCCGCATAGGGGCTGCGCGTGCAGTACGCGGCCAGGATGAAGAACAGGCTCGAAAGCGTGAGGACGAACACCGACAAGAGCAGGTTCCCGCCGCTGAAGAAGATGCCGCCGGCAACGCAGGCGAACACGAGCGCGCAGGTGACATAGGTCCCCTCGACGCTGTTAACCGACACGCGATCCTTCTCGAGAAGCTTGCGCACATCGTAGTACGGCTGCAAAAGCGACGGCCCCACGCGGCCCTGTAGACGAGCCGAGAGCTTCCGGTCGATGCCGGCCAAAAGGCATCCAAGCGCGCCTCCGACGACGGCGAACAGGAGCGATCCGATGATGATTTTCAGAATGAACATACGACCACTCCTCCTTTAGAACAGCACCGGGGCGGCGAAATACGAAACGATAAAGGCTGCAACGATCACGGCGGTGCAGGCAACCTCGCCGATCGGCTTGATCTTCTTCTCGCCGAAGTAGTCTTCCATGTACCAGTTGCGCGCCTGCGCCATGGTTTCGCCCGAAAGCGAGTTTCTAAACGTGCGGTTGTCGTTGTTCGCGCTGACACCGGATAGGTAAACACCCGTCTTCTTCACGTTGCTTGCGCCAAGGCCGGCGAACAGAACGACGAACACCGCGATGGACAGGAGCGCGGAAACCCAAAGGTTGCCCTCACCGAGCGGTTCTCCATAGGTTCCGTACACGCTGGCGATGTAAGGATCGACGATCGTATGGCTCAGAAGCGGCAAGCCTGCGCAGCACAGAAGGCAGAGCACGGCCATGATCATGAGCGCCGTCCATTCGGTGCGGTGCACAGACGTTTCGATGTTGAGCGGACGTGCGGCGATGCCGGAAAGCTTGCCGAGCCATTTCGCCCAGAACAAAAACGTTGCGGCGCTGCCGAATCCCAAGATGATGATGAGCGCCGCGTTGCCGGTGTTCGCAAACGTGGAAAGCGTTGCCCATTTCGCCACCAACATGCCGAAAGGAGCGACGAACATGACCATGATTCCCGCCATCATGAAGCGCGCCAGGCGCGGCATGCGCTCAAAGAGCAAATCCATCCGCTCGATGTCGCGGCTGCCGATATGATGCTCGGCCGTGCCGACGCACAGGAAGAGCAACGACTTGGCAACCGCATGGAAGAGCACCAAGAAGCAGGCAGCCCAGATGGCCTCGGGCGTTCCGACGCCGGCGCAGGCCACGATAAGACCGAGGTTCGCAATGGTCGAATAGGCCAGCACGCGCTTGGCGTTGCTCTGAGAGATGGCCATGAACGAGCAGAGCATGAACGTCAGGCCGCCGACGAGAATCACCATCACCGCAGGTGCTGGGCTTACGATGAAGATAGGTGCAAGCTTGATGAGCAGAAAGACGCCGGCCTTAACCATTGTTGAGGAATGCAGCAATGCGCTCGTGGGCGTCGGGGCGACCATCGCCCCGAGCAGCCAGGTGTGGAACGGCATTTGAGCTGCCTTGGTAAGACCCGCGAAGGCCAAGGCGCACGCGGGAAGCGTCGCTATGCCGGGCACCGATGCGCCTTCGATCAGGAAGTCGTACAGCGACAAAGTGCCCATCTGCCCAGCGATGCAGAAAAGAGCCACCAGAAAACCGATGCCGCCGGCAAGGTTCATGATGATCTGACGAAACGCGTTGTTGATCGCCTCTTCGGTGCGGGTGTAGCCGATGAGCAAAAAGGAACAAACCGTGGTGATCTCCCAGCCAGTGAACATCCACAAAAGGTTATTGGAGAACACGATGACGTACATTGCCGACAGGAACAGGAACATGAGGGCGAAGAACGTGGGTCGGCGATCCTTTGCGCCTTGGGGCTCGTGCTCCTGGAAATCCTCCATATACCCGAGCGCATAGACGCAGATGCCGCTGCCGACCACGCCGATGATGAAGGCCATGAGCAGCGAGAGCGAATCGATGTACAGACCATATTCAACCTCGATGCCCTGCGCAACGAAGATATCGAACGCAAGCGAGCCTACCACCTGGACTATGGCCAGCACGCTGGCAAGGATGTTCTTATACTTGATGCCGAAGTACAGGATGACAGCCGCGATGAGGACGCCAACTACGGAGCATACGATGTTCGCAACTTCTGAAGAGAATTGGATTTGCAGCCAAGGCGATCCGAGGTTTGCCAAAACCAGCCAGATCGAGCCGATTCCCGTGATAGCGCCTGCTGCGCACACGATCACACGACGCGCCATCTCGTTGCGAACAACAAGCAGGACGCCCGCTATCAGCAACGGAAACAGGATAAGGAACCCGATAAGTGCCACGCTGTCTCCCCCTTTCGTTCAATGATCACGTCGCGTGGGTGCGACGTTTCGGTCATATCCCGCAATGCGCTTTTGCGGGTGAATGAGACTGTACCATTGCGGCGGCAAAATTCCCCAAGGATGCTCATGTCGGGCGGTATCCTCGGTAAATGGGGTTCAGCAAGGGTCATTAACGCCGCAAATGAAGGACGGTTAATCGGACAGATTGTCGCGCCTGTCTAAACGGATTGTATCGAAGTCAGGTATACCATAAATGATACCTTGCGGGAAACACTTCTAAAATAATGGATAAATTCAGGCTTGCGTCGGCGCCTGTGTTTGATGTTCTCCGGCAGGGCGAGTCGCGCCGTCGAATCTTGTTTTGCGAGTACAAAAAAGCCGCTCAAAAGAGCGGCTTTACAATTCATGGTCGGGTTGACAGGATTTGAACCTGCGACCCCTTGACCCCCAGTCAAGTGCGCTACCAAACTGCGCCACAACC
>CAVHFC010000035.1:0-14925 GCA_963635025.1 Eubacterium sp. CAG:786
TTTCAAAAGGCGGAAGCATGTCAGCCCCGCAAGCATGCTTCCGCCCCGCGTAAAAAAACACTGGCGCGTCCTCCGGACGCTTCCGATTAAGGCGCGAGTCATGCCTCGCGCCCACGAAAAAATTACGCATAGGGAGATCTCCCCGGCCAGCAGGACGCCCCCGCCGGCTTGCGCCGGCATAAGAGCGACGCACCCTTCGGGTGCTGACCTATTTATGCGCGAGTCATGCCTCGCGCCCACGATTTTTGGGGTATGCAACGCTATAGTTTGCAGCGAGATTTCGTAGGGCCGAGCCATGGCTCGGCCCCAACTTGAGAGCGCGAAGCGCAACACAAAATTCAAAACGTGGGCGGCGCGGTTCGGAATCGCTTATCATTCCGCTGTAGCGAAGCCAAGCGGAAAGGATCGGACATGCGAGCTTTGATTCAGCGCGTCACAAGCGCGAACGTATCCGTCGACGGGCGTGTGATCGGCCAATGCGGCAAAGGCTACCTTATCCTGCTCGGCGTCGGCGGCGAAGACGGACCGGAGCAGATCGAGCGCCTTTGGAACAAGATCTACAAGCTGCGCATCTTCGAAGACGAGGACGGCAAGACGAACCTGTCACTTGCCGATGCTGGCGGAGAAGTGCTGGTGGTTTCCCAGTTCACGCTGTATGCGAACTGCAAGAAGGGCAACCGCCCCTCGTTCACGCAAGCCGGCGCGCCTGAGGCGGCCGAAGCGCTTTACGAGGCGTTCGTCGAACGAGCCCGCCGCGACATTGAGCACGTGCAAACCGGCAGCTTCGGCGCAATGATGCAGGTGAGCCTTACAAACGACGGCCCCTTCACCATCTGGCTCGACACCGACCAGCTGTAGCGGAGCGTCTGGCAGGAAACCCAACGAAGGGCCAAGGCAGAAACTCAAGAAAGAGCCGGCAGTCAGAAGGCGGACTCGCCCGGCAACAAAAAGGGGGTCTGCGCAAACGAACTGCGCAGGCCCCCTTCAAATGAGCTCTTCAGCTCGAGTTCCTCGACTCTAGCTCTTCAGCCCCTACACGTTTTCGGGAAGCATGATCGGCGCGAAGTACGGGTAGTCGATGCCGCGCTTCTGCAGCGCCTCCACGCCATCGACGGCCTTGATGAAGTCCTCGACGGTCAGCGTGATGCGCACGTCGCCGGCCGACAGGTTGCCGAGCGCGCGGTCGCCGCGGCAACCAAGGGACAGGCCCGGCTTACCGGTCTTGATGGTGTACATCCACGTGTCCACGCACTGCGATTCGCCGGAGAACGGGAACCATACCTTCTGCCACTCGGATTCGATCAAGCCGGCCATCAGGTAAAACGCACCAGATGCGACAATCTGCACGGAAATGCAGTCCGGCTCAAGC
Organism: Eubacterium sp. CAG:786; assembly: GCA_963635025.1. GTDB lineage: Bacteria > Actinomycetota > Coriobacteriia > Coriobacteriales > Eggerthellaceae > Senegalimassilia. The sequence continues at coordinate 1,370 of CAVHFC010000035.1, forward strand.
ACGTTGTTGTCATCCAGGCAGCTGCACACCATGCCCGCATAAGGCTTTTCCGGCAGGGTCTCCAGGTAGGACTGCATATGCGCCTTCGACGCCTCGAGGTTGCCCTGCCACGGATACGGCGGGTTTGCCAGCAGCACGCCCTCGTGCCAGTCCTTGTCACGCTCGCAGCAGCCGCAGTTCGCGCCGCAGTACGTGGTCATGAACTTGTCGGGCGTGATGCCGATGGTCATATGGAAATGCGTCGCGATGCCGATCAGCTGGCAACCGGTGGAAACGTTCTTCACCATCTGCAAGTTTTCGAACTGGTCGAATTCCTTCTCGTCGTTTATCAGCTTGACGGCAACCGGCATGGTCAGCGGGCGAAGCGCCATGACCAAACGATCGTTGAGGCTCTTCCACTCTTCCTTCGTCAGCTTCATTGCTACCCCCTTCTTGCGGGCTGGCCACTCACGGCGCACCCGCGGTTTATGCGCGAAGCGAACACAGCCGGCCCGCTTCGCGCGTTGCATCGAAACCCGCCAGCCTTGAGGGCGCCGCATCGGCAGAACCCGCTCAAGGCTGACGGAAACACGGCCTTTACGCCTCGGCCGGGTGCTCCTTCTCCCACTGCTCGAAGATGCCGATCAGATCGGCGCCCTTGCCAGTGGCATAGCCGTCGTCAACGGACACGACGATGCCGTTCACGCCGGAAGACTCCTCGCTGGCCAGCCAGAACGCGGCGTTGGCAACCTCTTCAGGGGTGATCCAGCGATGACGGTTGTGGTTGACGGCCACGGCCTCGCGCGCCGGCGGGCAATCGTAGACGCTGGCGGCCATCGGGGTGATGGTGGCTCCGGGGGACACGGCGTTCACGCGAATGCCCTGCGCGCCCAGATGGAACGCGGCGCCCTGCGTGATGGCCTTCATGGCGCCCTTCGACCCGATATAGCCGATGGGATCCCACGTGCCGACCTCGGCGTTGATGGAGGTGGTGTTCACAATGGAGCCCTGAATGCCCAGCTTGTCCATGGCGCGCGCAACGATCTGCAGCAGATTCAGCGCGCCGAACACGTTGACGTCGAAGGCTTCCTTAACCTTGTTGTGGTCGAAGCCCAGGATGCCGTCGCGATCGCCCAGGATGCCGGCGTTGTTGTACAGCGCGTCGACGCGACCCTGCGTGGCGACCACGTCATCGACCACCTTCTGGCAAGCGTCGTAATCGCACACATCGAGCACATAGGGAACCACGTCGTAGCCCTTGGCCTTCATTTCCGCGACGGTCTCGTTCAGAACGGCCTCGTTGATGTCGCATGCAGCCACGGTGTACCCGCCGCGGCAGAAACGCTCAACGCCCGCCTTGCCGATACCCATTGCAGCGCCCGTGACGATCGCAACCTTCTTTTCCATGACAAACCCCTTTCGTCTCCCACCTGGGTCCTTATTCCAGGTGGATTCCTATCGCATGCCCCAACCCCCTCGGTTGGGGCGAATGCCCTTGTTTTGCAGGCTCCTTTCCTACGCGACTTCCCTCAAGCGAGCCGACGCGCGGAACCGGAACCCCTTTGCCGCTACTGGTGGATGACCCGTCCGGCGATAAAGCTGATCACGCCCACGGCGATGCAGATGCCCAGGCAGATGAACGCGGTGCCCGTGGCATCGAGGATCGACGCGAAGATCGGTGCGGCCAGGATGCCGCCGAAGTTCGCCAGCATCGACAGCTCGCCGCAGCAGGCGCCGGAAATCTCAGGCGTGGTGATCTCGTTCGGGATGGACCAGAACGGGCCGAGCACCATGGAGACCGATCCGTATGCCAAAGCCAGAAGCACGGCCACGACCACGACCGAGGCGCTTCCCACGAACGGGATGAGCAGCAGGCTCACGGCGGTGATGCCGGTGGCGATCATAAGGGTTTGGTAACGCGAACCCTTGAACACGTTGTCGGACAAGATGCCGCCAAGCGGCGCGGCGATGATGGTGATGACGAACGTCGAGCTGATGACGGTGGTGATCAGACCACCCGTGATGCCTAGATCATTCGTCAGCAAGCTGGACAGGAAGGTGCCGAAGCCGTAGACCAAGAACCCGTTGCCGAAGCCGAACAGCGCGCAGCACCAGTACTTCGAGCTTTTGCGAATCTCGGCCATGGTCGAGGGCAGCTTCTCGGAGCTTGCCGCCTTCGAAGCGCCAGCCTCCTCGGGCAAAAGCTCCGCGATGGACACCACACCCGGGTACACGCTGGAAACGTTTTTCGTGGTCAGCAGATACAGCACGAAGATGACGGCACCCGATACGGCAACAAGCGTGCCGAGCCCCTGATACCAGGTCATCCCCGCCCCCAGCAAGGCGGATGCACCAAGCGTGGCGAACGTGAAGCCGATGCCGAGCACGCCGAGCAGGATGCCGTTGGCAAGCGCACGCTGGCGAACCGGGAACCACATAACGGTGGAGTTCACCGCAGCTGCGGCCAAAAAGCCGCCGGCGATGCCTTGGCAGAAACGCAGGATCAGCCCGGGAACGTACGTCGATCCCAAGAAGATGAACAGCACCGATGCAACCACGTTGATGGCCAGCGCCGCAAGCACGGTGTTCTTCAGCCCCACCTTCACGATGAGCTTGCCGCCCACGCTTCCGAAGAACGCGAAGCTGATCATGATCGCCGTCGTGTAGAACGACAGCATCGTCGCGTTGAGCCCCAGCGACTCCTGGATGGCGGTGCCGAACGCGGCGGAGCATTGCACGGTCATGAAGAAGTGCCCGTAGGCCAGCATGTTCATGATCAGCATCCACCATCGAAACGACGGCGCCTTTGAAAGCTTCGTAGCTTCCATACCTACCCCTTTCTCAAACCTCCTTGCGGGTTCACGCTCGGCCCCTCCAAGCGCTCGAACCCTCTATCGCCAACGGCGCGAAACCCCTTTCGTCACCGCCGGCCAGACGGGAAGCCAGCCTCCCAGCAAAGCTTCCCGGTCTTCGCCTTTTCGCGCCCTCCCTACAGGCGCACGGCCACCTCGCGGCCCTGACTGAGCGCATCGACCATAAGGGACGTGTCCTCGCCGTTGCACGCGCCGATCGAATACACCTCAGGCGCCATGCCCTTGAGCTGCTCGTATACCGACAGGTCGGCACCGGGCGACTGGAACACCATGATGGTGTCGGCGGGCTGGAATTTCTCCTGACCGTCCTGAATGTAGGTCAGGCCCTTCTTGGTGATCTCCTTGAAGGTCACGCCGGTCGTGATGGGCACGCCCACCTCGCGCAGGTAGTGCAGCGAACGATCGGCATAGCGCGGGGGCATGCGGTCGGCAACCTTGTCCACCTCGTCGAACACGACGACGTTCTTGCCTCGCTTCTGCAGGAAGATGGCTCCCTGGATGCCCTCGATCTGGGCGCCGAGCACAATGCAGTTCTTGCCGATGCCGGGCAGCGCCACCTGGGAAAGCTTGTTGAGCGCGTTTGCGCCGAACAGCTTTAACGGGGCCGCCGCCAACTTGGTGAGCTGCGGCACGGTGGAAACGATCTTGGAATCGATGCCGGGCAGCGCAGGCACGCCGTACTTGCCGCCTGTTGCCACCACGATGGCATCCGGTTGGAATTTCTTCACGAATGCGGGCGTTACCTCGGTTTTCGTCTTGATGGTGAGATTTGGCTGCTTTGCCGCCTGACCTTCAAGGAACTCGATGAGCGCCGGGACGTCCTCGGAAACGGAACCTTTGACCATGGTTGCGAGCTTCAGCTCGAGCGTCAGCATGGACTCCTTCTCGCACAGGGTGACGTCGTGGCCGCGCTCGGCCGCCACGCGCGCGCACTCCAGACCGGCAGCGCCGCCGCCCACCACGAGCACTTTCTTCTTCGTGCTTGCGGGCTGATAGTTTCCAAGCTCGGCCTCGCGCCCGAACGCCGGGTTCACGCGGCAGCGCTTATGAATGCCGGGCGCTTCCGCGTCGCACGTCGCGCAATGATTGCAGCGGCGGATATCCTCAGGATGCCCTGCGGCAAGCTTGTTCGCCATGTCGGGATCAGCCCAAAGACCGCGAGCGAACAGCGCCAAGTCCATCTCGCCCGCCTCGATGGCCGCCTCAGCCTTGTCGGGCGTCAGGCTGCCGATGCCGAACACGGGCACCTTCACGCCGGCGCGCTTCACGTTTTCCGCCAGCGGAACGAGCAGGCCCTTGTCCTCGAGGCGCGGCAGATACTCCTTCATATCGGCATCCGCCTTCGGGTACTGCCAATAGTCGGCCGCGTACTGGAACGGGCAGTCGCCGTAACCGTAACCGGTGACGCTGATGTAATCGGCGCCAGCAGCTTCATAGAGCTTGGCGAACTGCGCCGATTCCTCCATGGTGGTTCCGTCCGGATGGCCGAACTCCTGGCCGTTCATGCGCACGCCGACGATGAAGTCCTCGCCGCAGCGCTCCTTGATACCGCTGATCAGCTCGCAGGCAAGGCGCGTGCGGTTCTCAACGGACTGCGCGCCGTACTCGTCGGTGCGCTTGTTCCAGATGCGGCTCGTGAAGCTCATGACGAAGTAACCGTTCGCCGCATGTACCTCCACGCCGTCGAGGCCCGCCTTCTTGCAGCGTTCGGCCGCGTCGATGTAACGCTCCTTGAACGACCGGATCTCCTCACGCGAAACGCCGCGCACCGGGAAGCAATACGGAACCGGGCTCGGCAGATCGGCCTCGGCAATGTCGGAGGGACCCCACGACCCTCCCTCGGTCTTCAGCGCCGAGCCGTTCTGGAAAATCTGCATGATGATCTCGGAACCATGCTTGTGGATGGCGTCGGCAAGCTTCGACAGGCCCGGGATGAACTTGTCGTCGTACAGGCCCGGGAACGGGTAATCCTCGACCGTGAAGCCTGAGGAACCATCTTTGCAGATGAGCATCGCCGGGTCGTCGGAGATGCCGGCGCCGATGGTCACGGCCGCCGCCCCGCCTTTTGCGATGGCCTCGAACGTGTTGATGACGGTGTCGTTGCAGAATTGATCCGGTCCCCAGAACAGCGTGGAGGACGGCCCTTTGGCAATCCTGTTCTTCCACGTGTGGGTGCCGATCTGAATTGGCTCAAGCAGCTTGTCGTAAGCGCTCATACGTGCCCCCTCTACCCCTTGTTGCGCCCAACCGCGCAGGTCAAGCGCGAATTTGAACAACTATACCGTAAGTTAAACCAAGTCTTATACCCTTATTTGAACTCGGTTTAATCTTCGGTACGAGCGCAGAATACGCCCATGGATTCAGGGTTGTCAACACCTTTTTGCAAAGTTGTTTGAACTTTGGTATAGTTTTCGGCGAAACAAAGGGATTGACCTGCTTGTTTGCAGGAAAGGCAAGAGAGGTTCGAACATGGCGATCCAAGCTCCCCGACGGGTGAAGTCGCAGCAGACCCGCAAGAAAATTTTCGATGCAGCCGCAAAATTGCTCCGCGAACACGGCGAAGATTATCTGACCATCGCCAACATTTGCGAGGAGGCCGGCGTTTCGAAAGGCACGTTCTTCTATCACTTCAATTCGAAGGACGACCTGATGCTGTACTACCTGGAGGAAGGGCTCGACACGTTCATCGAAGAGCACGACGCCTCGATCGTGGAGGAGGCTGGCGACGACGTGTGCCTGCTCATCTGGCGCATGTACCATCAGTATTTGGATTACTGCCAGCAAACCGGCATCGAGTTCATCTCGAACTACTACCAAACCAGCAACAAGGCGCTCGACGCGCGCAGCGTCATGGGAACGCCGGACACCATGAACAACATGCTGCGCACCTGCACCGAGGGTCTGCGTCACGCGCAGGCTGCCGGGTACGTGCGCCGCGACTGGAGCGCTGAGGACATGTCGTTCGACTGCTGCTCGGTCGTGAAGGGATGCGTGTTCGAATGGTGCCTATCAAGCGGCGCCATCAACCTGGTCGCCCATGCGAAGCACATCATGTACTGCTACTTCGCGAACATCATCACCGAAGCGCATCGCGAACGTTTCGGCCTGGAAGAGCCGCCGATGGCGTAAGGGGTCAAGCGCCGCCTGCAATAAAACCGCACGGCACGCACGAAGAGACGCTGGCCTTGCTTGTCATCTTCCCCAAAACGCAACAAGCCCCTTACGGCGGAAGCGATTCGCTGTTGCAAGGGGTTTGGGGGATGCGAATCGCGCCCGCAGCAAGGGGCTTGCGGGAGCTTTGCCGCCGAGGAGGGGTACCGGCAGCAAGGCTCGAAAACCAATGAGCTCACGTCTTCCGTCGCACTCGAGCCGTCAAACGCTCTGCGAATTCAATTCGTCTGAACAGCCCGATCGCGGCGCGCGACCCATCAGTAGAACATGAACACCGACAGGCCCATGTTGTAGAACGCAACGCGCAGGCTCACCGCGCCGATCACAGCCGCAACAACCGCGACGCAACCGAGGGCCTTCCAGCTTGAGGCGTTGCCCTTCTTCTTCGCCAACGCGCAGCACACCAGCGGTACCGCCGCGCCCACGATCACCGCACCGACCCACAGAAGGGGTGCCTGATCGCCGGCCGTCAACGCGACGTCGGCCATCGCCTTGGTGGGAACCGTCGGGTCGAAGTAGTATCCCACCTGCGTGAACGAGCCGCTGCTCATCTGAATGAACACCGCATAAGCCGCAGTGCAAACCGCACCGATCGCCGCGCCGACAAGCGCAGGCAGGCCAGCCGCTTCAAGCGAGTCGCCCCGCACCGCCATCACCGCAGCGCACGTTGCCGGACCCATAAGGCACGCTGCGCCCACGATGCTCAGCACCTCAAGCACGTTGTTCCAAGCAGGTCGCGCGGGCATCATGTAGCTGTGAGCGCACACCGCCGCAAGAACGACGCTTATGACGATTGCAGCCCACGCCACCCCTGCAGGCACGGTTCCGCCGTCATCGGATTTGCGCAGCGCTGCGAAGAACACCACCGCGATGACCACGAACAGGACGATTGCGATAAGCTCCTGCGTGATACCCGAGGTTATATGCCCGAAGCCGTTGAAGATGCGCTCCCAGTGCTGCAGGTGGAAGAACACGGCGATGCCAGATGCCGCCAACAGCACCACGGACACGATGGTCAGGATGCTCTGCGACTTTTTCGCGGAACCGGAAAGGACTAAAACGCCCTGGGTTCCGAAGACCCCGGCCGACCAGGCGACAAGCGTGGTGAACAGGATCAGAGGCCATTGCAGTTCCATGATTTACTCCTCTCCCTGCCACTGCTCGTTTCGCAAGATGTACACGAACGAGGGGTTGTTGCCCACGTCGGGCAGATGATGGATCTCGGAATCCTTGTAGGGTTTCACCGGATAATCGCAGCTCTCCCCCGTCGATTCCTTCAGCGTCACGCGCGCCTCGGTCTGCGCGGCGTAGGATTTGTCGCCCGCAAGCGGCGCAGCCGGAGCCTCGAAGGTTTCGATACCCTTGTCCAAATCGCCGAAGAAACGCGCACGGCCTCCGCACTGGGCAACGCATTGCGGCAGCTCGCCCTGGGCGATCTTCTGCTCGCATAGGGTGCATTTCTCCACGACGCGCTCCTCCTCGTTGAGGTATCGCACGTTGTAAGGGCAAGCCATAGCGCAGAACTGGCAACCGATGCACTTCGACTTGTCGATCTGCACCGTTCCGTCGGAAAGCACGTGCGACGCTTCAGTCGGGCACACCTCGACGCAAGCGGGGTTCTTGCAATGTTGGCACTGCACGGTCAGGAAGTACGTGTAGACATCGGGCCACTGACCGCCCTCTTTTCGCGGATTCGGGCCCACGCGCAGCACTTTGTTCCAGTAATTGCCGATAGGCACGTTGTTGACCACCTTGCAGCTGATGGAGCAGGCAAGGCAACCGACGCATTTGTTCAGGTCGGTCACAATCGCATAATGCGTCATGGTTTACTCCTCCCCTCTGGCGCTGTCGTAGTCGGGCAGCCAATCCTTCAGACGCGGATCGTCGCTCGTGTGGATGATGGGCGTGCCGTCATCGCCGCACGGGACGGGATTGCCGAACGGGCTGTTCTCGGCGGTAGCCTTGTACACCTTCACCGGATACGCGCGCAAGTTCGACGAGCCGCAAATCCTGTCCTGGGCATGGCGGTCGATCAGGCAGTTCACGCCAGACAGCTTGAAACCGTGATCAGGCTGCTCAAGCTCCGGATACCACCACTGATGCTCGGCGTTGACCACGCCCGGCTCAATGCCGTAGTACAGATCGACGATCTCGCGGATCTTGTGCGTGAACGCCTCGGTGTACTCGGTCGCCGGGTAGCTCGACTCGATCCAAACCCAATCGCCCTGCTCAAGCCCCAAGCGCTGCGCGTCTTCGGGGTTCATCTCCAAGCGCGGCACGGGCCATTGCTCGCGGCACCAGGGCAGCTGACGATGCTCGGAGTGGAAGTAGGTGCCTTGACGACGTCCCGTTGTCATGAGGAACGCGTTATCGTCGGTGTAGGATTCAGGCTCCTCCACCGGGCCGTGCGGCGCCTCCTTGAACAGCGGGAACACCTCGTCCTTGGAGAACTGCTCCTTGCTGAAAGCCATGTTCGGCGCCACGCCGTTGTTGTTCACGCCGTTGACCAGCCACGACTCAAGAACCGTCGACCAAATCTCCTGCTTGTGCGTCGTCGTGTTCCATCCCTGGCGCTGCGTGGGCGTTGGCGGGAAGCCGCCCGAAATATGTCCGGAGCCGATCTGGTAACGACGGTAGATGCCCCAGTCCTCGGGCTTCTCGACCTTGGAATCGAACCAGCCGTTCTTCTGGAACTCCTCCTTGTAATCCTTCCACTTGGGAATGCGGAAGTTCGCCAGGCCGACCTCGTTGCACGCGTCCACGCAGGCCTCGCCCTCAAGCCATTTCGCACCGTGCTTCGTCTCGTCGAAATACGGGATTCCGGCTGCCTTGTACAGGCCGACGACAATTTCCAGGTCGTTCTTCGCCTCACCCGGAGGATCGATCGCCTTCACCGTTGCGCCGAACGCACCCGAGGAACCCTGGGACTTGCGAATGCAGTCGAGCTCCATCCAGTGAGCGGCGGGCATAACGATGTCGGCCACCAAGTCGACGGTCGGCGTGTGCCACAGATCGATCGAGCACCAGAAATCAAGCTTCTCCAGCTGCTCAGCGTTGTAGATGGAGTTGCCCTGATTCATGAAGTCGCCTGTCTGGCCGATGCCCACGGTGACGGGATACGGGTCGCCCGTGTTGATGGCATCGTAGATGGACGTGCAGTCGGCCCAGCCGGGGCCGCAGTCGCTGCCGATCATCGGGAAGCGCTCGGAACCCAAGATCTTGCTGGAGTCATACTTCGGGATCTCCTTGGAGTCGCCATTGCACATAGCCAGGTCGAAGTACGGCCAGCCGGGGGTCGACCCGCGCATGCCGCCCGGAACGTCCATGTTGCCCGTGATACCCGCGACCAGGTCGCACGCGCGCTGGTTCTGCACGGAGTTGCAGGCGTGCTCGGGGGCAAGCATGTACTGGATACCGCCGTTGCCGTAGCCAGTCGACGGATCGACGCGCGTAGCGTAGGCCAAAGCGGCCTTCTTCAGCGTTTCCGCCTCGACGCCCGTGATCTTCGAAGCCTTTTCCGGCGTGTAATCCTGCAAGAAGTCGATGTAGTGCTCCCACACCGTGCGAACATGCACGGTGGTGCCATCCTTGAGCGTGACCGCATGTCCGCCCGATTCCGTGAACAGGGCCGGGTAGAGCCCGTCGGGGAACGGCGTGTAGTCAAGCACGAAGCCCTGGCTCTGGCCCGTCGCATCGAGACCCGGCTGATGAGCTTCCTTGCCTGCCGTCGCCGGAGTCCAGTTCTCACCTTCCCAACCAGGGTTGTCGGCGGTGGTGTCGTAATAGGAAAGCTCGCCGTTCATTTCATTGAGCACCATGAAGCGGCCCGAAGACCCGCCTTCCTTGATGTCCGATTCCTTCAGCAGGCGCGTCTTGATCTTCTTCGACTGCTGAGTCGATGCGCACTCGGTCGGCTCGAAAGAATCCTCCTCGACCACGAGCATGGGCGCGTTCATCCATTTGCGCACGTACATGTCGTCGATCAGGTCGTTCTCGATGATGACCTGAGCCCAGCAGTTCGCCACCGCGCCATCGGTGCCGGGGCGCAAATTCACCCAGATGTCGGCTTCCTTGCCGAGGTTCGTTTGACGCGGATCAACGATGATATGCGTGTTGGCTCGCGTCGCCACGTCCACCGTGGTACGGCAGCTGTCGTCGTAATTGGAAAGCTCCGAGGCGCCACCCCACTGCACGAACACGTGCGGACGGCCCACCGTTTCCATCCAGCTGTACGCGTTGGATGCATCAAGGCTTGTCGCGTAGAAACGCGGGCCTTTGCAGATCTCATTCGCCTGAATGCCGTTGGGGCTGCCGAAGCACTGCTTCAGGCTTCCATACGGGCCCATGGCCCAGATACGCGACGTGCCGCCCATGAAGATGCAGGTTTCCTTGCCGTACTTGTCCTGCTTTTCATGGATGGCTTCAACCGTCGCCTTGTACGCTTCATCCCACGTGATGCGCTCCCATGCCGGATCCTGCCCTTTCGGCCCGGTGCGGCGCAAGGGATAGCGCAAGCGCGTCGGATGGTAGGCCGCCTGCAGGGACGCCTGGCCCTTAGCGCAATGGTTGCCCGCCGACTGGAACGCGCTCTCGTCGCCCTCCGACTTGATAACGCGCCCGTCTTGAACGGTGACCCACACGCCGCACTCCATCTTTCCGCAGCCGCGGCAAGCGGAACGTATGTGCTTCACCTCCCCTGCGGTGGTTGCGGATCCGCTTTTCGTTTCCGCCAGGGCTTCTCCCCCGATTCCGACCACGCCGAGCGCAGCGGCCGAGACGGCCGCAATCTTCGTGAACGTTCGACGCGTCATGCTCAATTTGCCCATTCCTCCTCCTCTCATCGGTTACGAAGATGCCTTCACAATATGTTCACAATCGGAAAGACACCATCGGGCACAGGGCGCGTTTTGGTTGCGAACGGCATCGTGCACAAAGCACGATGCCTATTGACCTGGGGTTTTCGCGGTTTATTCACAAAGTCGGATAATCGATGGCTGACAGGACCAGCCGCAAGGGAAACCGGAACGGATACAATGGAAACCGAGCGAGGCCGACTAAGCGGGGGAAAGAAGGTCGGCCGTAACGCAGCATGATCGGGGGGGTTCATGCAATCAGAGGCAACCATAAGCGCTTCAACCAAAGCCGCACCAACGCAAAACACTGTAGAGACCCGGGACCAAACGTCGTCTCGAAGGCTTCCTAACGCCGCAGAGCTCACCGTCGGAGCGGCCTTCGCCTTCAACATGGTATGGATATCGATGGTGTTCAAGAGCCTGGGAATTTACGCAGGCTTCGCGCAGGGAGAATCAACGCTCGATACCATTTACCTTGTCTCCATCATCTCGGTTGCGCTTACGCTCACCGTCGCGGGCACCTACGACGAATTGACCGAAAAGCTGCTTCGGCACCGAGCGAGTCTTTGGGCGCTACCGGCGATCATATCCGCAAGTACGCTGGGGATGCAGCTGTCGCTGACCCTTTCCGCAGGTGGAAGCATCGTATGCATGGTGGCGTCCGGAATCGTTTCCGGTGTGGCGTCGGGCCTGTTTCTCATCCGATTCGGCATCGCGTTCAGCCTGCTCGACACCCGATCGTGCGTTGTGGCGGCAGCCACGGGAACCATCCTCTGTTCACTTCTGTTCGCCATATTCCTGCTATGCGAAAGCTTCGAAGCGTGCCTATTTGCTGCCTCGACGCCCATCATCTCAGCCGTGCTTCTTTCGTACGGCATGCATCTTTCGGTGGATCAGGGGCTCGCCACTCCCTTGGATGCGCCCGAAGCCGAGCGCGACTGCCCCGAGAGCAACGACCTTGACGCTTTGACGCTGCGGCTTTCTCTGTGCGCCGCGCTCGTCGGGTTCTCGAACGAAGCGGTCCGCACCTTATACGTGCAAATGGGCGTGATCGAGCTTGGCGGCACCGGATACGCGATCGTCGAAGGCGGAGGCGCGTTCATCGCGACGCTCGTGACCGTGGTGGTGGCGCTTATCCTTGCGAACATGAAGACCCAGCGCATGGCCCGCAACATCTACCACTTCCTCATCCTGCTGCTGGTCGCAAGCGTTCTGCTGGTAATGGTTCCGACAACGTACGGACAGACCTGGGCGCTTATCCCCCACGCCATCAACTCCGCATCGTATTCCTGCTTCGGGATGTTCATGTGGGTGATCCTTTCGGGGGTTTGCGGAAGGGCGCCCGCAAAGCGCGTACGCACGTTTTCGCTCGTGCGCGCCGGGTGGGCGATCGGCCCGATTGCCGGAATGCTCCTGGGGAGGTTCGTGCTTCATCGCATGAGCATCTCCGCGGAAACCGCCCTGCCCCTCATGGCGATAGGCGTGCTTGCCGTCCTTATCGCGAGCGGCTTCACGTTTTCCGAAACCGACCTTGTGCAAGCCATGGATCTCCTGCCTATGGAGCGCAAACAGCGCTTCCGCGAGAAATGCGCGCAGGTCGCGCGAGCCTACAATTTGTCCGATAGGGAGCAGGAAATCATGGTGCTGTTGGCGAAGGGACGGAACCTTCCCGTCATCCAAGACGAGCTTTGCCTGTCGCGCAGCACCATCAGCACGCACCGCCAGCATATCTATCGCAAGCTGGACATTCATTGCCAACAAGAGCTTATCGACCTGGTGCAGGAGTCGAAAGGATAGACGGAAACCCTTCGTGAGCGCCGCCGACAAGGCGTACCAAGAACGCACTAGGCGGGAAACCCCACGGCGCACTTCCGAGCGACAGTACCCTCCCCTAAAGGCGTCCCTAATTCGTCACATCGCCCGACTGGTCAAGGCTCACGGCTTCGCCCACATAGGTGGAAGGTACGCGCGCAAGCGCCTGGAAGAAGTCTTTGGTGCGGGCGGGTATCTCACGAACGTCGTACTGCGTTTGCTTTTGGTAGGTGCGATAGTCGCTGGGCACACCGATGGCCTGCATGCCCAGACACTGCGCCGACCATAACGCACGATACAAATGGTAGGTTTGCGTGGCTACGACGATGTTGCTGCATCCGAACACGTATTTCGCGCGATACATGCTTTCGTAGGTTGAGAAGCCCGCATGGTCGCAGAAGATGTCCTCAGAGGGGACGCCCTGCGCAATCGCATAGGCTTTCATAGCTTTGACCTCGTTATACGATGCCGATCCGTTGTCTCCGCTCATGATGATCTTCGGGGCCACGCCCGCAAAATACAGCTGGATGCCGTCGTCGAGACGATCCTGCAGAATGGTAGACGGCGTTCCGTCGGCAAGCACGCTCGCCCCCAAAACCACGATGGCATCGGCTTGCTGAGCCTGCGTACGAGCCTGCGCCTCGGATGCCGTCACGATAGAACCCTTCGACCCCACCACGGTCACCACGTTGGTAATGGCGAACACCGCCACCACGGCAATCACGCACGCCAGCACCATATCCAGCATCCGCCTCAAACATCCTTTATGTCGCTTCGCACCGCTCATCGTTCGCCCGATGATAGCAAACGCGCGCGAAGACCCACCAACGCCCGCTGAATCGCCGCAACTCCGTCTCAGCAAAGCCAT
>CAVHFC010000035.1:15214-20322 GCA_963635025.1 Eubacterium sp. CAG:786
AAAAAGAAGCGGTAGCTGCAACTACCGCTTCCAATCCTAGTGCGTCGCCCGTCCAGGTCTCAAATCCTACGGGCATCGCCGCTTTCTCAAGTTTAGCACGCTGGCGTGTTACTTCGCAACGATGTTCACCAAACGCCCGGGCACAACGATAACCTTCTTCAAGTCCTTGCCGTCGATGGCCGCCTTCACCGCCTCGAGCGCCACCGCCTTCACGTCGTCATCCGCCGCGTCGGCAACGACCGTGATGCGCGCCTTCATCTTACCGTTGACCTGCACCGCAAGCTCGACCTCGTCGGCCTTCGCCTGCTCCGGGTCGAACTCGGGCCACGGCTGCGTGTACACGTTGCCCTCAAAGCCCAGCGCGTCGTGCCACAGCTCCTCGCACATGTGCGGGCACATGGGAGCCAGCAGCTTCACCAGCACTTCGGCGATTTCCGTTGCGAACGCCTGCTCGTCGGCATTGGCGGCGCGCTGCTCGGGGCCGCACTTGCGCAGGTAGTCGCCCGTCGCGTTCGCCAGCTCCATAATGGCGGCGATGGCCGTGTTGAAGTTGTTGCGATCGAAGTCGTCGACCACCTTGCCGGCCACGCGATGGCGCTCGCGCAGCAGCACCTTGCGAGCCTCGGCAACCTCGGCCTCGCTCGCGCCCGCCTGGTACAGCGAATCTTCGTCAGCCTTGCCCACCAGGTCGTACACCATGCGCCACGCGCGGTTGAGGAACTTGTGCATGCCGGCCAAGCCGTCCTCGTTCCACTGCAGCTCCTTGTCGGGCGGCGCCATGAACAGAATATAGGCGCGCACCGCGTCGGCGCCGTAGCCGGCGATCATATCCTCGGGCGAGATGACGTTGCCCTTCGACTTGCTCATCACATCGCCGTGCTCGTCAAGCACCATGCCCTGGCACAGCAGGTTCTTGAACGGCTCGTCGAAATTCACCAGGCCCAAATCGCGCAGAACCTTCGTGAAGAAGCGGCTGTAGAGCAGATGCAGGATGGCGTGCTCGATGCCGCCGATGTACTGGTCGACCGGCATCCAGCGGTTCGCCTTGTCGGAGCTAAACGGCGCGGCGTCGTTGTGCGGGTCGGTGTAACGCAGGTAATACCAGCTCGAGCACGTGAACGTGTCCATGGTGTCCGTTTCGCGACGAGCAGGCTTGCCGCATTTCGGGCACGCGCACTTCGAAAACTCCTCGTGCGCGGCAAGCGTCTCGCCTGCAGACAGGTCGATGTTCTCGGGCAGGCGCACCGGAAGATCCTCTTCGGGAACAGGCACAACGCCGCAGTCGTCGCAGTAGATCATTGGGATGGGGTTGCCCCAGTAGCGCTGGCGCGAAATGAGCCAATCGCGCAGGCGGAACTCCACCTTGCGCTTGCCGCGGCCGGCCGCCTCAAGGTCGGCGACGATGGCCGCCTCGCCTTCGGAATGCTTGCCGCCGGTCAGACCCGTGTACTTGCCGGACTGAACGAGCACACCCTCGGCCTCCATGGCCGCTTCCCAGTCAACGCTCGTGACCACGCGGTTCTGCTCGCCATTGAGCTGGGCGAACAGCGGATCACCCTCGCCCAAGATGATCGGGATGATGGGCAGATCGTACTTCTTGGCGAATTCGAAGTCTCGCTGGTCGCCGCAGGGAACGGCCATGACCGCGCCGGTGCCGTAATCGGCCACGATGTAGTCGGCCACCCATACGGGCACCCTTTCGCCGTTGATAGGGTTCACCACATAGCGCCCGGTGAACGCACCATGCTTTTCCTTGCTGCCCTGAGCGCGCTCGACCGCGGTGATCTTCTTCGCGTCCTCGACCACCTGCATGACGGCCGCCTCGTATTCCGAGCCGGCAACCAGGTCGGCCAGGATGGGGCTTTCAGGCGCCAGCAGGAAGAAGCTGCAGCCGAACAGCGTGTCGGCGCGCGTGGTGAACACGGTGATGAGGTCATCCTCGGTGGGGTTTTCCGGCGCGTTGCCATCGCGGTCGCACAGCGTGAACTTCACTTCGGCGCCCTCGGAACGGCCGATCCAGTTCGCCTGCTGCTGCTTGACGCGCTCGGGCCAGCCCTCGAGCGTGTCAAGATCGTCCAGAAGCTCCTGCGCGTAGTCGGTGATCTTGAAGTACCACTGCGTCAGGTCGCGCTTCTCGACCTCGCTGTCGCAACGCCAGCAACGACCCTCGGTCACCTGCTCGTTAGCGAGCACGGTGCCGCAGCCGGGGCACCAGTTCACCGGGCTGTTGCGGCGCTCGACCAGGCCGCGCTTGTAGAACTGCTGGAAAATCCACTGGCCCCAGCGGTAATATTCGGGGTCGCAGGCGACGACGGTGCGGTCCCAGTCGTAGGAGAAGCCCATGCGCTTGAAGGACGCCTTCTGCGTCTCGATGTTCGCATACGTCCACTTCGCCGGATGGCTGTGATGCTTGATAGCGGCGTTTTCCGCCGGAAGACCGAACGCGTCCCAACCCATCGGGTGAAGCACGTCGAAACCGCGCATCTTCGAGTAGCGGGCGATCACGTCGCCGATCGTGTAGTTGCGCACATGCCCCATGTGAATGTCGCCCGAAGGATACGGGAACATCTCGAGCACGTACTTTTTCGGCTTGGACGAATCCTCGGTCACCTTGTGCAGGTCGGCGTCTGCCCAGACCTTTTGCCAACGAGGCTCGATCTCATGCGGGTTGTATTGCTTCATCGTCTTAACTTCCTTGCGACGCGTTGACACATTTGTCGAATATTGTAGCAGGCAAGGTGCCTCAAGCAGCAAAAAGCCCCCACGATTCCGGAATCGCAGGGGCTTGAAGTAGTGCGGCGGCCGTCAGGTCGCCGCGCCTGCAATTACTTGATGTTGTAGAAGGCGTTGCGACCGGCGTATTGCGCTTGGCTGTCGAGCTCTTCCTCGATGCGCAGCAGCTGATTGTACTTCGCCACGCGGTCAGAACGGCACGGAGCGCCCGTCTTGATCTGGCCGGTGTTCAGGGCAACCGCCAAGTCGGCGATGGTGGTGTCCTCGGTTTCACCGGAACGATGGCTCATAACGCATGCATAGCCGGCCTGCTTGGCCATCTCGATGGCGTCGAGCGTCTCGGACAGGCTGCCGATCTGGTTCACCTTGATGAGGATGGCGTTCGCGCAGCCAAGCTCGATGCCCTTGGCAAGACGCTTGCTGTTCGTGACGAACAGGTCGTCGCCCACCAGCTGCACCTTGTCGCCGATGCGATCGGTCAGTGCCTTCCAGCCGTCCCAATCTTCCTCAGCCATGCCGTCCTCGATGGAGATGATCGGGTACTTCTCCACCAGCGCGGCCCAGTAGTCGACCATTTCGGCGCTCGTCAGCTCGCGGCCTTCGCCCGCCAGGACGTACTTGCCGGTTTCAGCGTTGTAGAACTCGGTGGAAGCCGGGTCCATGGCGAACATAATGTCGCTGCCGGGCTTGTAGCCGGCGGCCTCGCACGCCTTGACGATGTACTCGAGCGGCTCTTCGTTGGTGGTGAAGTTCGGCGCGAAACCGCCCTCATCGCCCACGCCGCCGCCAAGACCGGCCTCGTGCAGAACCTTCTTCAGCGTGTGGTAGATCTCGGCGCACCAGCGCAGGGCCTCGGCGAACGTCTCGGCGCCGACCGGCATGATCATGAACTCCTGGAAGTCGACGTTGTTGTCGGCATGCACGCCGCCGTTGAGAATGTTCATCATCGGCGTGGGCAGGATATGCCCGTTCACGCCGCCGATGTACTTGTACAGCGGCAGACCGCACGACTCAGCCTCGGCCTTTGCGCAGGCCAGCGAAACGCCCAGGATGGCGTTCGCGCCGAGAGCGCCCTTGTTGTCGGTGCCGTCAAGTTCCAGCATGATATCGTCGATAGCGCGCTGATCGTCGGCCTCAACGCCGATAAGGGCATCGGCAATCTCATCGTTCACATGAGCGACGGCATCAAGCGTGCCCTTGCCCAGATAACGGCTCTTGTCGCAGTCGCGCAGCTCAACGGCCTCGAACGCGCCGGTGGACGCACCGGACGGAACGGCCGCGCGGCCGAAGGAACCATCCTCCAACACAACCTCCACCTCAACCGTGGGGTTGCCGCGAGAGTCCAGGACCTCACGCCCGAACACATCGATGATGACGCTCATTGCATGCCTCCTCTAAGGATGTTTCCTTTTGCGCCCGGCATCTGCACCGGGCCATACGGGGCGCATTGTACCATGCGCCCTGCAAAAGACGGCGAAGGGGTTGGATGGGCGGCAAAATGAGCCCGCGTTCGGAGGAGTTAACGAAGGAAATCGCATCCGAAAGAAAGGAGAAGTGGCCCTTCCGGGAAGAAGGCGAGGCGGCCGCGTGCTTCTCGCAAATGCAAGCGAGCTACAGAAACCAGGCAATCCCGATCATGAGCACGGCTCCGACGGTAAGCGCGACAAGCGACCCCGCCTGCCAAACAAAGGCGTTCAATTGTCCTCGACGCGCGCCCGAAAGACCATAGCAACGCGCATCCATGGCGACGGACAGGCGGTCCGCACGACGGAACAGCTGCACGAACAGCGGAATGAACACGGTTCCCCACGCTTTCAAGCGTTTGGGCAGAGACCTCGTTTCGAACGCGGCACCGCGGGCAAACTGAGCATCGCGAACCATGCCCAACTCAAGTGCCGTCAGAGGGATGAAGCGGATGGTCAGCGAGAACACCATGGCGATATCGTCAACAGGTACGTGAAGGCGACCAAGCGGGCGCACGAACCAGCCAAGCGCAGCGGCAAGCTGGGTAGAGGTGGTCGTAAACGTGACGATCAAGCTTGCCCACACCAGCACGATCATGCGGGCGCCGTACAAACAACCGAGCCATACCCCTACCGATTCGTTAATCGCGGCGAATAGTACGGTAAAGGCAGCCAGAAAATAGACCGGGATGCCCATGCGGAGAACGCGTCCGAACCCAATACGCGACATACCCACCAGCAGAACAAGCCCAGCGACGAATAGCGCCATACCCATCCAGGTATCAACCCAGAACACCGCTGCGGAAAACACGGCAAGCAGCAGCGTCTTCGCACGCGCATCGCAAGTATGAACAGCGGAATCGCCCGGTATGTAGACAGAGGTTCGCAAACGCATACGGCGCAGTATACCGC
>CAVHFC010000036.1:0-19753 GCA_963635025.1 Eubacterium sp. CAG:786
GATTCGAACCCCCGACGTACTGATTCGTAGTCAGTCCCTCTATCCAGCTGAGGTATTGGCGCACGTCTAAACAGCAACGGTTATTATGCACGCGTATTCAGGGGAAGTCAACACCCATTTTCTCAAATGGCGGCATCTTTCACTAAAATGCGGTAGGGGTGTCGGCGGTAGAAACGCGGTAGGCCCGTGAGATCGACCGGGCCGCGGGGACGCCCAGGATGACGGCCCCCGCGGTCTACTGCTGCTAGTTCCGCCCCGCTTCTTCCGCAAGTTCGTGACGGTACTCCCTGTCGATGGCGCCGTCGACCGTTGGCGGATCAACCTCGAACGGCACCGAGGGCGTCACCAAGCTCACCAGCGGCACCAAAACCACCGATAGCAGCATGGCGAGCGCACCGCAGTTGATAGGGCTGGCGATAATCGGCATACCCATCAACGTCAGCACCATATTCCCGCTGGTCAAACCAACGCCGACGATGAAGCTCACCCACACTGACGCCTTCGAGATCCTACCCGAATACAGACCCCACAGAAATGGACCGAGGAACGCGCCGGCCAGCGCGCCCCAGGAAATGCCCATGAGCTGCGCGATGAACGTGATCGACGAGTTGTACTGCACCAGCGCAAGTGCGGCCGAAATAACGATGAACACCACGATCAGGCCACGCATCCATCCAAGCTTCTTCTGCTCGCTCATCTCCTTCACCACGTTGCCCTGCAAAAGGTCGAGCGTCAGCGTGGAGGAGCTGGTGAGCACCAACGAGGAGAGCGTCGACATGCTCGCGGAGAGCACGAGCACGATCACCACGCCGATAAGGATGTCGGGCAGGGTGGACAGCATGGTGGGGATGATGGAGTCGTACACCGGGGTGCCGTTCGCGCCCATTTCGACCTGATCGGCGTACAGGCGCCCGAAACCGCCCAGGAAGTAGCTGCCACCGGCGACCACGAACGCGAAGAGCGTCGAGATGATGGCTCCTTGCTTCACCGCCGGGCCCGATTTGATGGCGTAGAACTTCTGCACCATCTGCGGCAGGCCCCACGTTCCCAAACTGGTGAGCACCACGACGCCGAGCAGATTGAACAGGTCGGGGCCGAACATGCTCACGAACGGGCCGGCCATTTGCGACCCTTCGGCCGGGATCAGCGAGAGGGTGGTGATGGCTTCGGAAAACCCGCCGTTGTTCAAGATCACCGCGCAGATCACCGCAACGATGCCGAAAAGCATGACGATGCCCTGCAGAAAGTCGTTCATCACGGTGGCCATGTAACCGCCAAGCACCACGTAAGCGCAGGTGATGATGGCCATGCCGATGACGCACACCTCATAGGGAAGCCCGAACGCCATGCCGAACAGACGCGACAGGCCGTTGTAGACGCTGGCAGTGTAGGGAATCAAGAAGACGAAGATGATGGCGGCGCTTGCGATGCGCAACCCCTTGGACTGGAAACGTTTGCCGAAGAATTCCGGCATGGTGGTGGCACCGAGACGGTGCGTCATCTCGCGCGTGCGCGGTCCGAGCACCCACCAGGCAAGTAAGCTGCCCAGAATGGCGTTGCCGATGCCGGCCCATACGGCGGCGATGCCGTATTTCCAGCCGAACTGCCCGGCGTACCCGACGAACACCACGGCCGAGAAGTAGCTGGTGCCGTACGCGAACGCGCTCATCCACGGACCCACGTTGCGGCCTCCAAGCACGAACCCGTCCACGCTCGACGTCGTGCGTCGGCAGTACAGCCCCACGCCGACGGCAACGCCGACGAAAATCAACACCATGCAAATTTTTGCGATCATGATCGTTCCTTCGCGATCGATACAGAGTAGGAAAGAAATGAGGAAATGGAGGCGCACACGGCGTTTGCCCGAGTTTCGCCATACCTGCGCGCGCAGATGCGTCACGGCACGACGGCAGAACCCCGTGTGCTACAGATATCGATAGGAATAATACGTAAAGAAGGAAGATTGAGAAGCGTTGCCGGCGGCGCCGTTTGCCACCTCGTAGACGTTGCGGACGTCAGCCTTGGCGAGCATGGTGGCACGCATAAGCGCCGCAAGATCGCGCTGCAGGCAGCTGCGATTAAATGCAGTGATATGTCCGTGGGCAAGCTTCATGGCGCATACTCTAGCACAGTGCAGTCAGATTCATCTTCACGATTCCGCCAAATGTAACAGGTTGGAAATACGCGAGTCGCGCCAGATAGCGTGCTCTATTACTCAGTTTATGTATTCTGTCCCTACTCCTATCTCTCACCCACCCCCTCACCCATCATCTTATTAGGGTGATTTCGGTATATTTTTACTCGTTTACGTTATTTTGTGGGTTTGCAGAATGGGTAAAGGCTCGTAGTATGAATCCCGTCAAGCGAACCTCCCTTTGCTTGCGATGCACGGACGCGGGGACAACCCCCTCCTCTGCAACCCGCGCCTCGTTTCCGCAAGTTATTCGCTTACAAGATGTAGCGTCGCCTCAGACCTATCCCCGAAGCAGGTCTGAGGCACAAACCCCAACACTACATCGGCCGCGTGGCTTCCCTGCCGCAGGCCACCCCTCCTCCTTGTGCGCCCCGCGAATCCTTCACCCGCGGGGCGCAGCTTTTTCCAACGGGCCCCACGAAAATGATGAGCGCCTGACACGGTGCCCAATCGAGTCAGACATCGTCTTCACGTCGATTCCGGCTCCGGAAAGCAAGAGAACCGCCCCCTGATGCAGAGGACGGTTCTCCGTGTCGGTTTGTTTTTCGCAGCGAAGCGCCAGATTCCGCTAGTAACGGCTGTCGAAGATGCGCTTCGTCTTCTTCTCGCTGCGCGGCAGCTCGCCCATTGGCACGCCCTTCGCTTCAGGCGTGCAGCCGATCTTCGCCTTGAAGATGGCGGCCAGCTGCTGTTCGCAGGCCTCGCGCGCCTCGCCTTCAAGCGCCGTCTCGAACAGCACCGTCAGCACATCGCGGCCGTTCACCGCCTCGATCATCACCTGGTACTCGCTCGACGCGCCGTCGGTGAACTGCAGAACTTCCTCGATCTGCGCGGGGAACATGTTACAGCCCTTCACCTTGATCATGTCGTCGGTGCGGCCGGTCAGGATGTCGATGCGGGGGTGATGGCAGCCGAAGCTGCACGCGCAATCGCCGGGGATGATGCGCGTCAGGTCGTGCGTGCGGTAACGGATCAGCGGCGCGCCCTGCTTGCGCAGCGTGGTCAGCACCAGCTCGCCGACCTCGCCATCGGGCAGCACCGCGCCCGTCTTCGGGTCGACGATTTCCGCGTAAACGTAATCTTCCCAGATATGCATGCCATTGTGCTCGGAGCAGGAAATGCCGATGCCCGGGCCGTACACCTCGGTCAAACCGTAGATATCGAAGATCTCGACACCCATCTCGTTAGCGATGCGGTTGCGCATCTTCTCGCCCCAGCGCTCGGAGCCGATGACGCCCTTGCGCAGGTCAAGCTTGTCGCGCAGACCGCGCTTGGAGATTTCCTCGGCAAGCAGAAGCGCGTAGCTCGACGTGCCGGTGATGACGGTTGTATGCAAGTCCTGCATCATGCGCAGCTGCTTTTCGGTGTTGCCCGGGCCCATCGGGATAGCCATGGCGCCCAGTCGCTCGCATCCCAGCTGGAAACCGATGCCAGCCGTCCACAGACCGTAGCCGGGCGTGATCTGGATGCGGTCTTTGTTGGTGATGCCTGCCGTTTCATAGCAGCGGGCGAACTGGATGGCCCAATCGGTGACGTCCTGTTTCGTGTAGGGAATGACGACCGGCGTGCCCGTGGTCCCCGAGGAGCTGTGGATTCGGACGATTTCCTCGTCCGGCACCGCCTGAAGCCCAAGCGGGTACACCTCGCGCAGGTCGGCCTTCTCGGAAAACGGCAGCTTCTCGAAGTCCTCCTGCGTCCGCACGTCGGAAAGATCGATGCCCTCGAACTTGCGCGCATAGAACGGCGAACGGTCCTTCAGGGTTTTGAACTGGTTGGTGATGAGCTCTAACTGCTCAGGTTTCATCTGCATGTTTGCTCCTTGCGATTGACGCTTGCCGAACATTGTAGCGCAGGCGCAACCGGTTGAACGGCACTTCTGCGACCCTTTGCCCGCTGCGGGCGGCTTCGTTTACCGCTTCGCTTACTTCCCCACCGCCACATCGATGGCAGCAAGGTTCATGTCGACGAAGCGCGGCTTCACGCACGCCGCGATGGCATGGCGCAAGTCATCGATGTCGATGGGGACGCACCCCGTTTCAAGCGCCTTGGCCAAAAGCAGGCAGTTGAGCACCTTACGGCTGCCGGCGGCGCTCGTGAGCGCCGCGTCATCAACCGGAATGAACGTCGCGGGCGTATCGGCCAGGGCGCGCTTGATGCCGCTCACCACATCATCGGCACGATAGGGCCTTTTCGACAGCGCGGCCGTCACCGGTTGCACCGCGGTGGTGGCGCTCAGAAGGGTTCCGGTAGGGGCAAGGCAGGGCAGAACACGCGCCGCTTCGGCAGGCTCGAAGGCGATGATAAGATCCGCGGTGCCGCGCGAAACGAGCGGAGCGTGAACCTCTTCATCACCATTGCCGATGCGCACGTGGGACACCACGTTGCCGCCTCGCTGCGCCATGCCGATGGTCTCGGCGGTGCGCACCTGCCAGCCCTTTTCCAATGCGGCCTGGGCCAGCACTTTCGCGGCAAGCACGGTACCCTGGCCGCCGACGCCGGTGAGCAGGATGTTAAGCATTGCAGGCTCCTTCCTTGTACGACGAGCCTTCCGAAGCGGCCTGAGCAGGCGAGATCGACCCGAATGGGCACACCTGCACGCACAGCCCGCAGCCGTTGCACTGGCTGCCGTCGATGAACGCCTGGCCGCGCGAGCCGCTTTTCGCGCCGGAAGCGTCGGGGTCGAAGCCGATGCCCGGGCAGCCGATCTCGGTGATGCACTTCTTGCACCCGGTGCAGGATTCTCCGTCGATCACAACCGGTGCGCCGGGCTTGAATAGCTGCACGCACGGGCTTTCGAACAGGATGGCCGAAGGGCCTTCGAAGTCGATGGCTTCACGCGCGGCGTCGATGGATTGCTGCAAGTCAAGCGGATTGGCATGCACGACGCATTCGAAACCGACCGCTTCGAGCACGCCTTCGATGGACACCGGCTTGCGCCTCGGCCCCATCAGCGTCACGCCCGTTCCGGGATGGGGCTGGCTTCCCGTCATGGCGGTGGTGGCGTTGTCGAGCACGCACAGCGTGAAATCGTGCCCGTTGTACACCGCGTTCACGATTCCCGGCAAACCGCTGGCGAAGAACGTGGAGTCGCCCACGAAGGCCAGCGACTTGCGATCGGGCTGCGCCACGGCGAAGCCCTGCGCCATGGTGATGCCCGCGCCCATGCACAGACACGTGTCCACCGCATCGAGCGGCTGCGCGTTGCCGAGTGTGTAGCACCCGATATCGCCGCAGTACACCGCCGGGGTCTTGCCCAGCGCGCGCTTGACCGCATAGAAGCTGCCGCGGTGCGGGCAGCCCGGGCACAGCACAGGCGGACGCACCGGCAAGGGCGCTTCGGGGTTCGCCTGCGCATAATCAACGGTTGCCTCGTCCTGCACGAGCTCGGCGACGCCGAGGAATCTCGCCAAGCGGGAAAGCACGTCATCAACATCGTTTTCGCCGCGATCGCGCGCCTCGCCCGTCAGCTTGCCGTGCACGCTGAAGAAGGCGTGCATCTTGCCCGCGAAGGCAAGCAGCTCGTCTTCCAGCACATGGTCAAGCTCTTCGAGCACGAAGACGTCTTCCAGCCCCTCGGCAAAGCGCTCGCATGCCTGTTCCGGGAACGGGAACGGCGTACCAACCTGCCAGAAGCGATAACTCGGAAGCCCAATGCCGCGCTCGCTTGCGCGCTCTTCGAGCAAGCGCAGGGCCTCGCGCGCATACGCTGCCGACACGCCACCGGCCACGATGCCGAACTTGGTGGGCCCTTCCGCCTTTTCGCTTCCGCCGATAGGGTTGAAACAAGCGAGGCTTTCTTCGTTCGCAAAATCGTCGGCAATGCGGCGAAGGCGCTCGTTGATTTCCCCATGGGCCTCATAGGCGCGCTTCGGGAAAATCACCCAACGCGGGCTTCGTTCGAAACCTTCCTCGGGAACCGGCCGCGCCTGCGTCTTCTCGGCCACCTCGAAAAACGTCGATGCGTGGCAGATGCGCGTCGTGGGGCGCAGGATAACCGGCGTCTGATAGCGCTCCGACAGCTCGAACGCCGCCTTCATCATGGCGAAACCTTCGTCGGGCGTGGACGGGTCGAACACCGGCACCTTCGCGAAATTGCCGAAACGGCGCGTGTCCTGCTCGGTCTGAGAGGAGATGGGGCCCGGGTCGTCAGCAACGAACAGCACCGTGCCACCCTTGACGCCGATATAGTTCAGGCTCATCAGCGGATCGCTCGCAACGTTCAAGCCAACCTGCTTGCACGTGAACAGCGTGCGCGCACCGCAGTACGCCGCGCCCGCCAAAAGCTCCAGCGCGCTCTTCTCGTTGGTGGACCATTCGACATGCACGCCTTCGGCGCTGCCTGCTGCATGCAGCTTCGCGACCGTCTCGATTACCTCAGACGACGGCGTGCCCGGATACCCCGCAACCACGCGCACACCAGCCTCGAGCGCAGCATGAGCGAACGCCTCGTTGCCCATCAGCAATTGTCTCGTCATAGCATTACCTACCTGCAAACATCCGCCACAACACTCGCGAAACTGATGGTTTCACGTGAAACGTTGGAGGATTTCTCGTCTTGTCGATACGAAGTCAATAATAGCAAAAGGGGCGCTTGACAGGTTTGTTCCCCATCAAGCGCCCGTGCAGACGGCATGTAAAGTCGCCGCAAAAAACTATGTTGCGAAAGCCTATTTAAGCCTCGGCCATCTCCGCCTTCATGTCGATGATCTTCTGGCGTGCCGCATCGCAGCCCGTGCCGATCATCTGCACCGCTAAAATCGCGGCGTTCTTCGCGCCGTTGATGGCCACGGTGGCAACCGGCACACCGGAGGGCATCTGCACCATGGACAGCAGCGAATCCAAACCGCCCAGGTCGGACGTCTTCATCGGCACCGCAATGACCGGGCAGGGCGTGTAGGCTGCGACCACGCCGCCCAAATGCGCCGCCTTACCGGCTGCCGCGATGATCACCTTGATGCCGCGCTCATGCGCGCTCGACGCCCACTCGTGCACTTCCGCCGGCTTGCGATGCGCGCTGGCAACCTTCACCTCGTACGGCACGCCGAATTCCTCAAGCTGCTTCATGCAAGCCTCCATGTTCGGCATATCGCTTTGCGAACCCATGATGATACCGACAACGGGTTTCTTATCCTCGCACGACATTCAAATCCTCCATCTCGCTAATTTCCTCATGAATGCCAGTGTAGCGCGCCTGAGAGCGCCCGAGAGAATAAAGACCCCGTGAAGACAGAATCGAGACGAACCTCATCGTCGGATTTTGAGCACACAACGCTCATCCATCGTAGAGGCGATCGAAAGATCGCCCAGGCCGCCGGCGATGCAGGGAAAAGGTTTTCTTGTCGGCCGGCCAAAGACCATCCCAAGGCTCCGGCTTCGCCGGAGGGCGCGATCTTTCAATCGCGCCTACGAAATTTTTGAGCAAGTCCTTCAACCAGCGAGCAACAAAAAAACGGAGCCCCGAAGGACTCCGTAATGTTGATGGTGGTCGGAGGGGGACTTGAACCCTCGGCACGGGGATTTTCAGTCCCCTGCTCTACCAACTGAGCTACCCGACCAGAAACGCTCGTTTCGAACGCGAGTTAGTATAATACGGGAACGACCTGAGCCCGTCAACCCATTTTTCGAAAATCTATTTGGCTTTCGAGCACCCGCTGCCGAACAGCAGCTCCTTCTCCTCGCCGGGAAGAGCGGCGCGGGCCTGATCACGCAGGTTGTTCACGCCGATGAAGAACTGGCGCATCATCACCACCGTCAGATATCTGCCCTTCGGCGTCAGCGTCAGCTCCTCGTCGTTGTTGGTCGCAAACGCACCGGCTGCGGTCATGAAAGCCATCTCGACCGGCAGCCCTCGCTCGACCGAGCACCCGAAATCAGCCTTGAACTGGCGCTTGTCAAGGCGCAGGCCGAACAACTGCATCATGAAGCGATACCGCATGCGATCGCGCTTCGAGAACGTGGTCTTGCCCATGATGGACATACGGCCCGACTCGACGGCGGCATTGTAGTCCTTCACGCTGAAGGTGTTCACGTACAGGTTGCTGCCCAGATATGTGATGCCACCGGAACCGATGGCCGGATATTCCTCGTAATCGACCACGTATTCGTCGATCATGGCATCCTCACCGGAGGCCGACGTGTTGCGCTTGTTGAACGTCCAGGCGCTGCCGTGCTCGAACAGCTTGGTCGGCCCACCGGTCAGAAGCTCGCAGATGATCTCGTAGTACTTCTGCTCGCGCGCGTAATCGACCGCTCCAACGGTGCGCGCCAAGCTGCGCTCCACCGACGGCGAGGCCATCAGCGGATAGAAGGTGGTCTGCGTGCAGCCGCTTTCAATGACCCGCTCGATATCGCTGATGAGGATATCCTCGGTCTGAGCCGGGAAGTTGAAGATCATGTCGGCATTCATGGACACGAAATACGGGCTCGCGTCCTGAATGCGTGCGATGATCTCCTCGCCGCTGCCGTACTTGTCATAGCGATCCATCTGTTTGAGCAGGCCGTCGTCGAAGCTCTGCACGCCCACCGACAGGCGCTGCACGCGGCCTTGCAGCTTGTCCAGGTAGCTGGGAATCAGGTGGTTCGGGTTCGTCTCGCTGGAAACTTCCTTGATGCTGAACAGCTCGCGCGCCTGATCGATGGTGTCGCACAGCTCGTCGA
The DNA here is from genome assembly GCA_963635025.1 of Eubacterium sp. CAG:786. Lineage (GTDB taxonomy): Bacteria > Actinomycetota > Coriobacteriia > Coriobacteriales > Eggerthellaceae > Senegalimassilia. The sequence goes on from CAVHFC010000036.1 coordinate 8,852, forward strand.
TCATGATGGTGGGAGTGCCGCCGCCAATGTAGACGCTGTCGAAGTCGTAGCCCAAATCTTTGAGCATGCGCATTTCCTTGCGCATGCTCTCGAAGTACGGGCGCGCGCGATCCTCGGAAAACGGGAAGCGGTTGAAGCTGCAATACGGGCACAGGCGCTCGCAGAACGGCACATGCATGTAAAGCATGTAGCGCTTCGACGGGTCGGGGGCCGGCATCATCGTCTCGTCGGTGGGTTTCAGTTTCAGATACTGGTTCGTGCATTCGCGAACCACGGTCGACAGCATGCGCTCGGACAGCATTGCGATGGCCCTTCTTTCTCACCATGACAGGCAGCGGACGCCGCCGCACCTGCCTTCCATATGTTTCAGGCCGGAAACGCGTCGTTCCGGCCTGAAGATTCCCTATCTATTCGAATCGAACAGGCTTGAAGGTTAAGCCCAAGCCCCGCGGCCGGCAGCGGCCTTCGCGCCGATGTCGCTGCGCAGCTGCTTGCCTTCGAAATTGATGACGTCGCACGCGTCGTAGGCCCTCTCGCGCGCCTCGTCGAACGTCTTGCCCAAAGCAACCACGTTCAACACGCGCCCACCTGCGGTGATAAGCTCGCCATCGACATTGCGGGCGGTGCCAGCGTGGAAAACGGTCACGCCGTCCATTTCCTCCGCTTCGTCAACACCCAAGATGACCTTGCCCTTCTCGTAGCTGCCCGGATACCCGGCGCTTGCGAGCACCACGCACACGGCCCACTTGTCGTCCCAAGCCAGATCGATGTCGCCCGGACGACCATCGGCCACCGCGCACATGACATCGACCAGGTCGTTTTTCAAACGCGGCAGGACCACCTGGGTTTCCGGATCGCCGAAGCGCGCGTTGAACTCCAAAACCTTCGGGCCTTCGGGCGTGAGCATGAACCCGCCGTAGAGCACGCCGCGATAATCGTGTTCGAACGGATCACAGGCCGTGGCCGCAGCTGCGGTCTGCATGACCTGCTGCATGGCGGCCAGCTCATCGTCGGCCACGATGGGCACCGGAGAATACACGCCCATGCCGCCGGTGTTCGGGCCGCGGTCGCCGTCGAAGGCGCGCTTATGATCCTGCGCGGTGGCCATGCAATGCGCCACGCCGCCGGAAACGAATGCCAAAAGAGAGCACTCGGGGCCGGTCAGGCATTCCTCGATGAGCACCTTCGATCCCGCTTCGCCGAATGCGCCGTCGAAGCAGCCGCGAACCGCTTCCTCGGCCTCCTCGACGGTCTCGGCCACCACGACGCCCTTGCCCGCGGCCAAGCCGTCGGCCTTCACCACGACAGGAGCACCCAGCTCGGCCACGTATGCCAGCGCCGGCTCAAGTTCGGTGAAGCTTCCGTAGCGGGCGGTGGGGATGCCGTTGGCGTCCATGAACTGCTTGCTGTACGTTTTGCTGCCCTCAAGCTGCGCGCCCTGCGCGTCGGGACCGAACACGGAAGCGCCGGCAGCGCGCAGCACATCGGCGACGCCCGCGACAAGCGGGGCCTCCGGGCCGATGACCACTAAATCGATCGCATGTTCCTCAACAAACGCAAGAACCGCTTCCGCATCGCACGCGTCAAGCCCGGAAACGTTTTCGGCGATCGAATCGGTGCCGCCGTTGCCGGGAGCAACGTAGAGCTTTTCCGTCTTCGGAGATTTCGACAACGCCCACGTGATGGCGTGTTCGCGGCCGCCGCCGCCCAAAACCAGGATGTTCACCGGTGCAACCCTTTCCACGAAGCCGATCTATTCCCAACCGCGCATGATCGTCTGATCGCGATCGGGGCCGACCGCCACGATGGAGATCGGCACGCCCACGGTGCGCTCGAGGTATTCCACGTACTTCTGAGCATTCTCAGGAAGCTCGTCAAAGCTGCGGCAGCCGGTGATGTCCTCGCCCTTCCAACCAGGCAGCTCCTCGTAGACGGGAGTGGCATGGAACAGCACGCTTTGCTGCATGGGGAAATAGTCGTAGCGCTTGCCGCGGCATTCATAGGCCACGCACACCTTGATGGTGTCGAAAGCCGAAAGCACGTCGAGCTTGGTCAGGGCTACGTCGGTCAGGCCGTTCACATCGGCGGCGTAGCGCGCGATGACGGCATCGAACCAGCCGCAGCGACGCTTGCGGCCCGTGGTCACGCCGTATTCGTGACCCACCTGGCACAGCGTCTCGCCATCTTCGGCATCGGCGCCGGTGCCGCCATCTTCAGCGTAGGTGAGTTCAGTGGGGAAAGGACCGCCGCCGACGCGCGTGATGTAGGCCTTCTGGATGCCCAGCACGCGGTCGATCTTCACCGGGCCCACGCCAGAACCCGTGGCAGCACCGCCGGCGCAGCACGAGGAGGACGTGACGTAAGGGTACGTGCCGTGATCGATGTCGAGCAGGGTGCCCTGCGCGCCTTCGAACAGGATGGACTTGCCGTCACGCACGGCGTTGTTCAACATATGCGCGGTCTCGGCCATGTAGGGCTTCAAGATGCGCGCGTAAGGCAGGTACTCTTCGCAGATTTCCTCGACCGTGTAGGTGTGCAGACCGTAGATCTTCTCCAACACCGGGTTCTTCTGAGAAAGCGCCGTTTCAACCTTCAGGCGGAAGATCTTCTCATCCATGAGGTCCTGGATGCGGATGCCCTTGCGAGCGACCTTGTCCTGGTAGCACGGGCCGATGCCGCGCTTGGTGGTGCCGATCTTATGCTCGCCAAGGCTCTTCTCGTCCGCGCCATCGAGGTCTTTGTGATACGGCATGATCACATGCGCATCGCAGCTGATCTTGAGGTTCTTGCAGGAAACGCCCTCGGTTTCGAGCATGGCCATTTCCTTGACCAGCACGCCGGGATCGACCACGACGCCGTTGCCGATAACGGGAATGGCGTTCTCGTACATGACGCCGGAGGGCATCAGATGCAAAGCGAGCTTCTTGTCACCGTGGATGACGGTGTGACCCGCGTTGTTGCCGCCTTGGTAACGAACAACGTAGTCGAACTTGCTCGCAATAAGGTCGGTGATCTTGCCTTTACCCTCGTCGCCCCATTGGGCGCCAACTAAAACGGTGCTCGGCATGTGTGCGCATCCTTTCGATTTCCGTATCGCAACCCAGACAGTATATTACAGACGCACCACGTTGAGCTGCGCATCAGCGCAGCGCATGGTTTCAACGATTTCTTCATGGCAGGTCATCACGATAACCTGCCGGCTTCGCGCAAGCTCGGCAAGCGCTCGGGCAGCCCCGGCGCGGCGGCGGGCATCGAAGTTCACTAAAATGTCGTCGGCGAGGATAGGAATCGCCCGGCCGACGTTGTCCGCGGTGATGAGCAACGCGATGCGCAGGGACAGATAAAGCTGCTGGCACGTGCCCAGCGACAGGTGCAGCGGCTCTCGAACGGTGCGCAGGGCATCGGTCACCTGCAGGCGCCCCTCGGAGGACATGGACACCTTCACCCATGCGCCCTCGGTCATCATCGAAAGCAGCTCGCTTGCCTTGCGGTACACCTCCGGCTGGCTTTTGCTCTCCCATGCGGCGATGGACGTTTCCAGAATACGGCGCGCCAGCAAAAGCTCGGCAAGCTGCATCGCCGAATCGCCGCGCCGCGTCTGAAGCTCCTGGTAGCGCAGCTTCAGCTCATCGAAATCGCGCGCCCCGCGAGCGGCATCGAGCTTTTGCTGGAGCTCGCCGAGGCGCTGACTCATGCGATCGCTTTGATCCAAAAGCTCATCACGCTGACGAATGCGCTGGTCAAGCAACGCGCCAGCGGCGGCGGGGCCACCCTCGCCTGCGGCCATCATCCCCAAAAGCTCTTCGCGACGGTTCTTCTTCGCCTCAAGCTTCTGCTCGCAAGAGGTGCGCGAGGAAACAAGCGCCTGACGACGCTGCTGGTAGAGGTCCGATTCTGCGCGCATGTCCTTCGCTTCATCAAGCAGCAGGCGCGCCCGGCGAAGCGACGATCCCGCCGCCGAAAGCCCCATCGTGGCAAGCTCGTCGGCTATCCGTGAGGAGAACTCCTCGCGCGACGCAAGGCAAGCCTCCAGCTTCTTGTTATCCTGAAGCATCACCCAATGGGCATCCCGCAGACGCGCTTCGTGCACCCCGGTCTGCTTATTCGGACGAAACAGCAGCACGAGCGCCGCGAACGCCAAAATCACCGCGACAACCACCAAGCCAAACCCCAAAGCCGTGAACGACAAGCTGGTGATGTCTCGCCCATGCATGAACAACGGGATGCCGATCAGCATGAACACCACCGGCAAGGCCACGGAAAGAGCAACCTGCACATGCTGCTGACGCTTGGCGCGCAAGCTTTCGGCCTCGGCATCCCCGGCTTCCTGCAGCGCCTCGTAGGCGGCCTTTGAGCTGGAGAGATTCTCATTCGCTAAATCAACGGCATGAATGTGTTTCGTCTCCTGCGATGCCAGGGCGTCAATGCGGTCGCGCATGTTGCGCTCCTGCGTCGCGCTTATCCCCGACAGATCGGCCGCGTGCTCGCGAAGGGCTGCTCGATGCTCACGCCGCCGTTTTTCCTCGTCGGCACGGAAGCCCTCGATCTGCTCCTCGAGCGACTCGATGTCCTCCTGGACGCGCTCCAGCTCATCGGAAGCCGACGACAGGCGTTCCACCTCGCGATTCAGACGGTTGATGCGCTCCGACAGCTCCCGGCGCTGCGACTTTAAATCCAAAAGCTCCTGGTTCTCCAGCTTCAGCCGCTCCGTCTCCTCCGCCGCGGCCGATATACGACCGCGCAGCTCGTCACAGCGCGCATCGATGTTCGCAAGAGAGTGCCGCGCCGAAGCCGCTTTGGAAGTGAACGTCGCGATGTCGTCCTGCACCTTTGAAAGCGCATGAGCAGGAGAAGCCCCGGTGCCCGAACCCGCGGTCAAAAGCTTCGCCGTCACGTCGGTCGTGTTGCGTAGCTGGCGCAGCTCGTCGCTATCGAGCGAGAACATGGTGCGGAACGTTTCCTTGTCCAGGTCCTCTATCAGCTCCACGTCCCCCTGCAGGCCGTCGGCGTTACGCGCGCGGGAAAGTTCGACAACGTCGCCCTTGGCGGCCGCGCCCGCACTTGCGCCCGACGCATCTTCCTGCGCGAAGAACAGCGAACCGCTTCGCTCGGCGTTGCTCGGCCGATAGGTGTTTCTCGACGCGCGCGCATCCTCCCAGCCGAACAGGACGCCGCTGACGAACTTCGACAGCGTCGTCTTTCCCGCCTCGTTCGGACCGTACACCACGTTCAAGTGCGCCGTGAACGGGCCGATCGCGCGATTCGAGAACGCGCCGAACGCATCCATCTTGATATGTTCCAAATACCGGCGGCTCATCGCTGGTCCCCCTGGGAAAGCAGGTCGAGCACCAAATCCTCGGCTCGTGCCGACAGCTCATCGACCCGCCCGGCGCAGGCTGCGGGCAACTGGAGGTTGCGCTTGAGGAACTCGTCTTGCAAAAACGCCTTCGCATCATCGGGACGCGAGAGCAAATCAGAGGATACCTGCAGCATAACCGCAGGGAACAGGCCCTCCTCGCGCAAGGCGTCCTTATCGCGCGGGGTAAGCGTCTCGTCCACGATCATGTCGCAGAAAAACGCCGAGTATGAATCGTTCACGTGCTTGCGCATGTCTTCGCGCACGTCGGGTCGCTGCAGTACCTCGTGCAGATGCGTCGAACCCACGAGCCGGATGCGCGAGACCATCTCCTCGCAATGGGCCTTGCCGTTTGCGCGGAACAGCTCGCGCATGATGCGATCGGCAACGTCGGGAAGCGCCTCGCAGGCGGACACGTCGACCGGCAGCTGCTGCCACACGACGCTCGCCGTCGGGATGAAGGTAATCTCGGGAGGCTTGCCTTCCGTCAAGGTGACGTGGTTAATGCCGCGCGGACCGGTTTCCTTGATGTCGCGCCCCTGGATGCAGCCGGAAAACACAATGCGCGCATTGTCGCGCGAGGGGTAGGCATAGGGCATGTGGATATGCCCGCAAGCCCAGTAGTCCATCCCAGCCGACATAAGCACCGATGGCTTGACCGGGGCTTTTATCGGGTCGAGATTCAGTCCGGTATGCAAAACGCCAACAGCAAAAGGAGCGGCACCCGCGTTGGGGAAGTCTTCCGAAAGCGCATCGATGCCAGCGCGGCGCGTCAACCCGTCGGCAATGCATTCGTCCATCGGCCATGTTTGGTTGTAATAGCTACGCCCGCCAATGATGCACAACGGTTCGCCATCGCGCTCGAACAGGTAGAACTCCGGCTGCGTCGCGGAAAGCATATGGGCGTTTTCCGGCAGCAGAAACAAACCTTGCTTCCACGAGGTGATGGGGTCGTGGTTTCCCGCGACCAGATACACCGGGATGCCGGCATCGCCTAGGCGCGAGAGCCCCTTGAAAAACGTCAGGTAGTCGCCATATGAAGAACGGGTGGCGTCGAACACGTCGCCTGCGATGACGACGAAATCGACGTTGCGGTCGATCGCGGCGTCGATCACACGCTCGAACGCCTCATGGATAGCCGACATCAACCGAGCAGACCACGTTTCGGAAACCTGCGCCAGGCCGCGAAACGGCGCACCGAGGTGCAGATCGGCGGCATGGATGAATGTCAGGCTCTTTGGCATGTTCCGAGTGTACCCCCGTCACTGCGCCGCGCGTCGCTAAATATAGTCGGGCACGCGCGAATCGTCGACGAAATCCATGAAGCGCGTGTACTCGGCATTGAACGCGAGCGTGATATCGCGTGTCGGGCCGTTGCGGTGCTTCGCGACGATCAGCTCGGCGGTTCCCATATCCGGGCGGTCGTCGCTTTCAGCTTCCATCTCGTCCATGCTTCGGTCGATGAACATGACAATGTCGGCGTCTTGCTCGATTGCGCCCGATTCGCGCAGGTCGGAAAGCATCGGGCGCTTCTTGCCGCGCATCTCGACCGCACGGGAAAGCTGAGAGAGTGCGATGACCGGCATGTCCATTTCCTTGGCCAACACCTTCAAACCACGCGAGATTTCGGCGACCTCAACGGCACGATTGCCGTCACGGCGTGCTTGCGGGGGCTGCATCAGCTGCAGGTAGTCGACGATGATGAGGCCTTTTTCCGCATCGCGCAGCTCTCGACGGGCCTTCGCGCGCAGCTCGAGGATGGAAAGCGCGGGCGTATCGTCGAATTGGATCTTCAGATTGGAAAGCGTGCTCGATGCCTCGATGATGGCGGCCCAGTCCGCCTCCTGCACCTGACCTGCGCGCAGCTTCGAGAGGCTCACGCGGGCCTCGGAGGCCAACACACGCTGAACCAGCTGCGATGCCGACATTTCCAAGGAGAGGAACGCCACGGTGGCTCCGAGCTTCGCCGCCGAGGTGGCCAGGTTCAAGGCGAACGCCGTCTTGCCGACACCGGGTCGGGCAGCCAGAATGACCAAATCGCCGCCGCGAAATCCGTGGAACAGGTCGTCCACGTCCTTGAATCCCGATGCCACGCCGGAAATCTTGTTTTCCTGCAGAGCCATCTTCTGCAGCTCCTCGAATGCGTCGACGAGCAACGTGTCGATTCCCACGAACGCGGACGAGACGCGCTTTTCCGTGACGCAAAAGAGCGTTTTCTCCGCCTGCTCGACGACGACCCCCAAATCGTCCGGAGCATCGTAAGCAAGCGATTTTATCTCTTCGGAGGCGCGGATAAGCTCGCGGAGAATGGCGGTGCGTTTGACGATCTCAACATGGTTTTGCCAGTTCGTGAGCGCGAACGTGTTGGCGGAAAGCTCAAGCAGGTAGGGTTTGCCGCCAACCGCTTCAAGCTTGCCCCTCGCTCTCAGGTTCTCGGCAAGGGAAATCTCCTCGATGGTGATACGACGCGTATACAAGTCGAGCATCGACTCGAAGATGCACTGATGGGCTGCTCGATAGAAATTTTCAGGGATCAGTTTCGCCGCAACGTCCTCGATGGCATCCTTGCTATGCATGCAAGCTGCAAGCACCGACTTCTCCGCATCGATGTTCTGCGGCTCCATTTTGCGCACGTCGCTGGTCGTAGCGATGGCGGGAGCGAAATCGGGATTATAGGGAACGTTCATGGGCATGGTGCATCCTTTCGTAGTGGCGACCATCATACCGCACGGACCGTGGCGCGGCGGGCCCTTTTATATCACCAGCAACGCAAAAAATCCCCCGCACCGAATAAACGATGCAGGGGATTTTGAAATGCAGTGCTTGAAAGCTCGCGCGGCGCTATTCAGCGGCCTCTTCGGACTCGGCAGCAACCTCAGCCTCGACAGCGGCCTCTTCCTCAGCCTCAGCTTCGTCAACGCCAACCAGCAGCTTGACAACAGCTTTGATCTCGCGGTAGATGGAGACCTCGACCTCATGCTCACCGGCGGTCTTGATGGCGTGACCAGCCTCGATGCGACGACGATCAACCTCAACACCAAGGGTTTCCTTGATGGCGTCGGCGATCTGAGCGGCGGTGACGGAGCCGAACAGCTGACCCTCTTCGCCGACCTTCGCGTCGATCTTCACGGTGGCGCCGTCAAGCGTCGTCTTCAGCTTGTCGGCATCAGCCAGACGCGTAGCCTCGCGCTTGGCGATGTTCTTCTTGCGCATCTCGAGCTGCTTCAGGTTGCCCTTCGTAGCCAGGATGGCGATGCCCTGCGGCATCAGGTAGTTGTTGGCAAAACCGGGGGCCACGTCCACGACGTCGCCTTCGCCGCCCTTGCCCTTCAGCTCTTGGAGCAGGATGACTTTCATGGTTCCTCCTTGCGCCTAGCGGTTGCGACGGTCGCCGCGGCCGCTGATGGCAGGAACCGCGTACGGCATCAAAGCCATCTCGCGAGCGCGCTTCACGGCGTTCGCGATATCACGCTGGTGCTGGGTGCAGGCACCCGTCACGCGGCGCGGCTTGATCTTCCCGCGGTCGGTAACATACTTGCGCAGCATCTGAGTATCTTTGTAGTCGATGTACTCCGCGTTCTCTTTGCAGAACTGGCAGTACTTGCGACGAGGCTGCTTCGCGTAATCGGACATTTCCTAAACCTCTTTCGCTTAAAACGGGATGTCTTCGTCATAAACCGAAGCAGAGGTGTCAATCACAGGAGCCGCGGGGGCTGCCATGGCCGGAGCCGTAGCATAACCCGCATTCATGCCGCCATCATAGGGTTGAGCGGCGTTGCTGTTGCGACTGGACATGAACTCCAACTCGTCAACGATCACCTCAAGCTTGCTGCGGCGAGCTCCGTTGGATTCCCAGGAGCTATAACGCAGCTTGCCCTCGATAGACACCTTCGTACCTTTGGTCAGATACTGATGCAGCTTTTCTCCGCGGGTGCCGAACATGGTGCAGTCGACGAAGTTCGGGTAATCCTCCCAATCGCCGGTCTGAGGATTCTTGCGACGGTCGTTGACCGCCACGCCGAAGCTCAGGATGCCCATACCGCTTTGTGTGGAGCGAAGTTCGGAATCACGCGTAAGGTTTCCGCTAATCATGACTCGGTTGATGCTCATGTAACCCACCTCTTCTCATGCTGGGGCACTTGCCCCGTGTCGTATCCTTAATCGCGGTCGGTGCGCTTCACGATCATGTGGCGAACAACGACATCAGAGATGCGCAGCACGCGATCGAGTTCTGCAACCTCAGCGGGATCGGCATGGAAATCGATGAGGGTGTAAACACCATCGGTCAGACCATTGATCTCGTAAGCGAGTTTACGCTTGCCCCACTCGTCAACGTTGTCGACGGTACCCTTACCAGCCGTGATGGTGGTCTGGATACGAGCCATCGCATTCGCGCGTGCCTCTTCGCCGGTAGACGGAGCAACAAAGAACAGCAGTTCGTAAGCCTTCATCAGCTCACCTCCTTTGGACTGTATGGCCCCGGGCTGGTGAAGGATACACCGGGGCAGGAATTAGCCCTGATATATTACCAGCGCCGCCCTCCTTATGCCAGAGCTGCTCCCCGCTTTGCCCTCATCTGCACTTTTTCGACATAAGCGCAATACCCGACGCCTATCGAGCACCTTATTTATCGCAAGCTTTTCAACCGCACCGCCATGCTACGCGCCGCATCTTGCGAATCGTTTACGCGATCCCTGCATTGAGGATGCATGAAGGCAGCAGAAAGCTTGCCAAGAAGCTAGCAAATCGCCTTCGGTTTCCTTTCGCCCATCTCCTCTAAAAACACGTTGGGCCCATGCAAGCTATTTGCATGGGCCCAACACGGCGTCCTTTGAGGCTACTCTTCCTCTGGTGCGTCCTCGGCGAGGTACTTCTCGTCGATTTCCTCCTCGTCATACGAACCGGGTTCACGCAGGGCGATCATGAAGTTCGGGGCGGGTCCGATGTATGCCGGCTCGTCCTCGAACTTCACCGATCCGTTTTCGTCGACGGAATACAGGAAGCCAACCGCGAAACCGGTATCGGCACCCGGCACGCCGCCCTCGGCTATCAGCGCATCGGTCGTACCGTCATCCACTTCGACATAGCCGTCATAGCACAGAGCGTATGCCTGAGCGCCCTGAGCGTGCTGCACGGTATTGCGAGCAGCATTGAAACAATCTTCGACGCTCTCCCCGGGGTGATTCTCTATGAACAGGTTTTCCTTCACCACCAGCGAGGTGAACGGAACAACCTCCTGCGCTTGGCTCAGCTTCTCCTTTGCCTCACTAAGGGAATACAGCAAAACCTTCTCCAGCACTTCGGGGATCTCGGGAATCTCGGAAGAGGAATCCTCAACAACGCGATCAGCCATCGCAGTCCTTTCAATCGTTGCAAAAGCAGGAAAGCCACGCCCTGCCATGTTCGTACCATGGTCAGTGTAGCGTGGCTTTTCGCCCTGCACCATAAAAGGTTTGCTAATTGCAGGATTTCGCACGATTAACGATGGTGAGGTTGATTCGCAAGTTCATCCGGACACATCACTTTTCTTCTCGGACTCATCCGTA
>CAVHFC010000037.1:0-10467 GCA_963635025.1 Eubacterium sp. CAG:786
TCGTGGCGCTTTTCTCGCTCGTCACCTCGATTTACCTGTCCATCTCCTACGTCAAGTACAACCGCAAGCAAAACGCCGCCGGCCTCAACGGTGAGCAGGCGGCCCGCCGCATCCTAGATGAGAATGGCCTTGAGAACATCAAGGTCAAGACGAGCGGCTCGCTCATGTTCGGCAACAGCTACAGCCACTACTTCAAGAAGGTCCGTCTGCGTCGTCGCACAGTGCAGAAGACCAGCGTGGCATCGCTTGCCATGGGCGCGCAAAAGGCAACGCTCGCCGTTCTGGATAAGGAAGGCGATCCCGACATGCGCAAGCGCGTGCGCATGATCCCGCTCATCACCTTCGGGCCCTTCGCCTTCATCCCGCTGGTTATCGCAGGCGCCGTCATCGACATCATCGCGTTTAACGGATCCGGAGGCGCCACCATCACCGCCCTGGTTGTTGGCCTGCTGTTTTATATCCTCTCGCTCGTCATGTCCATCCTCACGCTCACCACGGAGCGCAAGGCTCAGGACCGCGCCTGCAAGTTGATGCGCGCAAACGGCATGGCCACCGAAGACGAGCTTGCCGATATGCGCAAGCTCTTCAAGCTTTACAACATCCAGTACATCAACGACATCGTGCTTTCGATGCTCGAGATCATCTACTACATCTTGCAAATCGTTGCAGCCGCCTCGAACAAGGGCCCGACAACCAAGTAACGCCATGCGAACTGTGCGTGTGCGAGGAATCTACCCATACACGCTACCCGGCCCCGCAGGCAAACGAAATGCCTGCGGGGCCGATTGTTTTGATGGTCTGAATACAGCCCGGACGGAAATAACATAGACGCCATCTTGTCGACGACACGTGGCCTCTCTCACGGCCGCGATCACGGCAAGGGACGCGAACGAAAAACGGCCAGCGAGTTCGTGCTCGCTGGCCGTTTGGCTTTCCGGGAGGCGTACCTTGGTTGCTAGCCTTCTCGACGACGGACGGTCGCCGCGATGGCAACCGCCGCCGCGATCGCCGCGACTGCGGCAGTTGCGGCCGCGCCGGCGATCGGGAGCGAATCGCCAGTCTTCGCGGAGGTCGAAGCGGTGCTGGCCTTAGTGCTTGCCGCATTGCCGTTGGAGGTCGTAGCGTTGTCGTTGGATTTGCTGCCGTCGTTGCCGGCCTTGGTGCCATTGTCGGTCGTATTGCCGCTGCCAGTCGAATTGTCGTTACTGGGCTGGCTGCCGCCGTTATCGGGGTTGACGACGGGGGTACCGCTTCCGCCCTGCTCGGGGGCGGCGACCTTGATGGTCGTCGACACATCGAGGGAGATACCGCTTGTGTCGATCTCGCCCTCGGAGGCGATGCTCACGGTGCCCTTCGCGGTCAGCTCCTGGGCGCCGGTCGCGGCGGCGTCGAATCCTGCGGGGATCTCCCAGGTCACGTCGCCGTCGACGACCTCGCCGTTATTGAGCGTCACGGCGACGGTCTTGGGCAGCGGCCAGCAAAGCGTGTCGGGGTGAGCTGCCTGCTCGGCGGCGTAGCCTGCGGCCTGCTCGAAGGTAAGCTCCACGTCGGCGGGCTGCGAGACGCTCGCAACCTTCACCGCGTCGGTTGCCGGGAACACTGCGGCCAGGCAAAGCTTGCCGCCCACCACCACGAAGCCGGCGGAAGTGGCCCTCACACCGCCGCAGGTTACGACGGCATCCTGGGCCAGAACGTTCTCGACGTCGGTGATGCCGTCGGCATCGCAAACCTCGATAAGAGCGGTGTAGGTGGCGGAATAGGCGGCGGTAGCGTCCTCGGACTCGGGCAGCCAACTAACCTTGAAAGTGCCCTTCTCCTGCCCAAGAGCATCGGCAAAGCTCTCGAAAGCGCCGTCGTAGCAGGTCACTTCAATATCCACAGCTGTCTCGGCGAGCTTTTCACCAGCCGCAGGCGCGACCATGTCAACATCGATCTTGGTCGCAACGGGGGTGTAAACGGCAATAAGCTCCTTGATGTTGACAAGCCTCCAGGCGGGGACCACGACGGAAGGATCGTCGTCGATGTAGTCGGACCCGGTGCCATCCCAGTAGCAGAAGTTGTAGCCCTTGATGCTCGGCGCCGTGATGGTCACCTCGTCGGAATCGCTGCTGTAGGTGTAGGAGACCTCGAACTCGTCATTCGCAACATCGTCGGAACCATTGGCGGAGGCGTCGGCGACGGTCGCGGCCTCGTCGGAGAGAGCCGCGGCCTGCGCTTCCTCCCCGTCGCCAAGCAGCGCTTTCTTCTCAACCTGAACCGTGACCGTGCCGGTCTTGGTCTCTGCCGCCTCGCCTGCGGTCTTTCCGAACGCGCCGGTCTTGATGGTCAGCCTCCCAGTCCCCGAGTCGACCGAAGCGCTCTCCGCCGCCGGGACGGAGCCGGAGCCGGAGCCGGCAACAAGTGTCACATCCTGCGCGGAGATGGATGAACTGAAGAAGAGGCCGTACTTGTCGTTGCCGCTAAGAGAGATCTCGGCCGCGTAGACGGTGCCCGCCTTGGCCACGCCGGACGCCTTGGTCTGGCTGCCGTCCGAGGCGACCTCGTACCAGATAACACTTGCGGAGAAGGGTCCGCGAAGCCCCGCGCCGTCCAGGCGGTACGCCTCGGCACCCGTAGGCAGGGCCTCACCGGCAACAGGAGCCTTGACGCTGACCCCCATTTTCTTCGCGCGGACGGCATAGACAGAGCACACGTTCACGTCGTTTTGCGGCATCTTGAAGCCGAACGTGTTAATGAAGGGGTTCTGCGGATCGCCATCGAAAATCAGCAAATTGCTGGGGTCCTTGGTGGTGAAGTAGTCGCTTATCGGATACAGCCCCGTGGTCTTATCGAGGTCCCAATGCCAAAAGACCAGGTCGTCGCCCACGGTACGAGGAGCTACTAGGGCAACCTTGAGGCCCTGCATGTATTTGGTGGGGTTCTGGCCGTCGAGCGTGACCGTGAACTTCTTGATGGTGTTGCGCTGCCAGGCATCGCCGCCCTCATCGGTGCCGTAGCTGATGTAGTACTCATTCATATCAGCAAACAGGCCGTCCTTGGTCGAGCACGAGAATTTCTTCGCCACGCGAAGGTCTCCGTCGTAGTCCGTGCGCACGCCCACGCTCGAGCCTTGCGAAAGGCTGCCCTTTATGTAGGCGCGACCGATCCAGCTTTCGAGGTACACGTCGTCGGCCCTGCCGTCGCTATTCCGTTTGTTGTTCTTGACGACGCACGTGCCACGCAGGATGACGTCGTGGTCGTAATCTACCTTGATGCCGCCGCCTGCATCGTGGTTCCCCATATAATCCAAGCCACAGTCGCAGACATTACCAGTCACGGTACAGTCTTCGAAAGCGACGTTGTCGCCGTTAACGCGGGCGCCGCCGCCTCCAACATTGCACATGTTGTCGGTGATGTCGCAGTTGCGCACGGTGGTCCAACGCTGGTTGAGGATGACGCCGCCTCCGTCATAGCCCGCGTAGTTGCCCGATATGGTGAAGCCCTCGATCAGACCCTCATTGTTGCCAGACGACGTATCAATGTGGATGCCACCGCCATCCCGCAATTTCTTATCGCTGTCGGCGGTGGCCTGATAGCTTGCGTTGCCCGAGATCGTGCCAGTTGCGTCGGAGGATTTGAGGGTAAAGAAGGACTTGTTGAAGTAGACGCCTCCCCCTCCGCCTCTCGCTCCGTTACGGTTTATCGTGGAGCCGTTCTCGAGGTAGATATGCGCGCCGCTGCCAGCATAGACCCCGCCGCCACAACTACAAGCATAGTTGTCGTCGATATGCGAAGCGTTCAAGTTGAGGTTGCAGCTGTCGCCCATCCGCACCCCTCCGCCATGAAGGAAATCACCGTTGTAGTTATTGGCCTTGTTGTGGCATATCGTGGTATTGGCCAGGTCGGCAGTGGAGCCATCCTTCATATAGATGCCGCCCTCGCTGCATCCCGCAACGGTGACGTTCTCGAGCGAGACCTTGGCACCCTTTTCCAGACGGATGCCGCTGCCCTCGTCCTCATTCGTGTTGGTGATGAACCCCGAGGCGGTGATGTAGAGGTCGCTCCAGCGCCACGTGTCCTTCTTCAGGTTGTTCCTTCTACCCTCCTCATCGATCGCAAAGGGGTCATTCTTGGCGTAGCCGCGGTACGAGAACGCCTTGGCGCCTTCATACGAGGTGATCGTGACGGAGGCGTGCTCGTTCACATAGATTGTCGCGTTCTTGTTGGAGCTGACGATCTTATGGCCGGCCGTCTGGATGGTGATGGACTTGCTGTCGGCGATGTCGAGGCTACCCGAGCCTAAGTCCCAATCGGCGTCCATGTAGACCGTGCCGTTGCTATAACCGGCCTCTTTCGCCTCGTTAACGGTGGCGTAGTAGTGGCGCATGCCGTTGGAATCGACCGTATGGGCGACCCCGGTCTCCTCTGCGAGCGCCGCTGCCGGATGCACCGCGACGCAAAACGTCGCCGCAAGCGCAAAGGCGCAGAGCGCAATCAGGAAGCCAGGGACGTTGCGCCGAACCGCTCTCTTCTCCATGAGGAACCCCTCTCTCTTTCCGCAACATGCTTTCTTGCTGGCCATAGTAGCGCATTATCGGCCCGAGCGGGTTAATCGAGCGTTTCCTTTGAGCAGCCAATTCCCCACAAGGCGCAAGAAAACCCGCCCGCAGGCGCTTCTCGGTTTTCGGAGCGCCTATGCGAGCCTTGGCCGCTGCGACGATGGCAACGGGGGGTGCCGGAGAGAAAGGGCTGCCGACCCTTCATCGCCCACCGAGATTCATCAAGGCGAACGAAAAGCGGCCAGCGAGTTGGTTCTCGCTGGCCGCTTGGCTTTCCGGGTGCGTTCCTTAATTGCTAGCTCTCTCGACGACGGGTGATCGCCGCAATGGCAACCGCCGCCGCGATCGCTGCAATGGCAACCGCGGCAGCCGCAGCGGCAATCGGGAGCGAATCGCCTGTCTTAGCAGAGGTCGATGCGGCACTGGCCTTGTTGCTGGTCGCATTGCCGTTGCTGGCTTTGGTGTCGTTGCCAGTCGTGTTGCCGTTAGCTGCCGTATTGTCGTTGCTGGGCTGGCTGCCGCCGGTATCGGGGTTGACGGCGGGGATGCCGCTTCCGCCCTGCTCGGGGGCAGCGACCTTGATGGTCGTCGACACGTCGAGGGAGACGCCGCTCGCGTCGATCTCGCCCTCGGAGGCGATGCTCACGGTGCCCTTCGCGGTCAGCTCCTGGGCGCCGGTCGCGGCGGCGTCGAATCCTGCGGGGATCTCCCAGGTCACGTCGCCGTCGACGACCTCGCCGTTATTGAGCGTCACGGCGACGGTCTTGGGCAGCGGCCAGCAAAGCGTGTCGGGGTGAGCTGCCTGCTCGGCGGCGTAGCCTGCGGCCTGCTCGAAGGTAAGCTCCACGTCGGCGGGCTGCGAGACGCTCGCAACCTTCACCGCGTCGGTTGCCGGGAAGGACAGAGCCAGGCAGATTTTGCCATCGATCACAACAAAGCCAGCGGAGGTAGCCGCCATGCCGTTGTTGCAGGTCACCGTCGGTTCGTCGGCCAAAGCATCCTCGATGTTCTCGATGCCTTCGGCAGCACCAAGCTCGATGAGCGCGGTGTAGGTCGTGGAGTAGTCGGCCTTGCCATCCTCGGACTCGGGAAGCCAGGTCACCGCAAAGTTGCCTTTCTCCAGGCCGAAGGCCTCGGCGAAGCTTTCGAGGGAGTCATCGCGGCAGGCCAGCTTAACATCCCCGGCCGTCTCGGCAAGCGTGTCGCCGGCCTTGGGCACGTCGATATCGACGACGACCCTGGTCGCAACGGGAGCGTAGCAGGCGGTAAGCTCCTTGATGCTGGCCAGCGTCGAGACGGGGACCTTGACGGAAGCGTCGTCGTCTATTTGTTCGGACCCGATGCCTTCCCAGTAGCAGAAGTTGTAGCCCTCGATGCCCGGAGCCGTGAGCGTCACTTCGTCGGAGTCACTGCTATAGGTGTAGGAGACTTCGAACTCGTCGCCCGCAACGTCGTCGGAGTCGTTGCCATCGGCGAGCCCATCCTCATCGGAAAGGGCCGCTGTCTGCGCTTCCCCGCCATCGAGCAGCGGCTTCTTCTTGACTTTGATCTTGACCTTGCCGGCATTGACGTCGGCTGCCTCGCCGGCGGTCTTCGCGAACGTACCGGTCTTGACGGTCAGCCTTCCGGCCTGCGAGTCGACCGAGGCGGCCTCCACCGCCGGGGCGGACCCGGATGCGACCGTGAGCGTCACGTCCTGCGCGGAAATTGACGGGTTGAAGTAAAGACCGTACCTGTCATTGGCCTTGAGCGAAATCTCGGCCACGTAGGCGGTGCCCGCCTTGGCCACACCGGAGGCCCTGGCCTGGCCGCCGTCCGAACCGACCTCGTACCAGGTCACGCTCGCGGAGAAGGGCCCGCGCAAACCCGCGCCGTCCAGGCGGTACACCTCGGCGCTCGCGGGCAGGGCCTCACCGGCGACAGGCGTCTTGACGCTGACTCCCATCTTCTTTGCACGGGTGGTGTAGACGGGAACCGCGTCCACGTCGTTTTGCGGCATCATGAACCCGAGCGTGTTGTTGAAGGCGCTCTGCGGCGCCCCCGCAAGGAAGAGCTTGTTGCTGGCGTCGCTGGTGCTGATGTAGTCGCTTATCGGGTACAGCCCCGTGGTCTTGTCGAGGTCCCAGTGCCAAAAGACCAGGTCGTCGCCCTTTGTGCGCGGGGCCACCAGGGCAACTTTACTACCTTGCATGTATTTGGTGGGGTTCTTGCCATCAAGCGTGGCCGTGAACTCCTTCATGCCGTTGCGCTGCCAGGCATCGCCGCCCTCGTCGGTGCCGTAGGTAATGCGACAGCCGAGCAAATTGGAAAACAGGCAGTCATTGGACTCGTGCGAGAAATTCTTCGCCACGCGGACATCGTCATCGCCGTCCGGGCGCACGCCCACGCTGGAACCTTGCGAAAGACTGCCCTTTATGTAGGCGCGGATGAACAAATCCCTATCGAGATACACGTCGTCGGCGCTGCCGTCGCTGTTGCGCTTGTTGTTCTTGACAATGCACGTGCCGCGCAAGATGACGTCGTAGTCATTGTCCACCTCGATGCCGCCGCCCGCTTTGCCGTTGTTCTTGTAGTCGCAGATGTTGCCGGTCACGGTGCAGTTCTCGAAGGCGTTGTTGCTGCCGCTGACGCGGGCGCCGCCCCCTTCGAAACCGGCGACGTTGTCGGTGATGCTGCAGTTGCGCACGGTGGTCCAGCGCTGATAGAGCATAACGCCGCCTCCGTCATGGCCCGCGTAGTTGCCCTTTATGGCAATCCCCTCGATCAGGCCCTCGTTGTTTCCGTGCGATTCATCAACGTGGACTCCGCCGCCGTCCCTGTCCGCCTTTGCGGAATCCTTGTTATCCTCGTAGCTTGCATTGCCCGAGATCACGCCGGTTGCGTCGGAGGACTTGAGAGTGAAGAAGGAGCTGTCGAAGTAAACGCCTCCGCCGCCCCACACAGCTCCGTTGCCGCTTATCGTGGAGCTCTTCTCGAGGTAGATGTGAGCACCGCTACCGGCATAGATTCCGCCGCCACCGCCGCTGCGATAGTTGTCATCGACGTGCGAGGCATTCAGGTTGAGGGCGCAGCCGTCTCCCATGTGCACCCCTCCGCCAAAGTTGTTGTGACAAACCGTGGCGTTGGCCAGGCTGGCAGTTGCGTCGTCCTTCATGTAAATGCCGCTATTGCCGCATCCCGCGACCGCAACGTTCTCAAGCGTGACCTTGGCGCCCTTTTCCAGACGCACCCCCGCGCCGCCTTCGAAGCTCCTATTCGTGTTGGTGACCAGGCCCGAGGTGGTGACAGTGAGGTCGCGCCATTCCCAATCGTTTTTCTTCAAGTATTCCTTTTTGTCCGTGCCGATCAGGTAGCTACCCTTCTTGGCGTAACCGTTGTACGAGTGAGGCGTGGCGTCTGCATTCGAGGTTATCGTGACGGACGCATGCTCGTTCACGTAGATCGTGGCGTCCCCGTTCGAGCTGGTGATCTTATGGCCGGCCGTCTGGATAGTGATGGACTGGCTGTCGTTGATGTCAAGACTGCCCGAACCTAAGTCCCAATCGGCATCCATGACAATGACGGCGCCACTGTAGCCCGCCTGCTTAGCCTCGTCGATGGTGCTGTAGTAGTGGCGCGCGCCATTGGAGTCGACCGAGTGGGCGACCCCGGTCTCCTCGGCGAGCGCAGCCGTCGGATGCACCGCAACGTAAAACGCCGCCGCAAGCGCAAAAGCGCAGAGCACGGCCAAGAAGCCGGCCACGTTGCGCCGAACCGCTCTCTCTTCCATGAAGAACCCTTCCTCTCTCTACCGCATGCTTCACTTATTCTCGAAGCGAATCAGAATGCGTTCCTGTTCTTGAAGCAGTCAAAATCAGCTGGCCGCCATCGATAGCACAAACGAGCATCTTCCTCCACTTTACCAGCAATTTTGTCCCACGGCCCTCGGCACGTTCTCAAATCATAGTTCGCGAATCTCGCTTGCCTTCACGCTTTCCAGCAAATCAAGCAGTTCCTGCTTTTTGTGGATATCGAGCTTGGCATACAGGCGACGCATGTGGGTGCGGATAGTGTTCTCGGAAACCACGAGCTCTTCGGCAATACGCGCCACCGTGTTGCCGCGCGCGACGAGTTCGGCCACCTCGGCCTCGCGCGCGGAAAGCCGATAGCGGTTGCGCACCACCTGCACGCGCTTGGAGAGCAAATCGCGATAGTCGCCTTCGCTTTGGCGTCGGGCAGCGCGGCGCGGCGCGACCACACTCGGTGAGGCGGGCGTTTCGGACTCGGCGGTGGCGTCGCGGTCCGCGCGAGAAGGCGGATTGATGGCGAGAAGTTCGATGGTCGAAGCGGGCACACGCGTCTGCTTTGCGGCGTGCCGAAGGCCCCCGTGGCTTGCGAAATGCAGCATGGCCAGCAGATAAATCGCGGCGATGGCGGTGACCGCAAGCGGGTCGATGCCGACGCCGCGAATGCTGCCGGCGAACGTGCCCGCTATAAACCCGACGTTGTGCAGGGCATACACCAAGCCGGCGAAAAAGCCGTAGATGAAAATAGGGTTCACGCCGCGGTCTCGCGAAGCCTGCGCGCATTGCACCATCATCAGCAAAATGGCCACGCTGTAGGCAGCGTAAAGGGCCGATGCCAGGGCATGCTCGTAGCCGCGCGGCAAAAACGGCATGGCGGCGAATGCGGTGATCACGAAGGGAAACGCAACGCGATAGATGCTGACCACGTTCAGCTGAATGTCTTTTTTGCGCCACACCACCAGCAGCGCGATGGCGGCGACGAGCGAGGCGCCCATCGAAAGTGCGTTCAGCATGGTGCCGGTGGCGGGCTCGTCCATGGCGATCGATCGCACGATGCCGGCGCAAAAGCCGATAGCGCCCACGCACAGCGCGCTTTGCAGGTAGTCGCGCAGCGTGGCGCGATAGACGGAGGGGTTTTCGCGCGGCACGTCTTCGAACATGGATTGCTTCAAGTCGATACGACGCGTTTCCAGCACCGCAGCAAGCGCGAACAGCGGCAGGAACACGGTGGGAATAAGATACGCGGTCACCGAACGGGGAATGGCGTACAGCGAGAAATACAGCAGCGCCGCAAGCCCTGTGCCCACGATGAGGTCGCGCGTGCCCGATTCGCTGTCCGACCCGGCGAAGCAGCGTTGCCACTGCACGAAAAATCCGGCCGATCCCACGCCAAGCAGAATGCCGCCGACGATGGCGAGCGGCATTTCGCTGCCATGCACATACATTGCCGCCACCAAGCACGCCCAGCCGAGGAAATACGGCACGGCGGAAAAGCCCATGAAGAGGCGCTGGGTCATCGCGGGCCGAAAATACACGCTTGCTGCGGCGAGCGCGAAGCTTGCAGTAAGCGAGAGCGACTGGGCCAGGAAGAAGCTCGTGATGAGCTCGGCGGTTTGAAAGCCAAGCGGCAAAAACGGGAACACGCCACCCCATGTGCCGGTGGCATTGACCGCCAAGAGCAGCGCGAAGCCAAGCGATGCCGTGTTCGGCATGATGAGGTTGCATATGCCCGTTTTCCTTGCCATGCCCGCAATTATACCTGCACATTTCTTGACGAGCGCGCATCAAGATGGCATAAGAGGGAGGGCTGCTGACCTTCAGAAAAGGGCAAGCAGAAGGGTCGATCGCCATATAGGTAGGTATGTCGTGGGTTTCGAAAATGCTCTTTCCGAAATAACGTTGGTGCTGTTCACATCGCTCGCGCCTTCAGGTGCCGTCGCCATCGCCATAGTGGCGGGCGTGCTGGCCTTCGCGCAGGCAGACGAGCAATGCCGCGCGCGGATGAACGTGCTTTTGTGCGTGCCGCTTGTCACCACGATGGTTGGCTTGGTGGCGTCGGCTACTCATTTGGGAAACCCCGGCAACGCGCTGTACGTGTTCATGGGCGTGGGGCGCAGCCCGCTTTCCAACGAGGTATTCAGCGC
>CAVHFC010000037.1:11182-19183 GCA_963635025.1 Eubacterium sp. CAG:786
CGCATGTGACAACAAATTCACATGCTTTATGTGACATCGTTTTCGCTGTATCGGACTACCTTTTGCAACGTCGAAACACGAAGTCCGAGACACCGAAGGGGGAACACATGTCGAGGCAAGACGAAAGCGCCCAGGCTATGCCGGGCGCGAACGTAAGTCGAAGGACTTTCATGAAGGCAACAGGAGCTATGGCCGCATTGGCGGCGGGCGGCACGGTTGCCGCGAACGCTGAAGGGTTCGCGGCGCATGCCGACGAAAACGAGACCGAAGAAGACAAGTGCGTGTGGTCGGCGTGCCACGTGAATTGCGAGGGCCGCTGCGCCTTGCGCCTTCATGTGAAAGACGATGAGGTCTACCGCGTCGAAACCGACGATGCGGGCGACGACGAGTACGGGAACCATCAGATTCGCGCATGCCAGCGCGGTCGCTCGATCCGCCGCTGGATCAACGACGAAAACCGCCTGAAATACCCGTTGAAGCGCGTGGGCAAGCGCGGTTCGGGCGAGTTCGAGCGAATCAGCTGGGACGAGGCCGCCAGCATCATTGCCGAGAACTACCGGCGCATCCTGGATGCATACGGTCCCGAATCGATCTACCCTGCGTATTCGACGGGCGTGAACGCGCAGAACATCAATGGTTTCCTGAAGCGTTTGCTCTGCATGAACGGCGGCTACCTGAACCGCTACAACTCGTACAGCTCGGCTCAAATCTCGCGCGCGCTTCCGTTTATCTACGGCAAAAAGGACGGCAACGCGAATTCCGACATCAAGAACTCCAAGCTTGTCGTGCAATTCGGCGAAAACGCCGTGGAGAACAAGATGAGCGGAGGCGGCGCGGGCTATCACCTGACGCAGGCGCTTGAGCGCGGCGACGCGAAACTCATCGTCGTCGACCCGCGCTACAGCGACCAGGCCGCCACGCGTGCCGATCAGTGGATTCCCATCCGCCCCGGCACCGATGCCGCGATGATCGACGCCATGGCCTACGTGATGATCACCGAAGACCTCGTTGACCACGATTTCCTCGATACGTATTGCATCGGCTATGACGAAAAGACGATGCCGGAGTCCGCCAAGGGCCAAAACAAGTCCTACAAGGACTACATTCTGGGCAACGGCGCCGACAGCACTCCAAAGACCCCGCAGTGGGCAAGCGAGATCACGCGTGTGCCGGTGAAGACCATCGAAGACCTTGCTCGCGAAATAGCCACGACCAAGCCGTGCGCGGTGTATCAGGGCAAGGGCATGCAGCGCCACGCCAACGGAGAGCAGGCGGCGCGCGCGGTATGCATGATGAACATCCTTACCGGCAATGTGGGCATCGCCGGCGGCAACACGGGCAGCGAGATCGCCGATTTCGAGGCCGACTCCATCAGCGTCCCCATGCCCGACAACCCCGTGAAAGCGTCGATTTCCGCGTTTAGCTGGCTTGACGCGGTCGATCATGGCGAGAAGATGACGGCCCTGAACGCGGGTGTCCAGAAGGTCGACAAGCTCAATACGCCCATCAAGATGATCTGGAACTATGCCGGCAACTGCCTGACGAACCAGCATGGCGAGATCGAGCACGCGCACGAGGTCCTCTCCGACGACTCAAAGTGCGAGCTTATCGTGACGTGGGATGTGCTCATGACCGACTCCGCCAAGTATTCCGACATCGTGCTTCCCGATGCCATGCCGCAAGAGCAGCCGACGTTCTTCGTGGATGAGTACGGCGGAAACATGGGCTACGCGATCGTCGGCCAGGCGGCCACCGACCCGAAATACGAGCGCAAAACGCTGTATCAAGCGCTGACGCTCATCGCCGACAAGCTGGGATGCAAAGACGAATTCACCGAGAACCGCGACGAGCAGGAATGGCTAGAATATATGTACAACAAGCTTCGCGAGAAGCACGACTACTACCCGCCGTTCGAGCAAGCCGTAGCGCAGGGCGTCATCC
The DNA here is from genome assembly GCA_963635025.1 of Eubacterium sp. CAG:786. Classification (GTDB taxonomy): domain Bacteria; phylum Actinomycetota; class Coriobacteriia; order Coriobacteriales; family Eggerthellaceae; genus Senegalimassilia. The sequence continues at coordinate 13,124 of CAVHFC010000037.1, forward strand.
GTCGCAAGGATCCTGATTTCGCAGACGGCCACATCGCGTTCAAGGATTTTCGCGACGATCCGGTGAAAAACCCGCTGAAGACCCCATCGGGCAAAATCGAAATCTATTCGGAGCAGCTGGCGGAAATCGCCGACAGCTGGGAACTCGACGAGAAGGACATCATCAACCCGCTTCCGGTGTATGCACCCGAAAACGGCGGCTACCTCGATGCGACCGAGGAAACTCCGCTGCAGATGATCGGCTACCACTTCAAGGGTCATGTCCATTCATCGTATACGCAGGTCGAGGTGCTGAAACAGGCCAACCGCCAGCGTCAGTTGTGGATCAATCCCACCGATGCCAGCGTGCGCAACCTCAAGGACGGCGACGACATCTTCGTGCGAAACGGCCAGGGAACCCTGAAGGTGCAAGCACACCTGACGCAGCGCATCATTCCCGGATGTGTGGCGCTTGATCAGGGCGCCTGGGTCGAACTCGATAAAAACGGCGTCGACATGGGCGGATGCATCAATACGCTGACGAGCGGGCATCCTTCGCCGTTGGCGAAAGCGAACCCGTCGCACACCATTCTCGTTGAAGTGAAGAAGGCATAAGGGGGCGAATCCGATGACGCAATACGCTTTCTATTTGGATGGCAAGCGCTGCACGGGTTGCAAAACCTGCGAGATGGCTTGCAAAGATTACTACGACCTGTCGACCGAATTCGCGTATCGCAAGATCTACGAGTACGCAGGCGGCAGCTGGAGCGAAGACGAAGCCGGATGTCCGGTGGCCAACGTGTTCGCCTATTACGTGTCCATGTCGTGCAATCACTGCGACAACCCGACGTGCACGAAGGTGTGTCCGACGGGCGCCATGCACAAAGACGCCGAAACCGGCTTGGTGTCGGTGGACACCGACCGGTGCATCGGCTGCGGATATTGCCATATGGCCTGCCCGTACAACGCACCGAAAGTCGACCGCGAGGCTGGCCATTCGGTGAAGTGCGACGGCTGCATGGCCCGCGTGGCCGAAGGCAAGTCGCCCATCTGCGTTGAGGCCTGCCCTCAGCGCGCGCTCTTCTTCGGCCCGGTTGAGGAGATGTCGAAGAAAGGCGGCTGCGCCGATGTGGCTCCGCTTCCCGAGAACACGTACACAAGCCCGAATTTCTATATCAACCACGCCGCCAACGCTCGTCCATGCGACGATGCCGAGGGGCACGTGGTGAACGTTCCGGAGGTGATGTAGCATGCAGGCCGCCCTCGCCGAGCTGCCTTTGGCAGTGTTCACGACCCTGGCTCCCCTCGGCGCCGCGGGTTTCATCGCGTTCGCACTGGCCGCGTTTTCCACGGAATACGTCGATGGCCATGCGCGACGCATCGATAGGATGTCGCTTGTTCCGTACCTTGTGGCATTGATTGGCTTCGCAGCTTCCATGCTCCACTTGGCGAATCCGCTTGCGGCCGTAGGTGCCATTGCAGGCATCGGTCGCTCGCCGCTGACGAACGAAATCGTCGTGGGCGGCGTATTCATGGTGGCTGCGCTGGTGTATGTGGTGCTTGCTTTCAAAGGCAAGCTCGCCAAGGCGCGCAAACCGTTGGGCGCGGTGGTTGCCGTGCTGGCTGTAGCGTTTTGCGCGTTCGTGGGTTTCGCGTACATGATACCCACGGTGTCGTCGTGGAATTCGGCGATGCTGCCCCTTGAGGTTGTGGGCTATGCGCTGGTCGGCGGCTGCGCGTTTGGTGCCCTGGCGCTCGCTGGGGCCGACGCAGAAGCCAAAGCCGCCGGCAAGGTGCTGAGCATCGCAGCGATTGCGGGTTCCGTGCTGGCCATTGCGGCTGAGGTCGCGCAGCTGATTGAGCTGGGCAAAACGGCCACTGCTGTGGCCAGCGGCTCGGAGCTCGCCTGGACGGTTGCCCCGTTCGCGGCGGTCGGCTTGGCGCTTATCGCCATTGCCGCCGTCGAACTTTCGCGCAGCTTCGCCAAGGGGGCGACCAACGCAGTCGCCATACGCGCGCTCATCGAAGTTGCCGCGGGCACCTTCCTTGTTCGCCTATCGTTCTACGCCATGTACTTATCGGTGGGCACTACCCTGCTGTAAAGCCCGCAAAACACCCAAGCGGGGCGCAGTTTCCTTTCAGACACGCGCCCCAACATCCATGAGCGGCTGCTTATCGAGCGCGGCAAACAGTTCGCTCGCGTTGTCGCAGGATTCAGCCTTCACCTTGCCAGCCATAATGTCGCGCGCTTCCTGCATCGCCAACTCGGTTGCTGCGTTTTCGCCAAACGAAAAGCCCCCGGTGCGTGAGGTTCGGGCGAACCTGCACTCCAGGGGCTTCCTTTGCAGTCTAGAACTCCATGATGGTGCATTCGTTGTAGTCGATGTCGGGCCGTGCCATTAGGGCCTGCAGCTTCACGCGCGCTGTCAGCGGGGCCGACCATGCCTGCCCGCAGCCTGCATGCAGCGACTGCGGGATGGGAATGAGCCGACCGGCAACGCCCTCACCTTCGCACGCGGAAGCGAAGGCCATGGCCGCCGTCGTGTTCGGGAACGTCACCACGAAGCGCACATCGCCGAAACCGTCCACGCGGGCCTACTTCGCCTGGCGCTTCGCGTAGATGAACCAGTATGCCATGCCGACCAGCACGCCGCCGACGATGTTGCCGAGCGTCGCCGCGCTTAAGTTGAACAGGATGCCGCCGATGGTTATGGCCCCTTCGGCCCCGAAACCCATGGTGTTCAGCAGAAAACCCGTGGGCAGGAAGAACATGTTCGCAACGCAGTGCTCGAAGCCGCAGGCGACGAAGGCGGAGATGGGCAGGATGATGCCGATCACCTTGTCGGTGACGGTGCGGGAAGCGAACCCGACCCACACGGCCAGGCACACGAAGATGTTGCACATGATACCCTTGAAGAACAGCGTGACCCAATCGGGCGTCACCTTGCTCACGGCGACCGACACCATGGCCTCGCCCACGCCGCCGCCGTTCATAGCGTACACCTTGGCCAGATAGATGATGGCCACGGCCACGAGCGCGCCCACGAAGTTGCCGATCCAGACGATCACCCAGTTCTTCACCAGGCCGCCCCAATCGATTTTGCCGGAAGCCTTCGCGCAGCACATGAGCGAGTTGCCCGTGAACAGCTCGGCGCCGCAGCACAGCACCAGCTCAAGGCCGAGGCAGAAGCAGATGCCGCCAACCATGCGCTGCGCCGCGAACGGCATGGTCGAATCCCCCAGAAACACGCAGAAGTACATGCCGCCGAACGCGATGAACGCGCCGGCGAGCATGGCGGACACGAAGCACTTGCCCGCGGCCATGCCCGCTTTCGTCACACCGATGCCTTCGGTTTTCGCCTCGGTTTCGGCCGGAGAAAGCGCATCAGGTTTCAGCGCCGAAATGTTGCCGGGATCAAGGACGACAGGATCTCTCGTTTCCATGTCGATCCACCTTCCTTTCCTTGATGCGGCGGCTGCGCTACCCCACGCACCCGCCTTCGCTTGAGATGCCCTCGGCGAAGTCGCTTCCCGTCGAAAGCATCCCGTAAATTTTTTCCACGGCATCGTGCACCGCAGGAGTGAGCGGTGCCATGAATTCCAATTGACCTGGCTGAATGCCAAGAAAGACGACCCTACCACAGCAGCTTTTGAGCTCTTTGAGCAAAAACGCAATTGGGAGTGAATGGGTAGTAAATAGCATGTTAACGGCAACGTCGTGCTCGTCGAGCACCGCGATGGTGCCCGGATCGGCACCCATGTCGGCGGCGTCGACGAGCAGCAGCGTATCGGGGTTCATCCGGCGCACGACCGCCAGCTGATCTTCGGGCATCTGCCCGCCGTCGATGTTCGTCCAGCCCGCGACCGGGTCGGTTTCGAGCATCTTGGACAGCATCGGGCCGGCCGCATCGTCGCCGCGCAGCACCGCCCCCACCGTCAACACCGCTTTACCGCTCATGGCCTTCGAATCCTTCCCATTATGTACGCCGCGCCCTCGCGCGCGAGCACGTCGACCGCATCGGCCAGCGAATCGAGCGCCGTGCGCGCCTCGTCATCCAGCGAGCGCACCGCCTGCCCCTCGCGCATGGCGGCGAGGGCGGGAACCATGACCGCGAGGTGCATCTTGTCGATCTGGATTTCCCCGTGGCGCAGCACGCCTTCGAGCTTGTAGCGCGCATCGCCTTCGGGAAACGCATCCACCAGCCGCTCGTATGCGGAAAGCGAGCAGCGGAAACGCTCCTCGAAGCAGTCGATGACGCCGGTGTGGTGCCCGACGGCCAGGGTGTAGTACAGCACATCCTGCGCATCGTCGGGCACCGATTCCTCCGTGTCGACGAACTTCTTCGTCAGCTGGTAGAACACGACCTCGGGGCCGGCTGCCAGCGCATCGACGGCGCTTGCGGGCGCGTCGGGTGCATATTCGCGCGCGTTACCGTCCATCGCTATCGAGCGCCTTCGCGAAAATGGACGCCGCCACATCGCCGCCGTTGGCGACGACCACCTTCTGCAGCGCCTCTTTGAGCAGCTTCTCGTTGGCATCGTCGGCGATGGTCATGCTGTTGAGCACCTCGCCCAAATGGGTATACACCTCGGCGCGACGCGGATCGGTCTGACTGGCGATAAGCGAGCTGACCGACCCCATGACGTTGCCCGGGTTTTTCTCGAGCGTTGCCAGGAACTCGTCGGCCAGATTGCCGCCCTGCAGGTAACCGGAGTACAGACGCGCTTCCTTCTCCAGCGTCGTGCGCACCTTGTACGGAATGTCGGGGAAACGCAAGGTGGCCTGCTCGCCGGGCTTCTCGAACTCTTCCTTGTGCTTGAGCTTCTGCCCCAAAAGGCCCAGCGTCATGGCGAATCCGTAAATGGTCTGCGCCGGCGTTGGCGGGCATCCCGGGATGTACACGTCGACGGGGATGATCTTGTCCGTGCCGCCCCACGTGCAGTAATTGTCGTGGAACACGCCTCCGGTGCAGCCGCAGGCGCCGTAACTGACCACGAGCTTCGGGTCGGGAGCACCGTCGAAGGCGCGCAGCGCGGGCATGCGCATGGCGCGCGTCATGGCGCCCGTGTACACCAGGATGTCGGCGTGGCGCGGGCTCGGCGTGTTCTTGATGCCGAAACGTTCGGCGTCGAACACCGGCGTGATGGTGGCGAAGATCTCGATCTCGCAGCCGTTGCAGCCGCCGCAGTCGACGCGGTAGATGTACACCGATCGCTTGATGTCGTTGAGCAGCGCCGCCTTGGCCTTCTGCACGCTTTCGTCAAGTTTGCGCACGTCAGGTTGATATTGGAGCGCCTCAGGGTATTGCCTATCGATTATCATCTTTGGCCTCCATCTTCTTCTTGCGCTGCGCGCCGGAAAGCTCGTCTGCGCGCTTGGCGCGATACGCGTCGGCCTTGCGCCGGCACGCCGGGCAGATATGCGCTACCTCGAGCGCCTTAGCTGTTTCGGCGTCGGGCGCGCCCTGCTGCAGGATGGCCGTAGCGTAGGCGACCTGCTTGGCGGTGGCGTAATACGTGCCGCAGCGCTCGCAGGCCTCAAGCTTGTACGTTGCCGTTTCCTCGAGATCGTCCTTGTTCATGACGGCCAGCTCGAAATCCTTGGAAAGCACGATGGCCTTCGTCGGGCACACCTCTTCGCACCTTCCGCAGAAGATGCAGCGCCCGAAGTTGATCGACCAGGTGGTGGTTCCCCCCACCGCGTCGATGGACATCTGGATGGCGTTCGGCGGGCAGACGTTCGCGCAGGCCGCGCACGCGATGCACTCTTTTGCATCATGTTCAGGCTTGCCGCGATACCCGTCGTACTGGTGCAGCGGGGCCGACGGATACGCAACCGTCGCATTACCGGTGCGAAGTATCTCCTTGATGGTCTTGAACATCGCGCACCTCCTACTCTTTCAACGGAGAATGACGGCGATTGGCGCAGTAGTTCTCCAACTGCGTCTTGGTAAGCGTCTTCTGCGTCCGCTTGTTCACGTCCACCACGGTCACGCGCTCGGTGCACGAGTAGCACGGATCCAGGCTGCCCACGATGAGCGCGGCGTCGGAGATGGTGTTGCCGCGGAACATGTAGCGCAGC
>CAVHFC010000038.1:0-16063 GCA_963635025.1 Eubacterium sp. CAG:786
TTCTCTACAGACTTAGCCTGCTTGCCGTCCTTAGTCGACCCCTCAGCATTCGATGCCTTGCCGAACAATTTCTTCTTCGGTGCCTCAGCGGCAGATTCAACAACTCCGTCGTTCTGCTCTGCAGCCAGAGCTTCAGCTTCGCGAGCCTCTTTGCGAGCTTGACGTGCAGCAGATGCCTTTGCACGCTGAGTTTTTGATTTCTTAGCCATCTAAATCCTTCAGGATCGATTTCCTCTTAACGCCAAACAAGCAGCCTGGTACCAAGCTGCTCCATTAGCAACCTGATTACAAGCTGCTCGCTATACGAGCTGGCAGGCCAGGAGGGACTCGAACCCCCAACATGCGGTTTTGGAGACCGCCGCTCTACCAATTGGAGCTACTGGCCTATGCCCGTGCTAACCTCTGAAACCTATCGAGTTTCCTTGTGCACCGTGTGCTTCTGGCACCACTTGCAGTACTTCTTCAGCTCGATACGGTCAGGGTTGTTCTGCTTGTTCTTCTTGGTCGTGTAGTTACGGCGCTTGCACTCCGTACACGCCAAGGTCACCATCGTGCGCATGAACTCTCCTTATAAGCCGTCTTCAAACAAGCTTGAACACATACACATGAAACCTCATAAAGGGGGCCCGTCGACCTCGACGGGCCCCACTAGATGATGCAGCTTAAACTACTTGATGATCTTGGTCACTCGACCAGAACCAACGGTACGGCCACCCTCGCGGATAGCGAAACGCAGGCCCTCTTCCATAGCGACCGGGTGAATCAGCTGAGCAGTGATGGTGACGTTGTCGCCAGGCATGACCATCTCAGTGCCCTCGGGCAGGTGAGCAACACCGGTGATGTCGGTGGTGCGGAAATAGAACTGCGGACGATAACCATCGAAGAACGGCGTATGACGGCCACCCTCATCCTTCGTCAGAATGTAAACCTGACCCTCGAAGTCAGAGTGCGGAGTCACGCTGCCGGGCTTGCAGAGAACCTGGCCACGCTCGATGTCCTCGCGCTTGATGCCACGGAGCAGGCAGCCGATGTTGTCGCCAGCCTGAGCCTCGTCGAGCAGCTTGCGGAACATTTCGATGCCGGTGCAGGTGGTCGTCTGCGTATCCTTGATACCGACGATCTCCAGCGGGTCGTTCACATGCAGAACGCCACGCTCAACACGGCCGGTAGCAACGGTGCCACGGCCGGTGATGGTCATGGTGTCCTCAACAGCCATCAGGAACGGCTTGTCAACGTCGCGCTCCGGGGTCGGGATGTAGTCATCAACAGCATCCATGAGCTCCCAGATCTTTTCCTGCCACTTGGCGTCGCCCTCGAGAGCCTTCAGAGCAGAACCCTTGATGATCGGCAGATCGTCTCCGGGGAACTCGTACTCGCTGAGCAGCTCGCGGGTCTCCATCTCGACGAGCTCGATGAGCTCCTCGTCGTCGACCATGTCGCACTTGTTCAGGAAGACCACGATGTAAGGAACGCCGACCTGACGGGCGAGCAGGATGTGCTCGCGGGTCTGAGCCATAGGACCGTCGGTAGCAGCGATAACCAGGATAGCGCCGTCCATCTGGGCAGCACCGGTGATCATGTTCTTAACGTAGTCAGCGTGACCGGGGCAGTCAACGTGAGCGTAGTGACGCTTGTCGGTCTGATACTCGATGTGAGCGATCGAGATCGTAATGCCGCGCTCGCGCTCTTCGGGAGCCTTGTCGATGTCCTCGAAGGCGGTGAAGTCAGCGCTTGCGGTGCCATGAGAGCCGTCGTTGCTGGACAGCGTCTTGGAGATGGCAGCCGTCAGCGTGGTCTTGCCGTGGTCAACGTGGCCAATCGTACCGATGTTAACATGCGGCTTGGTACGCTCGAACTTCTCCTTAGCCATGTTTCATCCTCCTTATAAGGATCGCTTTCGCGAAACGATACTAAAATAAAGCGCCCGCATTGCGGACGCTCAAAAATGTTTATGGTAGCGGTGACTGGATTTGAACCAGTGACGCCACGGGTATGAACCGTGTGCTCTGACCAACTGAGCTACACCGCCATAAAAGCTGGAGCCTGCGATCGGACTTGAACCGACGACCTCTTCCTTACCAAGGAAGTGCTCTACCGACTGAGCTACACAGGCGAAAGATGGTGGGCGCGCTAGGATTCGAACCTAGGTAGACAGAGTCAACGGGTTTACAGCCCGTCCCCTTTAACCACTCGGGCACACGCCCATGTTTCGCTGCTTAATTCATGTGCATTTATCAAGCTGCCTGCTTGCGGATCGGAAGAACCCGAACGCGCGAGCAGTGGAATCATACGCTAGGCTTTGAACGGTGTCAAACCCTTTCCACGCCCCCGGGTGTATCTACACGGTTCTTTCGCAAATCTAGTTCCGTGACCTGGGGTTGTGAGCCGGTTACTGAACTGCTTCCAGCTGATGACCCACTTGCTGGCGCTTTAACGCCCCGCAAGCGAGGATGTATATTACGGGAACATCATCTCCAGGGCAACACCTGTTTTCAATTTCTCCACAAGCTGGCATAGATAGTGCGTTCCGCGTAGAGCGATTACAGCTCAAAACCCTATATCTACCAGGCATAATTTGGGTCAAAACAAAAAAGGGAGAGCCGAAGCTCTCCCCGTGAAAACAGCAAGCGCAAGCAGATTAGAACTGCAGCGCGTTGGTAAAGCCCGACCACGACAGGCTGTCGGTGTCGCGAACATAAGCACCGAAAGTTGGTGCGTGCACGTAATAGGATCCACCGTAGCTGCCAGCAATGCCAACGTGACCGTAACGCCACAGGACGTCGCCAGGACGCGCCTCGCTGACGGAAACGACATTCGTGGCGCATGCCATCTGAGACTCGCTCTGGTGCGGCAGGGAAATGCCGATCTGACGGTATGCCCACGTGACCAAACCGGAGCAGTCGAAGGAATCGGGGCCTTCCGCACCCCACACGTAGGGGCAACCGATACGCGTCATCGCATACGAGAACGCCGCGCTGTTATCGCCCGCCGAACCACCGCCGGAATAGACGACGCTCGAGCCACCCGAGCTGCTCGAAGAGCTTGAGCCGCTATCGTAGCTGCTGGAACCCGAATCGTAGCTCGAGGAATTCGAGGATGCATTGTTGCTGGCCGCAGCCGCCGCTTCAGCTGCCGCAGCAGCTTCCGCCTCAGCCTGCGCCTTTGCCGCGGCCGCCGCAGCTGCCGCTGCCTGCTCCTGCTGCAAAAGCTCCTGCGCCTCGGCGTCAAGGGAGTTGACCAGCTCGGTTGCGTTGGCAACCTTCACCTGAACCTCTTCGTGAATCTTCTTCGCTTCGGCGGCTTTGTCCGACGCGATTTTTTCCTGGCGGGCGTATTCGTCCTTGGCAGCCTGCAGCTCCTCGCGGGCGGTCTTCGTCTCCCCCACCAGATCCGCGTCGTTGGCGTTCATCTGATTCAGAAGCGTCCAGTTCTGCGTGAATTCAGCGAACGACGTGGCACCGAGCAAAAAGTCGATGAAGGTTGAGGAACCTGAGCGATACATGCTGCGCGCACGCGTGCTGAGACGCCCCTGCAGGTCGCTGATTTGGCTGGAAGCATCGTCGATCTTCGCCTGCTCCTGCTCCATGGCGCGCTGAGCGCTTTCCTGGTCGTCGAGGGCAGCGTAATAATTCTCACCTGCAGCTTCGAGGTCGGCCTGCAAGCCGACGAGCTGATTGCGAACGGAGTCGGCTTCGGCCTGCTTCTCCGCCGCGGTTTCCGCGAAGGCGAATTGCGGAATGACGAGCGACGTGGCTCCAAGGGCCGCAGCGCCGCCGATGAACGATCGCCTGCTGAGTTCGATTGTATGCTCGCTCATCCAAGAACCTCCTAGATTGAGCACGTTGTACGTATGGGCAATAGCTTTTTCAATGATAGCATGCTGGGGCCGATGGCGCTAAACGCTTGTGTGATGGCGTTCATAACCCCAGTTCGAACGTTAATGACATATGAAGACGGCTTCTGGCGCCCTCGAATCGGTGCGAGAGAAGGCAGCTCGTCAAACGTTCGAAGACGGCAGGAGTACGCAAAGGCGTCGCAGCCGCCGCGGCTTACTAGGCCCCTTCGCCGTCATGCGCCTTCGACGGAATGCCCGCCATGTCCACTTCCATATAGTGATCGAACTCGTGGTAGATCTCCTCGCTCGGCTCAGCCGTGAGCTTCGACACCACGAAGATGCACAGCAGGCTGACGATGAAGGCCGGCAGCAGCTCGTAAATGCCGAAGATGCCCCCTAACGGCTTGATGAAATTGTGCCACACCACCACGGTGAGCGCTCCGCCGACCATGCCGGCAAACGCACCCTGCTTGTTCGTGCGGCGCCAATAGAGGCTGCACAGCATCAGCGGTCCGAACGAGGCGCCAAGCCCCGCCCAGGCGTAAGACACGACTCGGAAGATGACCGAGTTCTCGTCGATGGCGATAAGAATGCCGATAACGAGAACCACCGCGAGCGTGACACGGGAAACGAGCATGACCTCGCGATCGGTGGCGTTGCGCTTGAAGACGCCGCGGAAAATGTTCTCGGCAACCGAAGAGCCGGTGATGAGCAGATACGAGGAGGCCGAAGACATGGAAGCGGCCAGGATGCCCGAGACGACCACGCCGCACATGAAGGCGGGAAGGATCATCTGGGCGATGACGATGAAGATGTTTTCCGCAGCCGCATTGGTGCCGAAATAGGTGGGAAGCATGGCGCGGCCCACGAAACCGATGCTGAGCGCGCACACCATGGAGATGACCACCCACACCACCGCGATGATGCGCGACTGGCGCACCTCCTCGGCTGAACGGATTCCTAAGAAGCGAACGAGCACCTGCGGCATGCCGAAGTAACCAAGACCCCAGGCGAGCGTGGAGATGATGGAGAGGACGCCGAAGTCGGTCGCCTCGCCGAACAGGGGCGTATCGCCGTCGGAAAGCTGAAGGCCCGTTTCGGCATCAAGCACCGGTGTGGTGAGCGCGGTGCCGTTGAGGAAGCCGGGGATGTTCTGCAGGAACTGCACCGTAACATCCACGCCACCCACCGAGGTGATCGAGCCGATCATCACGACGGCCAGCGCGAAGAACATCAGGCAGCCCTGGATGAAGTCAGTTGCAACCACCGAAAGATAGCCGCCGACGAGCGTGTAGGCGAACACCACCACGGCGCCGAAGATCATCATGGCCACGTAGTCGATGCCGAACAGAGTATGGAACAGCTTTCCGCAGGTGACGAAGCAGCTGCCCGTGTAGACGCAGAAGAACAGCAAGATGATAAGCGCGGCGATGGTCGACAGAACGTTCTTCGAATCATGGAAGCGGTCGGAGAAAAACGCCGGGAGCGTGATGGAGTCCGTGACCTCGGAATACTTGCGCAAGCGTTTCGCCACGAACAACCAGTTAAGGTAGGTGCCGATGGCGAGACCTATGCAGGTCCACATCGCCTCGGATGCGCCATAGAAATAGGCAAGGCCCGGGATTCCCATCAACAGATAGCCCGACATGTCGGACGCCTCGGCAGAAAGCGCCGTGAACCAGGGGCCGACCTTGCGCCCGCCGATGAAGTACTCGTCAGTGGACGAGTTCGAGCGTTTCGCGTAGGAAAAGCCCACGGCGAGCACGACGACGAAGTAGATCGCCATCGCGAAGATGACGAGAAGGTCGTTGGTCAACATAGAGATCTCCTTTAAAGCGCTTTGGGGGGCACCTCACGCACGCCAGAGGCGACGATGCCGCTCGCATGGGGAAAAATGCGGAGAACGAACGCAGGTGAGGGCTACTCGAAAGCTTGCAGTGATTGAGGGGATTATACTTTACTTCGCTGGAGTCGGGTATGGATTTCCCGACATGTTAACGCAAGCGGATCGGCGAGGAGGCTGCTCACATGCCAGCATACGCGAACCTATCGAAACCCCAGCTCGAAGCTGAAATGAAAGCGCTGCAAGCCCAGTATGACGCTTTCGTAGGAAAGGGCCTGGCGCTGAACATGGCGCGCGGCAAGCCTTCCGCAGCTCAGCTGGACCTAAGCATGCCGATGCTTTCGAACCTCAAAGAGGCCGCCGATTGCCTGTCCGAGGAGGGCACCGACTGTCGCAACTACGGCGTGCTCGACGGCATCGCCGAGGCAAAACGCCTGATGGCCGTTATGCTTGACGACGAGGCCGCCAACGTTGTGGTCTTCGGCAGCTCCAGCTTGAACATCATGTACGACACCCTGATGCGCTGCTGGGTCTTCGGCACCTGCGGACATGCGCCGTGGTCGAGCCTTCCGAAGGTGAAATGGCTTTGCCCCTGCCCCGGCTACGATCGCCACTTCGGCGTGACGGAGGCTTTCGGCATCGAGATGATCCCCGTTGCCATGACCGAATGCGGGCCCGACATGGACGAGGTGGAGCGCCTGGTCGCCAACAATGCGGCCATCAAGGGTATCTGGTGCGTTCCGAAGTACAGCAATCCCGGCGGTGTCACCTATTCCGAAGAAGTGGTCGAACGCCTGGCCGCGATGACGTGTGCAGCCGACGATTTCCGCATCTTCTGGGACAACGCCTACTGCATCCATCATCTGTTCGACGAGGCCGACAAGCAAGATCAGCTGCTCGACATCCGCGTCGCTTGCAACAAGGCCGGCAACCCCGACCGTTGCTTCAAGTTCGCCTCAACCTCGAAGGTGACGTTCCCGGGTGCGGGCATTTCGGCCTTCGCCGCAAGCGACGCGAACATCGCCGACGTGAAGGCGCATATGAAGCCCCAGGTCATTGGATACGATAAGCTCAACCAGCTGCGTCACGTGCGCTTTTTGCGCGACGGGGAGGGCCTTGCCGAGCATATGAGCCGACACGCCGCCATCATGCGCCCGAAATTCGAGCTGGTGGAGAAGAAGCTCTCGGAGGGGCTGGCCGAGGTCGGCGGCTGCAACTGGAGCAAGCCGGCGGGCGGCTACTTCGTTTCCTTCGACGCACCGAGCGGCTGCGCGAAGCGAATCGTAAAGCTGGCAGGCGAAGCGGGCGTCACCATGACCGGCGCAGGGGCGACCTGGCCCTACGGGAAGGACCCCCACGACAGCAACATCCGCATCGCGCCGAGCCTGCCGCCGCTTGAAGAGCTTGAAGTGGCGCTCGACGTATTCGTTTGCTGCGTCAAGCTCGCTTATGCCGAACAGCTGCTGAAGGAGTAAGCGGAACAAAGGAAAGGCCGCCAGGTTCACATGAGCCTGGCGGCCTTTTTGCGAGCTTGCCCGAACATCAGCGACGGGCAGCCTTCCATGCATCGACAAGCTCGGCTGCCGCAGCACGAGGATCGGCCGCAGCGCACACGGCCGAAACCACGAAGAAGCCGTCGACGCCCGTGCGCGCGAGCGGAGCGATGTCGGCAACCTTCACGCCACCGCCGACCACGATGGGCACCGGGCTGGCAAGGTGCAGCTCGTGCAGCTCTTCAAGGCTTTTCGTGATGATAGTGCCGTCGGGGGCAAGGCCGCAATCGCGCTTGGTAGGGGTTTCGTGCAAAGGCCCCACGCCCAAATAATCCACCAGCGACATATCGGCCGTCTTCACGTATTCCAGCATTTCCGACGCCCTGGCCGACAAGCCGACGACGGCATCGGGGCCGAGCAGGGATCGGCATGCCTGCACGGGAATGTCGGTCTGGCCCACGTGCACGCCGTCGACCTTCACGCCCTGAAGCCGCGCGGCGTACACCGCATCCAAGCGGTCGTCGATGAGCAGCGCCACGCGCCCAGAAGCTCCCGCTTGTTCAACGGTGCGCGCAACCTGAGCCGTGCATTCGATGAGCTCGCGCGCAGAGCATTCCTTCGAGCGAACCTGTATGCAGGTGAAACCCGCATCAATCGCCTGCGCCACGACGTCCGCCACCGGGCGCCCCAAGGTGTTTTCCGGCCCTAAAACCAGATATGCTGAAATGTCCAACGCGTCTCGCATGCTCATTTCGCAGCTCCTTCGTTCAAGATGTCCTCAACGGAGTGCACCTTCTGCTCCATCATGTTGGCATGACCCGGACGCACATCGGCCTTCAGGATGACCTCGGTGCGAATGCCCTGCTCGGCCAAGACGAACGTCGCGTCGCGCACCACGCGCATCACCTCGTCCCACTCCCCCTCGATTTCGGTGAACATGGAATTCGTTTTGCAAGGAAGGCCCGAGGCGCGAATAACGCGCACCACCTGGGCGACGTGGTCGGCAAGCTCATCGCCGACGCCGAACGGCGCTATGGCAACCGCAACCAGCGTGTTCATGATTGTTTTAAGCCTCCTCGACGGTAAGCGGGCAGGCAGCAACGTCGGCCGCGGATACGCGATACAGCTCGTCGATGAACGCGACCTTGAAGCTTGCCGGGGCGTCGGCCAACGCAGCGGCGCGCGTGCCCGCAACGTCGTAGTGAGCCACACCGGCGAGCGCCGCCGTGAGGGGATCGGCCTGCGTGGCATAAACAGCCAGCACGCCGCCCTGCGAGCAGCCGAATCCGGTCACCTTGCCCATAAGCGCGCTGCCTCCAGTGAGGTGCGCAACCGTTTGCCCGTCGGTGACCAGGTCAACCTCGCCGGACACGGCAACCGCGCCGTCGATGAAGCGCGCCAACGCGATGGCGGCCGCCCGAGCGGCCTCGACCGTATCGGTGGTATCCACGCCTCGAGCGCGGGAAAGGTCGTCGGCGGTTCCCGAAAGACCCCAGAGGCCTGCAAGCGCGATGATCTCCGAAGCGTTGCCGCGCACGATTTTCGAGGGGAATTGCCGCGCCTGCTTAAGCAGCTGCGTACGCAGGCTGCCGATGCCGATGCCGACTGGGTCGAGCACCCACGGCTTGCCGGCGGCGCGGGCCGCCTTCGCGGTCGTCGGGATGGTTTGCTCGTAGACGGGGAAGAGCGTACCCATGTTCATATACACGGCGCCGCCCGCAGCAACGAGGGTTTCCCCTTCGTCGGGAAGATAGACCATGGCAGCCGACCCGCCAACCGCAAGCTGCGCATTGGCGACAAAGTCGATGGTGACGGTGTTGGTGATGGATCCCGCCAGCGGATTGTTGGCGCGAACGTCATCGACCGCGCGAGCGATGTTTTCCCGAAGCGTGCTTTCCTCAAGCATGTGCATCCTCCTTGGATACGCAGGGTCGCGCACGCGCTGGGGATAAGCACCTCGATGAGGAATGAACATGCTCCCTACGCCAGCACTACCTGGACAGGTTCGAAGAGTTGGGCAAAGCCCTCTCAGCGTTGGCGAAAAAGCCGCGGCACCCCTGCATTTGCATTACGTCGCCATGGTACACCCAGGCGATGAGCTGAGAAGCGGAAAACCGGCAAACGGGTTTCATTCGGACGCTATCAGGACTATCAGGATCCCTTGACCGTGCTAATCCGACATCTCCTCAACCCGCGCGCGCAGCAAATCGCCTTCGTGCATTTCGACATCGCAGGTGAACGCATAGGTTTCCATCGTTCTGTTGGCAACGGGAACCGGTTGCGAGAACACGCCGCTGGCGGAATTATCGGAGGCAACAAGCCATGTCAGGTCGCGAACCACAAGATGGGCGATCGGCTTGCGCGGGGAAAGCAGCTCGACTTGCCCCCCTTCGGCGAAGCGGTTGTGGCAAGTGGCCTCCACGCACCAGGTACCCTCCCCTTGCGGTCGGCAGGCCGTCACCGTGGCCACATGCAGACAATCCTTGTCGTAACCGTCGCGCTCCAGGCGTTGCGAGGGGCTTCCGTAGAAAAAGCCGGTCGTGTAAGGGCGATGTGAGATGGCATACAGGTCGTCCATCACCTCACTCGGGCGCGCTCCATCCATAACGGAACGATACGCATGCACCACCGTCGCCACGTAGAAAGCACGCTTGTTGCGTCCCTCTATCTTGAAAGAATGCACGCCCGCGCGGGCCAAATCTTCAAGATGCTCGATCATGCACAGATCGTTCGCGTTCATGACGTAGGTTCCGCGAACATCCTCTTCAATGGGGTAGAACGCACCCGGACGCTTCTCTTCCACCAACGCATAGCTCCAGCGACACGGCTGAGCGCAATGCCCCTTGTTTCCGGAACGCCCGGTCATGGCCGCGGAAAGCAGGCAGCGCCCGGAATACGCCATGCACATGGCTCCATGCACGAAAGCCTCCAGCTCAAGGCCGCGTGGGGCGGCGGCGGAAAGCTCGGCGATGTCATCCATGCTCATCTCGCGAGCGAGCACCGCGCGCGAAGCTCCCAGGTCGTACCATGCGGCAGCAGCGGCGGCGTTGGCGACCGAAGCCTGCGTGCTCACGTGGCGCGCCACGTGCGGAGCATAGCGCCCGGCTAAGGAAAACGCCCCCATGTCCCCGAGGATGAGCGCATCGGCACCCGCGTCGTCGAGCGCTTCAAGATATTCAGGCAAAACCGCCAAGTCTTGCTGACTCATAAGCGTGTTGACGGTCACGTGAACCGTCACGCCTGCTGCATGAGCGCGCGCAACGACGTCGGAAATGCTCTCGAGCGTGAAGTTGTCCGCACGCTGGCGCATTCCAAAACGATCGGTGGCAAGGTATACCGCATCCGCCCCAAAGCGGATGGCAGCATCAAACTGGCTGGGGCCGCCGGCAGGAGCAAGCAGCTCGCACGTTGAAAGATCGGGCATGCGAAAAGCCTACTGCGCCTCGTAGGTCACACGCGCGCCCTGCGGCGTGTCCTCGATGACAAATCCCAGGCCGACCAGGCCGTCGCGCACAGCGTCGGCACGAGCCCAATCCTTATTGGCGCGAGCTTCGGCGCGAGCTGCCAGCAGCGCATCCGCCGCTTCGGCAGCATCGACGCCGTCGTAGTCAGCCAGCTGCTTGGCAAGGTCGACCACTTCAATCGGATAGGCCTGACCCGCTTGCTCGTAGTCCTGCGGCGCAACCTCGACGCCGAACACGCGCATGAGCGTCGTGATGGTTTCGCGCGCATCACGCACAGCCGGCACGTCGGAAAGGCTCAAGGTTTTGTCGCCAGCCTGCGTGTTCATCAAGCTGACCAGGTCGAACACCTCGCCCAAAGCGCGGGGCGCGTTGAAGTCGTCATCCATGGCCAACACGAACGCGACACGGGCCGACTTCGAGGCGCGCATCAACTCGCGCGTGTCGAGCGGGCTGGGAACATCCTGGGCATTCTTCATCTGCCAGTCAAGATTGCGCACCGCGTTCTCGATGCGCCCGAGCGCGGCCTCGGCCTCATCCAGGCGTTCCTTGGAGAAATCGAGCGGGCTGCGATAGTGGGTTTGCAGCATCAGGAAGCGCAGGACCTCGGGGCGCGTCGTTTTCAGGATGTCGCGCAGAAGCAGGAAGTTGCCCAGCGACTTCGACATCTTCTCGTGGTTGATCTGCAGCATGCCACCGTGCATCCAATGGTTGGCGAAGGTGCAGCCGCACGCGGCCTCGGACTGGGCGCGCTCGTTTTCGTGATGCGGGAACACCAAATCGGCGCCACCGCCGTGGATGTCGAACGGCAGACCCAGGTACTTGCGCGACATGGCCGAGCATTCGATATGCCAGCCGGGGCGCCCTTGCCCCCAGGGGCTTTCCCATGAAGGCTCGCCGGGCTTGGCCGCCTTCCACAGGGCGAAATCGAGCGGGTCGCGTTTGCGGTCCTCCAGGCCCTGCCCGTCAGCGCGCAGCTCGCGATGACCACCTTCCATCTCGTCGATGTTGCGGCCGGACAGCGCACCGTAATCAGGGAAGCTGCGCACGCTGAAGTACACGTCGCCGTCCTGAGCGTAGGCATGACCCTTTTCGATAAGCTCGGAAATCAACGCGATCATATCGGGGATTTCCTCGGTGGCGCGCGGGCGCACGTCCGGGTCCATCACGTTGATGGCATGCATGTCGTCCAAGAAGGCCTGCGAGTATTCGGCCGCCACCTCGGCGGCGCTGCGGCCCTCCTCGTTGGCCTTCTTGATAATCTTGTCGTCAACGTCGGTGATGTTGGACACGAACGTCACCTTGAAACCGCGCCAGGACAGGTAGCGGCGGATGACGTCGAAGCTGACGAAGGTGCGCGCATTGCCGATATGGATGTAGTTGTACACGGTGGGACCGCACACGTACATGCTGATCTTGCCGTGCTCAAGCGACGTGAACGGAACCTTCTGCCGCTGCTTGGTATCGTAGATGGTGAGCATTGTTCCTGCCTTCTCTATATTAGGTGCGGCGAACGATCGCACGCGAAAAAGGATTACCGAATCGAAAGCGAAAGCGAAAGCACGGACGAGTCGCTTGAAGCGCCAGTCCCGCGTGCTCTTTTACGATTCGCTACATCGTGCGAGTAGGGCGACCGCCGTGGCCGAAATGCCCTCTTCGCGACCCTCGAAGCCCAAGCGCTCGGTCGTGGTGGCCTTCACGCCCACGTTATCAACGGGAACTCCCATGGCGTGCGCCAAATTTTCGCGCATGGCCTGGCGATGCGGAGCCATCTTCGGGGCCTGCGCCGCGATGACGCTGTCGACGTCGAGGATTTCGAAACCCTCTTCGCGAACCTTGTCCGCAACCGCCGCGAGCAGCTTCATGGAATCGGCCCCGGCCCAGGCCGGATCGGTGTCAGGGAACAGCTTGCCGATATCCCCGCCGCGAATGCCGCCGAGCAGGGCATCGGCCACCGCATGCGCCAACACATCGGCGTCGGAATGGCCGAGCAGGCCAAGCGTATGGGGAATGTCCACGCCGCCGATGATAAGCTTACGGCCTTCAACCAATTTATGGACGTCGTAGCCCTGGCCGATGCGCAAAGCGCCAAGGGAAGGGTTCATATTATTCCGACCCTTTCTGCTTCAAATAGCGCTCGCGCACCGCCGCGACGAGCATCAGGTAGTCTTCGGGGACGGTGAGCTTGATGTTGTCGCGCTTGCCCTCGACCACCAGCACCTTGCCGCCCAAACGCTCGATCAGCGAGCTGTCGTCGGTTCCGATAAAGCCGTCGGAAAGCGCCGAGGCATGTGCGCGGCGGTAGATGCCGGCGCGGAAAACCTGCGGCGTTTGCGCGTTCCAGAACACGCGGCGATCGGGCGTGCCGACGATGACGCCGTTTTCCACCACTTTAAGCGTATCGACCGCAGGATGCGCCACCACGGCGCCGTCGCAATCGATGTTGCCCTGCAGCGTGGCGATGGCGTGCGCGATGAGCTCCGGGGAGATGATGGGGCGCGCACCGTCGTGCAGCACGACGTATTCGTAGCTGTCGGGCACGAACTCCAAGCCGGAAAACGCGGATTCCTGGCGCGAGGGACCGGCCGGGGCCACCACGATGGGCGTAACGAACGGGAACGGGTCGATGGCTCGCTTGAGATATTCCTCTTTACGGTCGGCCGGGCACACGATGACGATCAGCCCGATGTCGCCCACCGCGTCGAACGCTTCCGCCGACCAGGTGAGAATGGGCTTGCCGGCAATTTCGACCAACTGCTTGCCGCCCTCTTTGCCGAAGCGCTCCCCCGTGCCACCAGCCAAGATGATGGCCGCCGTCTTCGGGTTCTTGTCGACTTTGCCCTCAAGACCAGCAACCGATTGCGACAGGGCGTCGAAATCGAGCGCGCTGGCAAGATCGGGGGCGTCGAGCACCGCCGACGAGAAAACCGGGTCTATGGTCTTCGGCATGAGTTCCCTCTTTTCCGTTTCGCGATGTTGCCCGCCAGGCAAGCGCCCGGCGTTCAGCAGACTATTTTATAGCATAGCGCGGCGCAGCGCGGCATCGCGTGCGAAAGCTTGGCGAAAAAGAGGGAGGGCGCAGGATCGGGCGAGCAGGAAGCCCGCAGGAACGGCGCGACGGCAGAAGGCGAAAATTGGCGGCGGGAAACGCGAAGCTAATCGCACACCGAAGTCCACTTGACCGGGTCGGAACCAGCCGCTTCGAGCAACTCGTTAGCGCGCGTAAACGGCCGCGATCCCAAAAAGGACGGCAATCCCCCGCTTGAGCGGCTGGCCGACAACGGCGAGGGGTGGGTCGACGAAAGGATGAACTTGTTGTCAAGGCTTGAGTCGCGTTCGGGCTTGAAAAGCCCCGCCTCTCGCTCCTGGTCGGCCATAACTTGATTGCGCGCAGCCTCGACGAGGCTTATGGCATGGCGCCCCCAGGCAAGGAAGACGACCGGCTGAGGCGCTTCGAAAACGCGACGGACGATAAAGGACGTCAACGTTTGCCAGCCAAGTTTCGCGTGGGAGTTCGCTGCATGCTCGACCACCGTGAGCGTAGTGTTCATCAGCAACACACCCTGGGTCGCCCACGAGGTCAAATCCCCGCTTTTCGGCATGGGGCACGAAAGGTCGGATGCGAGCTCCTTGTAGATGTTGCGCAAGCTGGGCGGCAGCTTGCAGCCCGCGGGAACGGAAAACGAAAGCCCCTGCGCCTGGCCCGGTTCGTGGTAGGGGTCCTGCCCTAGGATGACGACTCGAACATCGGCAGGCACGGTGAGGGAAAGCGCCCGGAGAATGTTTTCCTGCGCGGGATAGATCACCTGGGTTTCGCGCATGGCGGCAACGCGGGAAAGCAGGCGGCGCGTTTCGTCAGCAACCTCTTGCGGCGCACCATCGAGCCACTTTTGCACATTCGCGTCCCATAGGCACTGATCGCTTGCCTCCGCCACGGCACTACCGCCTTCCAAAACCGACTGCTGCGCCCTCGCACGTCCAGCACCCACCCGATGATATGCTAGTTCTGCTCGCATCTATATTCTCGGCCGGCCGGCAAGGCAAACCTATCCCCGAACTACCGACGGCCTGGTCTTTCGCTCGACCCTACAAAATCTTACCGTTGGTTTACCGCGCCTGCCGGAATTTTTCGTCGACGCAGAAACGCCCGCATTTATGCCAGCAGCATGAAGAGCTTTGCCAGCACGTAGCCGATGATACCGCAGGCGGGGAACGTGATGATCCAAGCCAGCATCATATTCTTCGCGATGCCCCAGTTCACGCGCTTGATGGACTTGCTGGCACCCACGCCCATGATGGCCGAGGTGTTGCAGTGGCTCGTGGAGACGGGCATGCCGGTCAGGCTTGCGAACAGAAGCGTGAACGTGGTGGAGAAGTTGGCGGCAACGCCCTGGTACTTCTCCAGCTTGACCATATCCATGCCAACCGATTTGATGATGCGCTTGCCGCCCACGATAGTGCCCAAGGAGATGGCAGCCGAGCAGATGATCATGAGCCACAGCGGGAAGCCCGAGCTGTCGGGCGTGGCCGAGCCGAAGGACAGCGCGATGCCGAGCATGCCGATGGACATGAATTTCTGGCCGTCCTGCGCACCGTGCAGAAACGACAGCGCCACCGCGCATAAGTCCTGAATGACCACGAACGCCTTGTTGGCGGTCTGGCGATTGGCGGCCTTAAAGGCGAATTCGATGACGCGCGTGAACACCCAGCCGAGCAAAAAGCCCGCCACCAGGGAGAAAACCATACCGTAAATGACCTTCGCCCATTCGGCGGGAACCACGCCCGCCCAACCGTTGAGCGCGATGGCTCCGCCGGTGATGCCGGCGATAAGCGAATGGGACTTCGAGCATGGGATGCCGAACACCCAGCAGACGCACCCCCATAAAATGGCCCCGATCATGGCGGCCATCAGGGCAAGCAAGGCCGCATCGGTGCTTCCCGAAAAGTCGACCATACCGAACATGGTCTTCGCGACCGCCGTGGAAATGTAGGTCATCCCCACCAAGCCGACGAAGTTGAACACGGCGGCGAGGCCGATGGCAACGCCGGGCTTCAAGCATCGCGTGGAAACGACCGTCGCGATGGCGTTCGGCGCGTCGGTGGCACCCGACACGGCGGTAACGCCGATGACAAGCGCCAAGATGACGAACAGGATAGGCTGAGCCATCGCCTGTTCCAGAAAACCCATGAACGTAAGAGCCAAGGAGCACCTCGTTTGCAGCTTTGACGAATGTCGTACGTTCGCAATTTTACCGAAACATTACGAAAGCCGGACGACAATATTCGCAGACAGCAAGAATCCCGCGCAGATGAGGCGGGGATCCGGCAAAGCAGCGACGTTTCCCGCGCGCTGCTTTGCCGGGCGCTTGCATATTCAGGCCTGCGTGCCAGGCTACCCTTCCGCGATGATCTCGCCGGTCTTATAAGCCTC
>CAVHFC010000038.1:16379-18702 GCA_963635025.1 Eubacterium sp. CAG:786
CCGCAGATGATGTGCGAGCTTTCCGGGTCCATGCCGAAGTCCTCGAAGATGCCGGCGATCACCTGCTCGTCTTCGATGAGGTTGTAAAACGCGTTCTTCACTTCCTTGCGCGCAGGTTTTTCGGCGATGAGATACAGCTCGAAGGTGGCCATCTTGCTCTTCGCGAACAGCGGGCTTCCCTGCCCCAGCCACAGATACCACAGAAGGTCGCGCCCGCGTTGCCGCTCGGCCTCGTCGTGGCTGAAGAACGCCGCGCGCACGTAGCGGTCGCACACGTCGTACAGCGCGCGGCCTTTATAGGTTTCGCCGAAGATCTCGACCTCTTTCAGGCTGCCGTCGTCGTTGAGCGGCACGCAGGCATGCAGCAGCAGGTTGCCGTTGCTGATCTTGTACAGGCTGCCGGCTTCCAGGAAGAAGCGCATATGACGCTGCAGCTTCTCACTGCCCAAAAACGCCGCCTCCAGACGCACCATGACCTCTTCCTCTTCGGGCGTGAGCGCATAGGGGTCGGCCGGATCGACGGTCGGAAACACCTTGTCGACCAGCTCGTACTCGATGCCGTCAACGATGACGGTGCCGCGGTCGCGGTCGATCTTCCCCAGCAGGTTGCGATCGTCGAGCTTGAAGCCCGGATACTTCGCGATAAGGGCCGCCTCGACCTTGAACTGGATGATGGCCATAGCCTTCTGGATCTTCACGTTCAGCTCGATCTCGGCCGGCGACAGGTCGGGGTTGCCCTTCAGGCCGAATCCCACGCACGCATCGTCGCGATAGGCCTGCTGCGCGAACGTGGCGAGCGGCAGAATGTTGATGCCGTAGGCGTCTTCCAGGATGGACAGGTTGCCGTAGCGCGAGCAGATGCGCACGACGTTGGCAATGCACCCGCGCTGCCCGAGCGAGGCGCCCATCCAGACGATGTCGTGGTTGCCCCATTGGATGTCGACGTTGTGATGCGCGATGAGCGTTTCCATGACGGTGTCGGGCGCGGGGCCGCGGTCGTAGATGTCGCCGACGATGTGCAGGCGGGAAATGGCCAAGCGCTGAATGGCGTGCGCGAGCGCTTCGATCAAATCGATGCCGCGCCCGGTGCGCACGGCGGCGTTCACGATGGCGTCGTAGTACGCTTTCTTGTCGGCAGCGTCGACGTCGACCCCGATCAGTTCTTCGAGCAGGTAGGCGAACTCATCCGGCAACTGCTTTCGCACGCGGCTGCGCGTGTACTTGCGAGCGGCACGGCGCACAACGGCGACCAGGCGCGGAACGTAGGTGGCGTAGAACGCGGATTCGTCCTCGCATGCGGCCAGCATGAGCTTGGCCTTTTCGCGCGGGTAGTAGATCAGCGTGCACAGGCTGCGCTTTTCCTCCTCGGAAAGCGTATCGCCGAAGACCTCGTCGACCTTCAGGCGAATGGATCCCGACCCGTTGCGCAGGATATGACTGAATGCCTCGGCCTCGCCGTGGATGTCGGAAGCGAAAAACTCGGTCCCCTTCGGCAGGCTCATGATGGCGCTCAGGTTGATGACCTCGGCCGAAGCCAGCTCCAACGTGGGGAAGCTGCGGCTGAGCAGCTGCAGATAACGCTTACGGGTGACGTCCATGAGGCCTCCTTGCTCGAAAGGGAATTGCTAGGGGTAATGGTATCGCGTCGGCGTGTTCTTCGCGAAACATACAGGGAAGCGGCATGCCGCAGGCGGCGAAGGCACGCTACAATGATGGGCAGCTTTCGGGCTTGCCGCCCTCGTTTCGAGGCGTCAAGCCAACCTCAAACCACCGCCCGCGCCAGGCGCGGCATCGAACAAGGAGCAGCATATGGAACGCATCGCAAGCTTTTCCGTCGACCATCTTAAGCTTGAGCCCGGAGTCTATCTTTCGCGCAGCGACCAGGACCCCGCCACCGGATGCATCACCACCACGTTCGACCTGCGCATGACCGCCCCGAACCGCGAGCCGATCATGGACACGGCGGCGGTGCACGCCATCGAGCATTTGGGCGCGACGTTTCTGCGCAACGACCCCGAGTGGTCCGACCGCGTGATCTACTTCGGGCCGATGGGCTGCCGCACGGGCTTTTACCTGGTTGCGTTCGGCGCGCTTGAGCCGGCGGATGTGGCCGACGTCGTGAGACGCATGTTCGCGTTCTGCCGCGATTTCGAAGGAGAGATTCCCGGCGCACGCCCGGAGGAATGCGGCAACTACCACGACTCCGACCTGGCGCAAGCGAAGTGGTGGGCAGCGCGCTATCTGGCCAACACGCTCGAAAAGCTTGACGTGGCGCACACGAACTACCCGGCGCTGCTTGATTAGGCCGACCGGGCTTGCGACC
>CAVHFC010000039.1:0-18663 GCA_963635025.1 Eubacterium sp. CAG:786
TTGGCAAGGGTCGAGGCCGATAAAGGCGTTTCCTCCATATTTTGCACACATTGTTGGGGATATGCCTCTAAATTAGATCTGATTTGGCTGATCAAAGCTCGATGATCAACGAAACAGGCTGGGATATGTTTAATAGATACCGTTTAACCAAAGAGTTAAATCTTGTTTTGGACATCAAACTTTGCAGGAATTCAGCTTGTCGCAAGGACACGCAGCAGCCTCTCGCTCGCCCGCGACTCTAAGAAACCACGAATCTTCTTAGTAGAAAACCACCACCGTGCAAAATCTGCAGCGCAGCCGCCAGAGACCATAGAAAGCTTGGAGGCATCACTATATTTTTGTTTCAAGCAAAACAGCGCATTCGCCAGATAAAAAGATTCCTCCCAAAAGAGATTCTGCTCTGAGAGTTGTATCCCGACAGCTCCCCAGAGACGCATCTTATGGAGCAAGGCTTTGGATAAGGGTCGGTCGAGCAAACAGAAGCACCTAATCTTTCTTAAGTGCAATTTATTATTTTGCATAACCAAACTATTTCCCATTAGATTACCTTGACGGTCATCTTATCGGTAATTTTCTGGCGCCACAGTCGCGTGGTCAAACTCATCTTGTTTTAGGGTTACATAATATTGGTTGGATTCCATTTTTGCTGCTGTGCAGGTTCTGCACAGCAGCAAAATGCAACCTCGATTTTCAGAAACAGAAAATTCAATGTACCTAGCTTCACTTACTCTTTCTTACTGTGCAGAACCTGCACAGTAAGAAATCGATATATGCAAGCATGAGCGAGATTCGATATGAGGGACGATGAAGCAATGCGATGATGTGGCATATTCGAACTCTTCGGATGGTAATGAAACTCGCGGCGATTATTAATCAACCCATCGAGGTTAGGTTAGGATCTCGATTGAACAGCGAACAAGCTCATGAATAAGATTGCGCTTGCATTTACGACAACTCCTAATCCTCTGAAAGCAGAGCGGTCACAGGCGAAAGCTAAAGACTATCTTCTGTAATAGTATTCTCAACATTCAGAAGCCATCGATGCTCTAAAAGCATTTTGAGTGCCGTTAGCATCACTTTAGCTTGGGATATTAACCTCAAATAACAAGAGAAAACGTAATATGCAAATTGAAGCAAAACGTCCCTGATGGTAAAATCATTGGTGTGCAGAAGCTGCACAGTAGCAGCAATCTTAGATCCAATTCGATTAAATTCAGCAAACAGAAGGGAACAGTATGGCCGGAAGAGCAAAAAGTCGTGGCGGCGAAAAACAGCAGCAATCGCTGTCTTTGGGCCGCGAAACGATAGAAGAGCTTGAGAAGGAAGCGGAACGTCGCGGGCTGAACAAGTCTCAACTTGCAGACCTCTTGCTCAACGGCCAGCTAACCCAGGCAGCTGACAAGCCAACTATTATCTCGGTAATGAGCTACAAAGGCGGCGTCGCAAAAACGACGACAAGCGCATGCTTGGCGGTAAGCTTCTCGGAGCTGGGCTACAAAGTGCTCGTTATCGATATGGACGGGCAGGGGAATGTGAGCCAGAGCCTTCGCGTGTATGACCCGCGATCGGAAGAGCCCTGCATTGCAGATGTCCTGTATCAAACGAGCCCGAACTCTCCGAGGTTGTCATTGCATGAAGTGATGCAAACAACGAAATACGACAACCTCTACTGTGTGCCCTCGAATTTCCGATTCGCCGATGCCGATACACGACTGAAGGCAGAAATCGCTGGCGGCGTCGACATGCGACTGGAATATGCAATCGAAGACCTGATTGAAGAAGCAGCGAAGAACAAAGAGCGACCCTTCGATTACATCATCATCGACTGCGGGCCTCGATTGGACATGACGACCACCAATGCAATTGTGGCGCTTGAAGCCGGAAACAACGCTTCACACATCATTATCCCCATCAAGGTTGACGGTTTTGCAATTGCCGGATTGTCGCAAACAATTGACACGATCAACAGGACTGCAAAGGAACGCCGTCGACTTCCCCAGCATTGGAAGATACTTCAGACAATGATCGAGCGGAATACAACGACCTATAAATATGGTTGTCAAATGCTCAAAGAAGCAATTCCGAACGCGGAATATTTCAACACTAAGATTGAAAAATCAACGGTAGTACCTGAAGCAAGCTTGGCCATGGAACCCCTCATCACGTATGCGCCAGACAGCAAACCGGCGATTTCCTACCGTTTGCTCGCGCAGGAAATCGAGGAAATGAATGCCTAGAAAGAAACTCCAGGAAGCGCTGAAGAACAATTCCGGCGCTGTGGCAAATGTAATACCACGCCATAAAGAGATGACCGACGAGGAAATGCGTATTGAGGCGTTTCGCAAGAGGGAGAACCAGGACGTCTCGGTAACCGACAAGATGTCAAACCAAAACGTTCGAAACACCCTGCTCAGCGAAATGGGTTTTGACTGGTTCGACATCGACAGCTTAAAACCGAATCCTAACAACAGCTACACTATCACCGACGAGGACGTGAAAAACCTTGCTGGGCTCATTTGGAACAGCAAGGAAATCGAGCCACTCATTCTTCGTGAGACTGAAGAGGGAACCGAAATAATCGACGGTGAGCGTCGTTGGCGCGCATGCAAGCTGCTCGCAGAAAAATATGGCGATGCATGGAGAATGGTGCCCGGAAGGTGCCATAAGCTCGGTTCTATCTCAGACGAACAAGCTAATTTCATTATGCATTCGTCTAATATAGGACAGCGCAACATAAAACCGTCGGAGCGCGCGCAAGGCTTCAAAGTACTGGCGGACAAACTTGTGGAATGGCGAAAAGACGATCCGTCGCTTAAAGGCGTTAACACGAAAACGTATCTTGCTGAGCATTTTGGAGTATCCGAGCGAACCGCGCAGGTGTTGCTGAATATCGCAAGAAACCTTTCCAAGGAGGGTAACGACCTGCTTGACTCGAACAAGATCACGCAGGCGCAAGCTGAATCGCTCTCAAAGTTACCCAGCAATAAGCAAAGCGAAGTAGTAGACATCATCACAAAAGAGAACCTTGATGCTCCGGGTATAACCGAGGTGATCGAAGAAGCGAAAGAGGCCAAAAACGAAGCGGAATCAGCCATAGCTAAACCCATCACGAAAGAAGCTGTGGATACCACCAAGAGGGAAAAGACCAAGAAAGACGTTAATGGGTATCTGAAAACAGCTAAAAACGCCTTGAAAAACGCCGAGAAGGCCTCGGGGGAAGCTGATTTCAAGCTTATCGGAGAAATCAAAGAGATGATCCGAGATATCGAACGAATGCAAGACTAGGCTATTGCTGAAGGCCCTGGATACACTGGGGCCTTCTTTGACAGGATTCCTTGAAGAGAGGGTTTCTGTCAAAGAAGAAGCTTGACCGCCAGCAAGAGGACGCAGCGCTAGGGAGGCAAGAGCGGAGCACTTCATAGACTCGTA
Organism: Eubacterium sp. CAG:786; assembly: GCA_963635025.1. Taxonomy (GTDB): domain Bacteria; phylum Actinomycetota; class Coriobacteriia; order Coriobacteriales; family Eggerthellaceae; genus Senegalimassilia. Next base: position 3,430 of record CAVHFC010000039.1, read on the forward strand.
GGGCAAAAAATTGCATGTTTGGGTTGGTTCTTTTGCTTGTTCTGCTTGGCAGTGATTTATAACGTTGACTGCAACGCTTATAGAATAGTTCTTTAGGACGCTTGCTACTGTTCTCAGCGAACATCCTACTCGTTGAGCTATTTCCTTTTGAGTGAGGTTTGTTGTTTGGCGCAGCTTTATGATTTCATTGTTGCGCGCTTGTCGCTTGGCTCTTGTTTGTTGTTTTGCCTGCTTTCTCTGAAGCGCCTTCGAAGATTCGAAGAAATCGATTGCCTGGACTTCCTCTTCGGTAAGCCCGAGCATTTCGATAAGACGAACAACCCCGATGAGGTAATACCCACGGTCTCCCTTGAGATTCACGACGCCATCGACTGAAGAAATGATCCCCTTCAGCTCGGTGTTGGCGAGTGGTTTGATGAATCGCGCGTTGAATTGGCTCAAACGTTGGACTGCATGGTCTTGATCGTAGATTTGCACCGCCGTGTTGTAGAAAACGAAGCACATGAGCTCTCGATTGCCTTCGCAGTTGAAATTTCGGTATGCCTGCAGATCGACGATTTTGGTTAAGCGGCGAAGCATCAACGGCTTATAGTGCATTAGAGATGCGTGCGTTTTCGCCCTGCGAGGCAGGGGTTTTGCGATCGATTTAGCGGAAAACGCGCAAAGCGATGTGCGGAGCGCTTGCAGGGAATGGAAAATCTCGGAAGCCTCAACCAGGCGCGCGAAACGGCGTGCGTTGCGGTTATAGGTCCCGGGGATTCGCGAAACGCGAGCATGGTCGAAGGTTGCTCGGTCAAGCGAGATGCTCGGTATATCTTTGATGATGGCTTCGATAGCGCTTGCGAGTTGTTGCTGAACTGCCGAGAAGAGGATCGCACCCTTGTTTTCGGCAGCGTCCTTGTTGTTACAGTTCATGGGGATGGAGCGGTCGAGCACGTAGAAAAGCTGCAGGCCCCGACCGGAGTCGATGATCATGGTCGGTTCCGGCAAGTTTCCCGCTTTCGTAGCGGAGGAGATGGCCTGAATGGCTTCTTCGACGGCAGCGCGCGTTTCCGCCTCGGCTGCATTATGGCAATCGAGGTCGAAAAAGAGCGCATTAAGCTGCCGAAGCGCTTCGGTTTTACGGGTACGCGACGTGAACCCGTTGTGGGTTATGTAGTAGCTGGCGTTCGGCTGGAAACCAACCGCCAGCAAGCCGTTATTTTTAACCGCCGTTTCCCGCCATTGGCCACCAGCGTCGGTGGCCAGCACGTAGAAGCTGTTGCGGTCATCGTGTGTGAGCAGGCGACGGAACGTTTCCCAGTCGCTTTCGCGATTTTGGGAATGCGCCACCGCCAATGCCGGTTGAGGCATATCGCACCCTGTCCGCAGTCCCCAAAAAGGGGAAGCTGCTCAAGTCGAAGTTATTCGGTTTTCGACTAAGAAAAAAGAAGAGTGCAAAAACGATGACGCCTTGTCGGCGCTCGTTTTAAGTGATAAAATAACGACTGTGAGTGAGTGGTCGATACCTGATCACTTATGCAACCCCCTAGTTGGCGCTAGGGGGTTCTTTTTTTCTTGGTCGTCGGGCTGTGACCCGAACACCGCCAGTCTATAACAAGAAATACTTGAATGTCCATTAATAATTGTTGTGACATGTTGTGAGGCGCGTGGAATGCTCTAACAAAAGAGAGAGTTTGCTGGTTGTTTCTTGTTATAGAGTTGCTGTGTAAAACAATAGATGACCTGCAGAAACGGCTGTTTTGTGATCTATAGTGTCAGCTGAAGTTCCAGTTAAATGGTTTTCTTGTGATGAAGAGCCACCTCATGCCGTTATTGTGGGTTGGCGCGCTGGAAAACCGGCAAATCGTTGACGGCGTGGCGGGAGAAGGCTATGCAAAGCGCTCATAAACGGATAAGCATCGATGACATCGCCACGCGAGCGATGGGCGAGGCGCGTCCCGTTATCGGGGTCGTTCCGACGCTCGATCCGAACGAGGGCATTCTGCGTATGAACAACCACTATGCGCAGGCCATCGTCGCCGCCGGTGGGGCCCCGGTCATCATCCCGTTCACCAGCGACGTCAGCGTGTACGAGTCGCTGCTTCCTCGTATAGACGGTTTCGTGCTGTCGGGCGGGCAGGATATCAGTCCCGTTCGGTATGGCGGGGACATCACGTATGGAAAGCTTTCCGAGTTAACGCCTGAACGCGAAGAAGTCGAGTATCTGCTGCTGAGTTACGCGTATCAGTTTGATTATCCGCTTCTGGGCATTTGTCGCGGCATGCAGATGATCAATGTGTTTTTCGGGGGTACGTTGTACCTGGATTTGGAAGAGCAGTTCGATGGGCGAGCTTCGCTTGATGATGCTCCGGTTGCCGAAGAGGGCGTCCTGACGCCGGCGGGTGGCCGGGTGAATCATTGGCAAACCTGCGATTACGGACACCCGACGCATACGATATCCGTTATGCGCTCGAGCAAGATGGGCGAGATCCTGCAATGCGATCACGCTTCGGTAAATTCCATGCATCATCAGGGCGTTCGCACGCTGCCGCCTAATTTGTCGGCGACGGCGTATGGTCCTGATGGGCTGGTCGAGGGTGTTGAAGCGCGCGACTGCCGATTCCTCATGGGCGTGCAGTGGCATCCCGAGTATTTTGCGCAAGACGGTCAGCATATGGCTCCGCTGTGGAAGGCGCTTGTGGATGCGGCCATGGCATCGCGGTGCCGCGAAGGGCGCTGCCATGGGTGCTTGCGCATCGATCGCGAAGATTGCGGGGCCGAGGCCGTGTGGCCGGCGGTCAGCTTCGCCGATTACATCTAGGGGCCTTGCATGGCGAAGGAAGACTGCCGGCAGAGGGTTTTGGTTGCGATGAGCGGCGGCGTCGACAGTTCGGTGGCCGCGCTCTTGCTGCGCGACGCGGGCTATGATGCGACGGGCGTTACGATGAAGCTGTTCGACAACGAAGTTGCCGGAGCGGGCGGTTCGTGCGTGGTGGGCGAGAGCACCTGCTGCAGCCAAAGCGACGTGGAGGATGCGCGGCAGGTGGCGTTTGGCCTGGGCCTGGAGCACTTCACGTTCAATTACACCGCGACGTTCGGGTGCGACGTTATCGATCGTTTCTGCGATGCGTACCTGCATGGCCGCACGCCGAATCCGTGCATCGATTGCAACCGGTATCTCAAGTTCGCCGCGCTGCAGAAGCGTCGGGCGCAGCTGGGGTACGACTATGTGGCCACGGGGCATTACGCTCGCCGTGCCTATAACGAGCGCACGGGGCGTTTCGAGTTGCTGCGGGGGCTGGATGCATCGAAGGATCAGAGCTACGTGCTGTACCACCTGACGCAGGACGATTTGGCTCATATGCTGTTTCCGCTTGGCGAGCTGACCAAGCCCGAGGTGCGTCGTCTTGCCGAGGAGCATTCATTCGGCAACGCGAACAAGGCGGAAAGCCAGGATATCTGCTTCGTTCCTGACGGCGATTATGCGTCGTTCATCGCGCGGTATTTGGGCTTTGGGGGCGCGGGAGAAGGGTTCTCCTCGGGCGCGGTGGACGCTGGGGATGCTGTCAGCGCGCCTGGTGAAGTTCCTGCGGCGTTTGCTCCTGGCGATATCGTTGATGTGGATGGCAAGGTTGTCGGGCGACACCGCGGGCTGGTGCATTACACCATCGGGCAGCGAAAGGGCATCGGCGTGGCCGCGCGCGAGCCTCTTTATGTGGTTGCGAAAGACTGCGCCGCAAATGCGCTGGTCGTGGGGCCGCGCAGCGCGCTTGGCGTGCGTGAAGTGCGCGCGGGGGATGTGAACTTGATTTCGGTTGCGAAGCTTGATGAGCCGATGCGTGTGAGCGCGAAGACGCATTATCGTCAGCGCGCGCAAGCGGCTGAGGCGGTTATGGAAGGCGGCCAGCTGGTCGTGCGTTTCGACGAGCCGGTTGCTCGACCTGCAGCGGGGCAGTCGTTGGTGCTGTATGACGGCGATGTTGTCGTCGGCGGGGGAACTGTCGAGGGGTAGATCGCGTGCGGTTGCGGGCGATTTGCGGCTGAGGTTCGGCTTCGCCGGAGAATGGTGGCGCGCCCTTCGGGCGCTTTCTAATTCGGTGCGAGTCATGCCTCGCACCCACGAAATTTTGGGATGCGGCTTTTATCGTGGCTGCATATTTTGAGTTGTGGATTTCATCGGGCCCGTAAATATCGAGTTGCGGCTTTTTACCGCGCCCGCAAATTTTTGATTGTGGCTTGTGGTTGTGCCTGCGGAAAACCGGTTGGTATCCGCAGGCACAACCGTGAACCTCTTCTGTCGCCTCTTATTTCACGACGCGGACGCGGTGGACTCCTTCGATGGCTTGGAGCTTGGAGACGAGCTCGGCTGGTGCGGCTGCGGAAAGGTCGAGCATCGTATAGGCCGACGTTCCGCGCGCTTTGTTCGTGAGGTTGTCGATGTTCGCTCCCACTTCTCCGAACACGCCCGTGATCTTGCTGAGCATGTCGGGAACGTTGGCGTGCAGCACCGCGACGCGGCCGCCCTGCGCGGGAACGGGGCCCATGTCGCAAGCGGGGTAGTTCACGGAATTCTTGATGTTGCCCGCTTCCAGGTAATCGACGAGCTCGGCCACCGCCATGATGGCGCAGTTGTCCTCGGCTTCTGCGGTGGAGGCGCCGAGATGCGGCAGCACGATGGTGTTCGGCAGCTTCATGACCTGGGGCGTTGCGAAGTCGGTGACGTAGCGGGAAACGCGGCCGGCCTCAAGCGCGGAGGCCATCGCGGGTACGTCGACAAGGGTGTCGCGCGAGAAGTTGAGCACGGTGCAGCCAGGCTTGGCGACCTCGAGCTCGTGCGCGCCGATCATCCCGCGGGTGGATTCCAAGGCCGGAACATGGATGGTGACGAAGTCGCTGCGATGGAGAATGTCGTCGAGGTTGCGCACGTGCTCGACGGCGGGGGAGAGGCGCCAAGCCGCTTCGGTCGAAACGTAAGGGTCGTAGCCGAGCACGTTCATTCCCAGGTCGATGGCGGCGTTGGCAACGAGCGCTCCGATGGCTCCCAGGCCGATGACGCCGAGCGTCTTGCCCGCGATTTCGTGGCCCGCGAACGCCTTCTTCGCCTTTTCGGCGTCCTTAGCGATGGTGGGGGAATCGGCCGCTTCCTTGCACCAGGCCGCCCCTCCGAGGATGTCGCGGCTGGCAAGCAGCACGCCGCACAAGACGAGCTCCTTGACGGCGTTCGCGTTCGCGCCGGGGGTGTTGAACACGACGATGCCGGCCTGCGCGCAAGCGTCGAGCGGGATGTTGTTGACGCCCGCGCCCGCGCGCGCGATGGCGAGCAGGCCGGCGGGCAGCTCCATGTCGTGCATGGCGGCGCTGCGCACGAGGATGCCGGCGGCTTGGGAAATGTCATCGGTGAGCTGGTAGTCGGCGGGGAGCTTGTCGGTGCCCTGCGCCGAGATGTTGTTCAGGCAATGGATGTAGTGCATGGTGACCCCCTTTGGGAATTGGGTGGGCGGTGAAGCGTGCACGATGGTGGCGGGTTTCAGGCGCGAACCGGTTTGCCCGCACGGTTGGCGTCGCGTGTTCTCGTCTACGCTTTCACTACTATTTCGATATACATGGTGGCTTTTTGGCAGACGTTAGTCAACACGCGCCTGGGCGGCCGCATTGGGAGAATCGGCGGGCGGCCTCGAGGTTTCGTCGCACCTGTTCGCAAGGGATTCCCTGTGCTTCGCAGATTCGTTCAACCAAAAACACCGTGTTCTGCTTGACGAAGGACTCGTAGAATTCCGCCGGCGGTGGCGCCTCGCCGTACAGCTCGCTGCGTGAGATGATGCCGATGATGCCGCTCGTGGCGTATTCGACGATCAGGCGCGCCTCGGGCTTGAGCTCCTGGCCCGGTTCGCACAGGATTGAGCGCCACATGTCGACGATGACGGCCTTCACGTTCGTCGAAAGCGCGTCGTTGCCGCCTTGACGGATGAGCAGCGCCGCCTTGTGCGTGCGCGCGACGATGACCTCGTGGACCGGTTCGGCCTCCGGGGTCCCCGCCATGAGGTCGAAGATGCTTTGCAGGAACACCTCGTTGCCGAGGAGCTCCTGCTTGATGGCCTGGTCGACAAGCTGTTCGATGCTGGCGAAATGGTAGTAGAACGTTGTGCGGTTGAGCTGGGCGCGCTTCGTGACGAGCCCCACGGTGATGGCCTGCAGCCGGGTTGTTTCCAGCAGGCTCCAGAAGGCCTCGATCAGGCGCGCGTCGGCGCGGTTCGCTTCGCTTTTCCTCGGTCTTGCCATGGCTCTACTCCTGCGGGGCCGGCATGCTTGCGGCCTGCGGCTTTTCGGGGGCGTCGTCGTTTCGCGCGTTGCGACGGGCGGGCGCGCCGACCTCGCCTGCGTTGCCGGCACCTGCGGCGTCGCCCTCGCGCTCGGCGCCCTTCGCGTTCATGATGAGCATCTGCAGGCGATTCTCGACGTTGGCGAAGCTGACGTCGGGGTCGTAATCGAGCGGCAGGATGGTCGCATCGGGGTAGCGCTGCTTGAGCTGCTTGACGATGCCTCGTCCGACCACGTGGTTGGGCAGGCAGCCGAACGGTTGCAGGATGACGAAGGAGCGGCAGCCGTGCGCGGCGTGATGCAGGATCTCCCCGGGGATGAGCACGCCTTCGCCCGCGTCGAAGGTGTGATGGATGACGGGGTCGCTTTCGACGACGAGCTCGGGCATGCGGCAAGCGGGCTCGTAGAGCGGGTGCGCCGCCGCGATGCGGTCGCAAACGTTGTGCGCGTGTTCGAACAGCTGGTTCGCCATGCGGTTGAAGCCCTTCTTCGCAAAAGGCATGCTGACGTGGAATTCCCGTGCCTGCGCGTCCTGGTAGAAGTACGTTTTGCGGATGACGTCGGTCATGCGCGCCTCGATGACCTCCATGCCGTTGCGCTCGAGATAGGCCTCGATGTCGTGGTTGGCGCCGGGGTGGAAGTTCAGCAGGTACTCCCCGACGATGAGCACGGTGGGGCGCGGGCGGCTGCGGTCGTAGCGCACCTTGCTCATGATGTCGATTGCCTGCTTGAAGCCGCGCTCGGCGCCGATGGTACCGTGGGCTTCGATTCCCTCGATGACGCAGTCGAGCGCTGAAGCGAACGCGGCGTCGGCGCTGCCGGGTTCAAGCTCGTAGGGGCGCATCTTGCGAAGCAGCTCCTCAAGGACGTCGATCATGGGAAGACCCATGGCGATGCGGATGGCGCTGCCAAGGCTCATGCGGAAGCCCGGGTGCATGTTGTGCGCGTCGACGTCGTCATTGGTGACGATGGGGACGTAGCTGTAGGCGGCGTCGTCGAGCGCCTTGCGCAGAAGCGCGGCGTAGTGCGTGAGGCGGCAATCGCCGACGTACTTGCCGGTGCCGATGGCGACGGTGTGCGGGTCCCACTTGCCGCTTTCGAGCGCGGCAAGCGCCTCCCCGATGGTCATTTGAGCAGGGAAGCAGATGTCGTTGTGGACGTAGCGTTTCCCCAGCTCGATGGCGCGTTCGCGGCCTATGTCGAGCGGTTCGGCCTTCACGCCTTGGCGCGAGAACGTTGCGGACATGAGGCGGCAGAAGGCGTGCGAGGTGTTCGGGATGAGGACGGTCTTGATTTTGCGGTCGGCCTTCGTGAACTTCACCGGGTAAGGGTCGGAAAGCTCACGCGGGGCGGGTGCGGCCTGCGGGCTGGCGGGTGCGGTTGCGCTTGCCGCTTCGGCCTGCTTGGCGCGGCGTTCGTCAACCGTTTCCAAAAACGATCGGACGCGAATGCGCAAAGGTCCGGCGACATCGGATTCGTCGAGCTTTAAGATGAGTGGCGCCTTCCCTGATCTCTCGCGCATCAGACGCACGATCTCGTCGGAAAGGTAGGCGTCGTGACCGCATCCGAAGCTGACGAGCTGCACGTATTCGAGCGCGGGGTTGTCGGCGGCGATGACGGCGCAGGCGAGCATGCGTTCATGGAAGTTGTTGACGACGTCCAGACGGCTGGCGGAAAGGTCGACGCGGTCGTGACCGGGAACGGCGTCGGGCGGCAGCACGGCGTGCCCCTGTTCGGCGAGCATGCGGGGAAGATCGTGATTGACGAGCGGGTCGTTGTGGTAGGGGCGGCTTGCCAGCACGATGGCGTAGCTGTCGGCGGCCTGCGCGGCGTTGATGGCGCGACCCCCGGCTTCGATGAGCAGCGATTTGAACGCCCGTTGCGCGCTGTCGGCCTGTTCGATGGCGCGTTTGACCTGGTCGGCGGGGATGCCGAACGTATCGGCGAGGTATTTCCGCAGCTGACGGTTTCGGTCTTCGGTGGAATACCAGTGGAACAGCGGCGTGTCGAAGGGGATGTTCCAGCGCGCTTCGGGGTCGTCGGAGCTTTTCACCACCATGGGGTAGCCCTTCACCACGGCGCACATGGAGATGCTGGTCTGCGCGAGGTTTTCGGTTGGGACGGTGGTGACGATGGGCATGAAGATGCGGTCGACCTTCGCGCGCGCCAGCTCGCGGATGTGCCCATGCACCAGCTTCGCGGGGAAGCAGATGGTGTCGGAGGTGACCTGGGGCAGGCCTTGCTCGAACATGGCGCGGGTGGATGGGCGGCTCACGTGCAGCGAAAAGCCCAGCGAGCGCAACAGCGCGTTCCAAAACGGCATGGTGTCCCAAAACGCCAGGACGCGCGGGATGCCGATGGTGATGCCGCGATCGGGCGCGACGGGCTTGACGGGCCAGTTCTGGAACAGGAGCTTTTCACGCGCGTCGAAGAGGTTTTCCCCTTGCGTTGCGGGGGCTTTCGCGGCTTTGAGCGCGGCCTTGGTTTCGGCGTCGCTCGGGTTGCCCGTGACCTCGCCGCGCGGGCAGCGGTTCCCGGTGACGAAGGTGGAGCCGTCGGAGAACGTGACGATGGTCCGGTTGCAACGGTTCGCGCAGAAGGGGCAGATGCAGTTCGCCTGCTGCTGGTAGGTAGACGCGTCGAGGGCGTCAAGGCCGATGAACGAGCTGGGACTGGCGGTGGCGAGCGCGGCGGCGGGATCGGTGGCGGCGGTCGCGGGCGCGGCGGTGGCGCCGAGCTCGGTGGGGCTGGGCGCGGGCTGACTCCCCTCGCCCCGTTCGCCCCCTTCCTTCGCCATCTGCTCCTGCGTGAGCATGGCCACACCGATGGCGCCCATCAGCCCCGGGTAGGGCGCGCGCACGACGTTCTTCCCCAGGTGCTGTTCCAGGGCGCGCAGCACCGCGTCGTTTCTGAACGTGCCGCCCTGCACGACGATGTTGTCGCCCAGGCTATCGAGGTTCGGCACGCGAACCACCTTGGTGAACACGTTTTCGATGATGGATCGGCACAGGCCGGCCATGATGTCGTTGGGCGTGCGGCCGTTTTTCTGCTCGCTGACGATGCTGGAGTTCATGAAGACCGTGCAGCGGCTGCCGAGTACCGCGGGCTGCGTGCTGGAAAACGCGGCGTCGGCGATGTCGGTCGTGGGGATGCTCAGCGCGTGGGCGAAGTTCTCCAGGAACGATCCGCAGCCGCTTGAGCAGGCCTCGTTCACCACGATGTCGCAGATGACGCTGTCGGTGAGCCACATGGCTTTCATGTCCTGCCCGCCGATGTCGAGGATGAAGCTTGCGTCGGGGGCGTATTTGGCCGCCGCATGCGCGTGGGCGACGGTTTCGACGGTGTGATAGTCGGCATGGAACGCGCGGTTGAACAGCAGTTCTCCGTAGCCGGTGGTGCCTATGCCCGCCACGACCAGGCTGATGCCGGCCGCCGCGTAGGTGTTTCGCAGGTCGACGAGCGCGCGGCGGGCCACTTCAAGAGGCTCGCCTTCGTTGTTGGCGTAGAAGCTGTCTACAAGCTCGCCGCCATCGGCGAGCAGCGCGAGCTTGGTGGTGGTGCTTCCCGAATCGATGCCGATCCACACGCGCAGTTCCCCATTTCGCACGTGGGCGCGCGCCGCGGGGCTGTCGGGGCCGTGGGGTTCCTCGGGCAGCTGATGGCGCTGCTTGAATGCGCGCAGGTCGTCGGCGCTTTCGAATAGGGGCGTGCCGGGGGCGTGGTCGTCGTCTTCGTTGGTGAACCCCTCGAGGTCCTTCGCCGCCTTGCGCGGGTTTATGGTGGCGTCGACGTCGGCGAACATGCCGGACAGTGACAGGGCGGCCCCGCGCGCGACCATGGTTTCGGGGTGCTCGGGCACGATGGCGTCGTGGGGGCGCAGCTCCAGCCGCTGGCTGAACACGTCGATGAGCACGGGGTTGAAGGTGAGCGGGCCGCCTTCGAAGATGACGGGGGCTTCGACGTCGATTCCCTGGGCAAGGCCGCCGAGCGTTTGCTTGGCAATGGCATGGAATGCGGAAAGCGCCAGGTCGTCGCAGGATGCACCCTGGTTGAGCAGGGGCTGGATGTCGGTTTTCGCGTACACGCCGCAGCGACCCGAGATGTCGTGGACGCGCTTGCCGCGCGCCGCTGCGTCGTTGAAATGCTCGATGGGCAGGTTGAGCACCGAGGTGATCTCGTCGATGAAGGCGCCCGTGCCGCCCGCGCAGCTTCCGTTCATGCGCATGTCGGCCACCTCGAGCGCGCCGGTGGTGGGGTTGGGGCGGAAGAAGATCATCTTCGCGTCCTGGCCGCCCAGCTCGATGGCGCAGCGGGCGCGCGGGTAGAGCTCCTGCACGGCGGCGGCGTTGGCGACGACTTCTTGGACGAAGGGCACGCCGAGCGCTTCGGCGATGGATTTGCTTCCCGAACCGGTGAGGGCTAGGCGTATGGTGCAGTCGGGCAGGGCTTGTGCGAGGTGCTCGAGCGCGTCTTGCACGCTTTTCACCTGGTGGGCGCCGTGTCGCTTATAGGTTGTGAGCAGAAGCTCGTGCGTGCGCGCGTCGATGGCGCAGATTTTCGTGGTGGTGGAGCCGACATCGATGCCGACGTTGACGGTGCGTTTCTCTCCCATGTTCAAACCTCGGTGGTGCTGCCGCGGCGGTTCGGGCTGGTTGCGGTTGGCTGCCTTTGGCCGGCGGTTTTGGTTGCCGGCTTGGTTGCTAGTTGCCAGCTGCCAGTTTGGTTGCCAGCTGCCAGTCCGCGCGTCTTGCAAGCTTTGACGCCCGCTGCGGTTCCTCTTGCGGAATGCGAGTATACCCGACAGAGTGTCGGAATAAAACCGACAACTTATTGGGATTTGTGGGGAAGGGGTGGGCGCTTTCCGTCGGCTCATTTAGTCGTGAACTGAAATTTCGTGGGCGCGAGCGAGAGCTCGCGCATCAATAGGTCAGCGCTCGAAGAGCGCATCGCTCTTTTCTCATGGGAGGGTCCGAGTACGTTCGTTCCTCAAAACGGTACGTTCGTAACAAGTTTCCCCTGCTAAATGCACCTTTTGCAGGAAACGGGGAACATTATCGTTGACCGGGTTGGTTTGCTAACTTTATAGTTGAACCAGCTGTAGGTTCTTGCGGCCGCGATGCGTTGTCAGCTCGCGTCGCGCCGAAGGAGCCCTGGCCGCGCACCGCGACGTCATCGGCGCAGCGTCGCGCATGGCGCAACAAAAGCAGGCGCCAACATCAAGAAAGGAAGGTGAAGGGATGGCAAGATCATCATTGGGCCGCAAGGCGCTATCGACGCTGGTCGCGGCAACCTTGGTGGTATCGCTGAACGCGCCCATTTCCGCATGGGCCGGCGACGGCGATGACGCACAAACCGGCACCGGCACCGAACAAGTCGGGGGGGGGAGTCTTCCCAGACTAGCGTAAAGATTGGCGATCAATCTTATGAGTCTCTGGCTGCTGCCATCAGCGCAGCCAAGGATGGCGCCACGATTACGCTGGGCGCGGGCGAGTACACCACATACGGCAACACTTCGCCCAAGAAATCTCTGACGTTTGTCGGGTCCGGTAAAGATACCGTATGGACGATCGGTGATTTGAACAAAAATTCTGGGAGTGAAACCAATGGCGATTACAGCTTTGATGGCTGCGACACCATTACTTTCCAGAACATGACCCTCAAGACTGATAACAAGGATTATCGAGGCTTCATCCGTATTAAAAATACTGTTGTTGAGGGCTGCACTCTTGACGGGAAATCGGCCTATTGGGGTTACGAAACCGCTAAGTTTACCAACTCCACGTTTAATGCCCCGACTGGCGACTATGCATTGTGGGGGTACTCCTCCAAAGACATGTCGTTTGACAACTGCACCTTCAACATCAGCGGCAAGGGCATCAACCTTTATGTGGAGCAATCGCCCTCCGAGATCCTCACGGTTGCGGTGAACAACTGCACGGTCAACTCCACCAAGGCCGAAAAAGCGTTCCTCTACATTAAGAATTTAAACCAGGCTTGGAACGTTGTTTTCTCCGGTACCAATACGGTGACCGGCCTCGACAAAGACGCGACCACCGGTTCGGATCTGTACCAGGTGAAGACGACCGACATAACGTCGGGCAAAGCCGTCAAGGTGCAGGAAAAGGCTGCTGACGGCACGTTGAAGACGATTTTCGCGGTTTCCAACCCCGCCATCGTTAACGAGACTGAGTACCCAACGCTCAAGGCGGCCATCGAAGCTGCTAGCGCGAACGATACGGTTACGCTTCTTGCGAACGTCAATGAGGACGTGACGGTTGCAAGCGACAAGAGCATCACGCTCGACCTCAACGGCTACAAGCTCACCAACAAGGCCGACCACACCATCACGAACAACGGCACGCTGACCATCACAGACTCCAGCGCGGACAAGACCGGCACCATCGACAACGTGACGCATTGCAAGGCCCCCGTCGAGAACGCGCCGCGCGCGACCTGCACCATCGAGAAGGCCAACATCACGCGCTCCCTGGAGGCCGGCACCTATAGCCCCGATAATGCCAACGGAAACTCCTACTATTACATCGAGAACTTCGGCACGATGACCATCGGAGCCAAGGGCGGAAATGCGTCGGATGTGATCGTTTCTTCCGCTGGTGGCTACTCAAGTCTCGTCCACAATGGCTGGTACAACGGTGCCAAGAACACGTCCGACATGGATGCGACCATGACCATCAACGCAGGCTCGTTCGCCGGCGGCAAGAACACCATCAAAAATGATGACTACGGCAACCTGACCATCAACGGCGGTAGCTTCAATAACACCAACCAAGCCGCGGTATTCAACGTGAACAAAGCGACCATCAACGGCGGCAGCTTTGAGAGCACCGCGGAGGGCGTGGTCTACACCGCAGCGTATGACCAGAAAATGGACTGGGGCGTTACTAAAGTTTACGGCGGCGAGTTCAAGTCTGTAGGAACGTCGGACTTTAGCCTGTGCAACAAGGGAGCCGTCCCCACCGTTACCGTCCACGGCGGCACTTTCAGCAAGGATCCCTCCGCGTATGTTGTTAGCGATTACGCTGCGCTGAAGGGCAGCGACGGAAACTACGTTGTTGCTGAGAAGCCCGCGAAGGAGGACACGGCTACCGAGGGTGTCAATAGCGGCTCTGCTACGACTGTCGGTAGCGCTGAGGTTGCTGTCGATAACTCCTCCGAAGTTGCCAAGGACGCCGTGGCTGCGGCCAACGATGTGGCGAACATCGAGGTCCCCGAGGTTGCTACAGACGGAACTGGGACCACGACCATCGGCGGCACTACCGTTAAGGTTGACAAGGCGCAGGCCGATGAGCTGACTAAGGTCAAGGCTGCGGCTGCCGCCGACACGAGCTCCAAGGTCGACGTCAACCTCGTGGTGAAGGCCGGCATGAGCTCCAAGGTCGACTCTGCGATTACCGAAGTCGCTTCCGCAAGCAGCGCCACGGTCATCCCCTTTGCGCTTTCCGTCGACATGGTGACTACGGTCAAGGATTCCAACGGGAACGTCAAAGCTTCTGCTAGCGTCCCTGTCAGCGAGACCAAGTCGGCAATCAAGGTGACCATCAAGGTGGCCCCGGAGAGCATCAAGGAGGGCCGCGTTGTGGTTGCCCGTAACCACAACGATAAGGTTGATATCCTTCCCGCTACGGTCAACGTTCAGGCCGGTACGGTCACGTTCGAGACCGACAAGTTCTCTGACTACGCCGTTATGGTGTACACCGATGGTAAGTCCTACGAGCTGGCGGACTATACCGATAACGGTTCTAGGAAGACGATCACCCCTGGCATGTTCGGCTACACCAGCGACTACGTCTTTGCCGGCTGGTACAAGGACAAGGATCTCAAAGACGCTTACTCGCAAGATGATGCAGAGGGCACTGCCTACCCCGCGTTCGTGAAGGTCAGCGACTTGATTTCGTTCAAGGGCGGCTCTCTGCGCATGGATCTCACGGGAGCGGACAATTATGACCAGACCAGCCTGCGTTTCGGCTACGAGATGAAGGTGCCCGCGGGCGCAACCCTGAACGCCGATGACTGGGGTTGGACCTATGCGAATCCCGAGACCGAAAAATCTGGGTTTGTGAAGGCCGTGAACTATTGGCTGACGGACGGCAACGGAGCGATTACCAACCTTGTCATCAAATCGATCAACAAGTCTGGCTTGGCTGACGACGAGAAGACCAAAGTAGGGTCTTTCACCACCTCTTATCAGGTGACGGCTCAGATCGGGTACACGACCGCAGACGGAACGAGTGTCGTGGCTAAGGACGAGACTCAGGCCCGCTCGGTCAATCAGGTTGCCAATCTTATCCTCGGCAACCCTCTCGCCTCTGCTGCTGAGACGACTTATGCAAATGGGATCCTCGGAAAACAACAAGCCGAAAAGGAGAATTAGTTTAATGGAGAAGCAGTATACCGAGCCTGCGATGGAGATCGTCGCCCTGTCGGCGGAAGACGTGGTGTGCACTTCCATCATAGACACCCCCGACAACACTACGCCCAACATCTAGCAGGGTGATGGGATAGCGCGACCATGGCCGTCCCGCAAGCGATTGCGGGACGGCCTTATTTGTTCTCGGGTGGATTCGTGGGCTGACGTGGATTGCGCGCGGGCACGACGGCTCCTCGCCGCATAAAAACACTGAGCGCCTGGCGGCGCACCATTAATGGTCGAGCTGTCGCTCGACCCCACGAAAATCTGGTCGTTGGGTTGACGCTTTCCGTCGGGCTCATTTAGTCACAAACTGACAGGCAAATCTTGCTGTCGGGCTAAAGCTTTCCGTCAGGCTTTTCCGGTTGCAAGCCGAATTTTCGTGGGCACGAGCGACAGCTCGCGCATCAACAGGTTAGCGCTCGAAGAGCGCGTCACTCTTTTCTCGCAGGCGGGGTCGAGCACGGTCGCTCCTCAAGGCGGCATGTTCGCAACATGATTCTCCT
>CAVHFC010000040.1:0-18636 GCA_963635025.1 Eubacterium sp. CAG:786
GCAGGAGCGGTTTTGCGGACTCGTCCGTGGCCGCTATCGCCTTCACGGGCAGCAGTGGGTCGTAGCTGGAATACGGCCCCGCGAGCTCGGCCGGCGCGAACTCCCATGCGCCGCGCCTTCCCGTCGGCAGCAGCCAGCCCGCCTTCTTAAGGCGAGATGCGACAACGCGGGGCTCGGTGCCCACGCCCTCCTCGGCGCAGATGCCCTCGATGTCGCGAAGCGTGACGACCTGCGGGCGGTCAAGCTCAAGCCGCTCCACGATTGGTGCCAACCCCTTTGTTATCGTCCTTGCCATTTACGCCGCCTTTGTATCTAAAACAGATACAAACAGTATATCAACTGCAATTGATTTGAGCAATGGGAGAAGGGGCTTGGCGGGGCGCGAGCCTTGCCCGGCGGCGCCAGCCGCCGGGTTTTGCTCTTCCAGGTTTTCGGACGGGCGCGATCTTGCGGGAGTTTTCAATGACGCGGCGTGGCGGGTGGGTCCTACCCGCAACCCGCCCGGCGCGCCGCGTTGTTGGAAACTCTATACGCCCCGCGCATAGGTCGGTTTTGACTCCAGTGCACGAGTTTTCAATGGCGCGGCGCGTGATCTCCTTGCCCGTGGGCGGTACTTGCCGCGCCGCGGTGTTGGAAACTCCAGACCCCGCACGTTCCGTAACTAATTGATGCGATTCGTTGCGACTTTTTGGCGAAAGTCTCCCTGACGAAACGGTACGAATTATGCAGCTGGCGGCGTATTGAGACGTTTCCGCGCGGATTGTAATGTTCTGTCTTGCTTTTGAAACGGCTAAAAACGGCTGCTTTCCTGCGGAAATGAAAATAACGCTTCTACCAGCACTTTTTGTGATGTTGCCCCGACCGCAGCAAGATCGAGAACAACCTTGCGGCTGTTTTGGTACGTTATCGCAGGTCAGCGGTGGTGCCGGGTTGCGCTGATATGCCCTCTGGTTCAAATTTGGGACAAATCGAGATTTCTGTTCGCGGTGTTGCGTCGGGTTGCGTTGCTGGTGCCCGTGCCACCGCTGGTGAGTTTTTCCGTTCTGTTGTGAATCCGGTTCTGGCGGCTGCTTAAAGATGGCCGCTGGGGATGCGTTGACATCTGGGGCCGATACTGCGCACGTTGCTGAGTCGACGGGGCGCTATATTGCTGTCGAGCCTGTGCGGAATGACGAGGGAAAAGCTGTCGGTGCGCAGCCGCAATTTTCTTATGTCGCTCCTGAGCCGGATCCTAGCGCTGCCGCTCCCAAGAAGGGCGGTGCGGGATACCTCGTATGTAAGCGCGCCTTCGACATCGTGTTCAGTGCCGGCGTCTGCGTGATCGCGGCCATCCCCGTCGCTATAGCCGGAGCCGCCATCGCCATCGAGTCGCCTGGAAACCCGTTCTTCCGCCAGGAGCGGGTGGGGCAGGGCGGCAAGCTTATTCGTATCTTCAAGCTTCGCTCGATGGTTGCCGACGCTCATACCAACCCGCAGAAGTACATGACCCCCGAGCAGTATGCCGTGTGGAAGCGCGAGCAGAAGCTCGAGGACGATCCTCGCGTGACCAAGGTCGGGCGCATCCTTCGTCGCACGTCCCTTGACGAGCTGCCGCAGTTCCTGAACGTGCTCACTGGCGACCTCTCCGTTATCGGCCCTCGCCCGGTGACGCTCGAGGAGACCTACGAGTTCGGTAACGCGCGGGATGAGGCGCTTTCCTGCAAGCCTGGCATTACGGGCTGGTGGGCTGTTACCGACCGCAACAATTCTACTTGGGAGAGCGGCGAGCGCCAGGGACGTGAGCTCTTCTATGTGCGTCACCAGAGTTTCGGTCTGGACGCCCGCATCTTTGTCAAGACCTTCAAGGCAATGGCAAGGGGGCGTTAGCATGCGCGAAGATCAGCGCATCACCATCGGTGTCGCCACGCATAAGCCCTACCGTATGCCCACGGATCCCGTGTACCTGCCGTTGCATGTGGGTGCTGCGCTACATCCGGATGTCTGCCAGGACATGCAGGGGGACGACGAGGGCGACAGCATATCCGAGAAGAACCCGTATTATTGCGAGCTCACGGGACTGTACTGGCTTTGGAAAAACTGCGGGTCCAAGTACAAAGGGATCGTCCATTATCGGCGGCATCTCGGTAGCCCCGCATTCATGCGCCGCCACGCGGGCGACCCCTTTCAGCGGCTTGTGACGGCCGAAGAGCTTGAGCCGTTGCTTGAGAAGTCCGGCATCGTCGTGGCGAAGCGCAGGAACTACTACATCGAGACCGTGTACGACCATTACGCGCACACCTTCGAGGCGGCCCAATTTGATGCCTGTCGCGAGGTGCTGGCGGATATAAAGCCCGATTACGTCGAAGCTTGGGATGACCTGATGCTCTCCAAGGGTGCCCATATCTTCAACATGTTCGTGATGCGCGAGGACCTGTTCGATGCGTACTGCGCGTTCATGTTCGAGGTGCTTGAGGAGCTTGAGCGCCGCCACGACCCCTTGCAGTACGACGCCTTCGGGGCGCGCTACCTCGGCCGGGTGAGCGAGCGTTTGCTCGATCCCTGGCTTCAGATGAACGGCTACGGCTATGAGGAGCTCCCTGTGGTGAGTCCCGAGCCGGTTGACTGGGTTTCCAAGTGCAAGGGTTTCCTTGCCGCGAAGTTCCTTGGGAAAAAGTATGAGAGGAGCTTCTAATGGGATATGTGACTAGGGTCGATGCTCCCGCATCGCGACCGGAGGGGCAGCGAGTCCTCTGCTACTCCGAGGCCTGGGGCCAGGGAGGGATCGAGACGTTCCTCATGGGCCTGTTCAACAGGCTGCAGGGGAAGGGTTTCGCCTTCTCCGTCTTCTCCACGTGGGACTGGAACGACAAGATGGACGCCGAGCTTGCAGGGCTCGGCATCGACCGCTACACCTTGTTCCCTGGGCACAAGCCCGGCCAGGTGAAGCGCCTGCGCGAGGGGTCGGCCGCCTTCGGGGAGCTGATCGACGCCCTCAAGCCCGATGTGGTCTACGTGAGCACCATGAACGGGATGGGCTTCCTCTACACCGACGTCGCCAAGCGCAAGGGCGTGCCCGTCCGCGTGGCGCACTCGCACAACTCCGCCTTCGGCTCCGGGCAGGCGGCCGCCAAGGCAGTCATGCACAACCTCGGCAAGGCGGTCCTGGGCGGGAGCGCGACCGTCCGGCTTGCGTGCTCGGCCGACGCGGGGCGCTACCTCTTCGGCGGCAGGCCCTTCACGATGGTGAACAACGGCATCGACACCCAGCGCTTCGCGTTCGACCCCGAGGCGAGGGCGACGCTTCGCGCGGAGCTCGGCATCCCGCAGGACGCCCCGCTCTTCGGCAGCGTGGGCCGCATCGCCGAGGCGAAGAACCCGCTCTTCCAGATCCGGACCTTCGGGGAGATCCTTTGCTTGGAGCCTACCGCCTACTACCTCATGGTGGGCGACGGCGACATGAGAGACCAGGTGAAGGCGCTGGTCGACGAGCTGGGGATCGCCGACAGGGTGATCATGCCGGGCTACCTTCCCGACCCCGCGCCGGTGTACTCCGCGCTCGATTGCTTCCTGATGCCATCGCTTTTCGAGGGCCTCGCGATCGTGTGCATTGAGTCTCAATGCGCACGATGCGCGATCGTGTGCTCGGAGGCCCTGCCTCCCGAGGCCCACGTGACCGACGCCGAGGTGCTGCTGCCGCTTTCCGCAGGCGAGAAGGCTTGGGCGGAGAAGGCCATCGAGATGGCCCGGATGGACGGCGACAGGTCGGCTTACGCCGCGCTCGTGCGCGAGGCGGGATTTGATGCGGACGATACGGCTGCGCAGGTGGCTGAATTGATAAAGGTTCTTCGATGAAAGGCGAAGCACTCAGGGTGGTATGGGCCTAGCGTTCGAGATGCCCGAGTAACTCTTGCGGCATTTTCAATATAGCTGCTTTGACTATTAAGAAATGGCCGCTTTACTGGCTCAAATTGATTGGGTAGATAATGCAGAAGACCAAGGTGTTGATAATTATCGATTCGCTTTCTTACGGAGGGGTGAATCAACTTGTTTTTAATCTTCTGAACAGAGTCGACTTTGATGAATACGAAATCGATATACAGTATTTTGAGGGTGACCAAAATACCGCGCCGGAACTCTATGAACAATATCCCTGCAAATTGATTCCCATTGCGCGCAATCACGGAGCATATCTAGCATATATACGAGAACAAAAGCAAGTCATCGAAAGCGGTAACTATGACGTTATCCATTCGCATATTTGCTTTAAAGGTCTGTTGGTGCTCTTGGCTGAAAATCCCTCTATGCGGCGTCGGACCATCATTCACTCGCATTATGACGATTATCCCGAGCTCGCTAAGTTTAATATTGCTGTTGAAATGGCTTTCCGCTTCATGAAATGTACCAAGATCGGTTGCTCTCCGGGGGCAGTGAAGGCGCTTTTTGGAAATGATGATGCGGCATTTTGGCAAAAAAACGGAATAAACATTCAAAAGTTTGCTTTTAGTGAAGATAAACGAAGAGATAGTAGGCAAGCATTAAAAATTAAGGCTGACGCTAAGGCAATTACATATGTTGCGCGGTTCGATTATCAGAAGAATCACGAGTTCCTTGTGGACGTCTTTGAAGGAATAAAAGCCGTTTTGCCCACAGCTGTTCTTCTTCTTGTGGGTGATGGCGAGCGTCAGGGTGAAATCAAGGCCGCTGTTTGTGAAAGGGGCTTAACCGATTCGGTCAAATTTCTCGGGAAAAGGTCCGATGTTGACCGCATATTGAATGCGGCTGATCTCCAGATTTTTCCAACACGGTATGAAGGGCTTAGCATGGGCCTGCTTGAGGATCAGGCGGCAGGATTGCCGTGTCTATGCTCTGATGTAGTTCCGCCTGAAGTTAAATGTAGTGACTATTTAATGTTGAAAGATCTTTCTGATGGGGTAGATGACTGGGCGAGAGCTGCTCTTGAATTGCTGACCAAGGACTTCAATCGTACTAATGGGGCCTTAAAGCTGCGTAAAGCAGGGTTTGATAGGGAGTCGTATGTAAAAAACACGCTTGGATTTTATCGTCAGATTGCCAATACGGGGATGCCCATTATTTCAACTGAAGGACAGTTCAGTGAATAGAGTAAAACTATATTCTCGATTGCTAGGATTGAAGGCTAAGTGGGGTATTCGCGCATTAGCTAAGGCGATTGCAATGCAGCAAAATCCAAACTTGAATTCAACTGGTATCTTTGAAATGAAGGCTTCGTATGAAGATGTCTATTTCAATAATGTTGACGAGTTCTATTTGAACAATACCGCTTACGGTAACGCTAAAGTTTTAAGAGACTATAGTGGCTACAATCACCCTCTTCCTTGTTCGATAGAGCACGGTCTTTATTTTGGTGATTATGTCTTGCCGGCTGATTACAAAGTCGGTTTTAAACATGTCATCACATATAGCGATTACCGAAAAAAAATAATCGAAAAAGCGACTTGCTGTGACGCGCATCCTATTGGGCCCTATATTTGTTATGCAGATGAGTTGTTTGATATCGATGTCATTTCTGACATACGTTCTGATTTCGGAAAGACGATAAGCGTTTTTCCTGCGCATTCAATCGAGTCTTGTAAGGTGAAATATGATGTTGATTCACTTTTACGCGCTATAGACACTATTCGCTTGGAAGGTCATTTTGACACAGTGATCGTGTGTCTTTCTTATCGTGACCTCGGATTAGCTTCGTATTACAAAAGCCATGGATATAAGGTTACCTGCATCGGCAATGGGCGTGACCCTTTATTTCTGTCCAAGTTAAAAAGCCTATTTTCTGTAACCGATCTCTCTATTTCTAATTCTGTTGGGACTAATTTGGGCTATTCGATTGCTTGCGGCGTGCCTTATTTCTGCTATATGCAGGATTATTACCATGAAGGAAACTTAGACGATATTAATACTGAAGGTGAAGAAGCAACAGCTGAGTTGATAGAGGCTTTTAGCACTCCGACGCAAGAAATTTCTTCTAAACAGATGGATATCGTTAATCGTTACTTCGGCTTAGAAAGCGTTATGGGTCAGCAGGAAATGCGAGCTCTCTTTGAGTCTTTCTACCAGGAGGCTTAGCGGTGGAGACAGTGAAAAGTAACGCAAATTACTCGATTTTGATTTTTATCGGTTTCGAGGTAGTTCTGGGGATTATTTGTTTATTAGGGCCTTCAATGGCGACTACTATCGCCTCGTTACTGGTCTTCTTCATTGGTTTTGGTGTGATTCTCGCCAAGAATCCCGATGTTATCCCGAGAGGAATCACGGTTCTCTATGCGATAACTGCTAACATCTTAGGTGTGGCAGTGATCGAATTGCAGTCTTTGTATTTGGTTGAACTGCGCTGCTACACATATTTTGCGGGGTCTACGCCTACCATTTTATTAGCTTGGTGGACCTTTTTTGCTGTCTTCTGTTTGGCTAGCCAAAAAATACTTGCTGGCAATACGGCAAGTACGCGGTACATTGGCAATATTCATCCTTCTGAAAAAACAAAGAACGCTCTGAACTGGATTAACGTTGCTATCGCTATTGTGTATCTAATCATGTTGATTCATGTATTCAAACACCCAGCATTTTTACTTGGCTATGACCGCTTTCAATATTCGGTTTATTTAACGGGTGTTTGGGGCAAACTTAATAACATAATGACTTATACCTATCCGTTAATTTGCGTTTGCATAATTTGGTCATCAAAGCGGATTGGTATCATGTCCTTGGTGACTGCTCTGCTTTATCTGGCCTGGACAGGTAATAAGTTCGGGCCCTTTTTCTCCATTCTTTCTATTTTTTTGTTTGCATGGTATCCCCTGTTGATAAGTAAATTGAAGAGCGTAAAGCCAATCCGACTGTTGGCTTGTAGTGTTGCTGCTGTTAGTGCAATTGTGCTTCTTGCTGTTGGCCAGTTCTCTCTGACTAATGGTTTTGTAAATAACGAGCAAAGCGTTACGTATTTTTATCAGCGTGCTGCGCAGCAGGGACAATTATGGTGGAAGACGTACGATTTGTGCACAAACCTGCATTACTCAGATTCTGTTGAGGATGAACTCCCGATCTGGTTTTCGGGAAAAGACAACTCCGAGCTCAACCATGACTACGGCATATACAAAATCATGTGGTTAACCACTCCTTCGGATTTATGCAGTGCAAAAATTGAGTCAGGCTCAAGGTATACCGAAGCAGGCCATGCAGCCGCATATTTATACGGTGGGATGTTTGGCGTACTAATTTTTAGTTTGATAATGGGATTTGCGATTGCCACTGCGGTTTCAGCTTTAATTCTCTCCCTGGCAAATGGCTGGTTAATTGAAACGCTTATTTTGTTCAGGTTATTTCAGCTTCTTAGAACTACTTTGTCAATGTTTACCTTCAACGATTTATTTGCGCCAGTATCGCTCTGTTCCTATGCGGTCTTAATTCTTCTGTTTTTGATAAGAAAAAGAGGAGAGACTACGAATCGGCTGAAGGGTGTTGTTAGAAATTGACGAGTAGTGACAATTTACCGAAGTCATTTATCTGGTCGTTTATGGAGCAGGGCGGGGCTAAGGCTATTCAGCTCGTTGTGCAGATCGTCCTGGCGCGGTTGTTGGCGCCGGAGGCTTTTGGGGTTTTGGCAATTCTGCTTGTTGTTACGCAGGTTGCTGACTCAATTGCGCAGAGTGGGCTGGGCATGGCTCTGATACAGAAGGGCGACTCTACTGAAGTCTCTTACTCGACTGCTTGGTGGCTGAGCATCGGGCTTGCGGCTGCACTCTATGTCGCTCTGTTCTTCGGGGCTCCTGCCATCTCGGCGTTCTATAGCATGCCGGACCTTGTTGTGTACCTGCGGGTGCTGGGCCTTATCGTGTTTTTCAACTCGGCGAACTCCATCCAGCGTTCCTTCCTGCAGCGTTCCATGAACTTCAGGGACATCTTCGCGGCTTCTACGGTTGCCGCATTGGGGTCGGGCATCATTGGCATCTTTATGGCATTCCTCGGCTCGGGTGTGTGGGCGCTAGTGGCGCAGTCGCTGCTGCAGAGCGTGTTCATTTGCGTCGTGATGTGGGCGAAGGTGAGCTGGAAGCCAGCCTTCGTGTTCTGTGTGGGCGAGGCCAAGGAGCTCTTCGGCTACGGGTGGAAGATCTTCATCACGGGAATCCTGAACGTTTTTTATTCGGGCATCTCGGAACTCATTCTCGGTCGCGCTTGCTCGGCCGGGGAGCTCGGCCTGTACAGCCAAGGACGCAAGTACCCCAACGCCGCTATCGGCGTTTTGAGCAGCTCCATTGCCAACGTGCTATTTCCGATGTTCTCGGCCATCAAGGACGATGAGGCTGCCCTGCATTCGGCCATCAAGCGCGGCCTCACACTCGGCACCTTCATCGTAGCCCCGATGTCGCTGCTCGCCGCCGTGATCGCCGAGCCGGTTGTGGCGCTCCTGCTCACCGAGAAGTGGCTCGCCTGTGTGCCGATTTTCCAGCTTGCATGCATATCGAACGCTATCCTCATGCTGCAACTGGTGAACCTGCGCGCGTATATGGCGCTGGGTGACAGCGGGCTGTACATGCGCCTGCAGATCGTCAAGGTGCTGGGCGGCGGCGCCGTTATCTGGGTGACTGCGCTGCTCACCAAGGACATCTATGCAACCGCCGTCGCGAACTTCTTTGTGGGCGTGTGCTCGATCCTCTTCGTGGACATTCCTCCTGCGAAACGTCTTCACGGCTACCCGGCGCTTCAGCAGGTGAGGGACATCCTGCCCTCCCTTGCCCTCTCGCTTGTGGCTTCCGTTGCCGCTTTAGCCGTCCAGCTTTTGAAGCTGGGATATGTGGCCGAGCTCCTGATCCAGTGCGCTGTGTTCGCCGCCGTCTACCTGGGCGGGGCGAGGCTCCTTAGGTTCAAGGAGCTCTCCGCGGCTTCATCGCTTGTTGGCGGGCTTTTGGCCAGGAGGGGATGAGGCACATGGATTTCGCTGTTTTGCTTTGCTTACACGGTTCGGGTACCGATAGAAAGGTAATTTGATATGTCGACTTTCAACGGCTCTACGCTGATGATCACGGGAGGCACCGGATCTTTCGGCAACACCGTCCTTAAGCACTTCCTGACCTCGGACGTGGGGGAGATCCGCATCTTCAGCCGCGACGAGAAGAAGCAGGACGACATGCGTCACGATCTTCAGGCACGTTTCCCGGACCACTGCGTCAAGGTGAAGTTCTACATCGGAGACGTTCGCAACATCCAGTCTGTGCGCGACGCCATGCACGGCGTGGACTATATCTTCCATGCTGCGGCTCTGAAGCAGGTTCCCTCGTGCGAGTTCTTCCCGATGGAGGCCGTTCGCACGAACATCATGGGCACGGACAACGTGCTGCACGCCGCTTCCGACGCAGGCGTGAAACGCGTGGTGTGCCTTTCCACAGACAAGGCGGCCTACCCCATCAACGCCATGGGCAAGTCGAAGGCACTGATGGAGAGCGTAATCTTCGCCAACGCCCGCATGGCCGCCGAGAAGGGCGGCACCGTCGTGTGCTGCACGCGCTACGGCAACGTAATGTGCAGCCGCGGCAGCGTAATCCCGCTGTTCATCGACCAGATCCACGCCGGAAACCCGATCACCATCACCGACCCCTCCATGACGCGATTTCTGATGAACCTGGACGAGGCGGTTGACCTGGTGAAGTTCGCCTTCGAGCACGCCAATCCCGGCGACCTGTTCATCCAGAAGGCCGATGCGAGCACCATCGGCGACCTGGCGAAGGCCGTGCAGCAGCTGTTCGGCGACACGGGCACGAGCATCATCGGCACGCGCCACGGCGAGAAGCTGTTCGAGACGCTGATGACCCGCGAGGAGCGCCTGCGCGCCGAGGACATGGGCGGCTATTACCGCGTGGCGGCTGACAAGCGCGGCCTGAACTACGACAAGACCGAGGTGGACGAGGCCAAGACCATGGCCGACGAGGCCTACACGAGCCACAACACGAACCGCCTGGACGTGGATGGCACCGTCAAGAAGATCATGACCGCGGACTACGTCCGCGAGGAGCTCGCCGGCATCCGGCACAACTAGGAGGAGGTCGCAATGATCTACAGATTCCCCCTGAGGGACGTCAAGGACATGTTGCTCAACCAGATCGGCAACAACTTCTTCAAGTCGATCGACGACGAGCGGCTGATAACTAAGCACTTCGAGCGCACCATCGAGCGCCTTGAGGCCAACATTTCGGCCAACAACAACAAGTACTACTGGCGCCTGAACGACGCGGGCGAGCGCGAGGCGTACTTCGACCCGCTGCACACCTGCCAGTGGGCGCTGTTCCTGTACCTGACCGCCAACACCATCTATCGCTACGAGGACGAGAAGCCCGAGGCGGCGCGCGTGGTGTGCGACAAGATCTACGGGCAGATGAAGACCGTGTCGGGCTGCGACCTGTACTACGAGGTTGAGATGCCCGAGCGCTTCAGCTTCGATCATCCGACCGGCGCCTTCATGGGCCGCGCCTCATACGGCGAGGGATTCTCGTTCACGCAGGGGTGCGCAGTCGGCAACATCAACGAGGTCTACCCGGTTATCGGCAAGAACGTGCTCATGTGCACCGGCAGCAAGGTTCTGGGCAACTCGCACGTCGGCGACGGTTGCGTGATCGGCGAGGGCGCCATGGTGAGGGACCAGGACGTCCCCGCGAACTCCATCGTTTACGGCAAGACGCCCAACCTGAGCGTGACGCCGATCGACTAGACGGAAAGGCAAGGTTGAACATGCAAGATCTGGCCATCAACGGCGGCAAGCCCGCAAGCGACAAGCTCCTTGGCTACGGCCACCAAGACATCAACGAGGACGACGTCCAGGCGGTTTGCGACTGCCTGCGCAGCGACTACCTTACCTGTGGTCCCACCACAGTTGCCTTCGAGAACGCCATCCGCGAGGCAAGCGGCGCCAAGTTCGTAACCGCCGTCTCCAACGGCACGGCAGCGCTGCACGTGGCGTGCCTGGCCGCGGGAATAAAGCCCGGCGACGAGGTGATCGTCTCTCCCATCACGTTCGCTGCGAGCGCGAACTGCGTGCGCTACTGCGGGGCCACGCCAGTGTTCGCCGACATCGACCCCGAGACCTGGAACATCGACCCGGTCTCGATCCGCGGGAAGGTCACCGAGAAGACCCGCGCCATCGTTGCCGTGGACTTCGGCGGCGTTCACGTTGACTCCGACGAGATCCGCAAGATATGCGACGGGCATAGCCTGACCTTCATCGAGGACGCGGCCCATGCCATCGGCACCGAGCGCGGCGGCAATAAGGTGGGCTCCATCGCCGACATCACCACGTTCAGCTTCCACCCGGTGAAGACCATCACCACCGGCGAGGGCGGCGCCGTGGCCACGAGTGACCCCGAGCTGGGCAAGATGGTTGAGCTTTACGCCAAGCACGGCATCACCCGCAAGCCGGAGCTTCTGCGCGAGAAGGACGAGGGCAGCTGGTACTACGAGCAGCTGGTGCTGGGCTACAACTACCGCATCAGCGACATCGAGGCCTCGCTGGGGCTTTCCCAGATGAAGCGCCTGGGCGAGTTCGGTGCACGCCGCCGCGAGCTTGTGGCCTTCTACAACGAGAGGTTCGCCGCCATCCCCGAGGTGAGCTTCCAGAAGGACCCGAGCCCCGAGGGCACCGTGCGCCACTTGTACTGCCTGAAGTTCGACACCGAGGCGCTGGGGGTTAGCCGCCGCTGGATCTTCGACGCGCTGCGCGCCGAGAACATCGGCGTGAACGTGCACTACCTGCCCGTGTACCTGCTGCCCTACTACCAGGACCTGGGCCATGGCCGCGGCGAGTGCCCGAACGCTGAGGAGTACTACGACCGTGCGGTGACGCTGCCGCTGCACTGCAAGCTTTCCGACGAGGACGCGCAGCACGTGGTGGACGCCGTGACGAAGATTGTTGAGTGGTGCCGCGCCAACAGGGGGGCCGAGTAGTGGCCAAGAGCGTGTGCATAATCACCGCGCGCGGGGGATCGAAGCGCATCCCGCGCAAGAACGTGCGGGAGTTCTGCGGGAAGCCGATGCTGGCCTACTCCGTGGAGTGCGCGCTTGCGAGCGGGGTGTTCGACACCGTGATGGTGTCCACCGAAGACGAGGGGATCGCTGAGGTTGCGCGCGCGTACGGCGCCGAGGTTCCCTTTATGCGCAGCGAGGCCACGAGCAACGATTACGCCACCACGGCCGACGTGCTGCGCGAGGTGCTCGACGAATACGGCAAGCGCGGCGCCGGGTTCGACGTGATGTGCTGCCTCTACCCGACGGCGCCCTTCGTGAGGGCTTCCGAGCTGAAGGAGGCCGCGGCGATGATCGAGGCGGGAGCGACCTCGGTCATCCCCGTGACGTCGTTCGACTTCCCGCCGCTGCGAGGCTTCAAGGTTGGGGAGGACGGATCCTTGGAATACGCCTTCCCCGAGTACGCGCTGACTCGCAGCCAGGACCTGCCGGAGATGGTGCACGACTGCGGGAGGTTCTACTTCGCGAGGGTCGGGAACTACCTCGCTTCCGGCGCCTTTGCTGCGCCTGGGTGCCGAGCGCTCTTTATCGAACCGAGCCTTGTCCAGGATATTGATACCCCCGCAGACTGGGGATTGGCTGAAACTAAGTACCGTGACGCAGTGAAAGGCGGTCTGCTGTGAACATCAAGGAGCGTCTGAGGCGCAATGAGACTTACTTCATCGCGGAGATGAGCGCCAACCACGGCGGCAGCTTCGAGAGGGCCATGCAGATCGTCGATCTTGCCAAGGAGTCCGGCGCCGACTGCCTTAAGCTTCAAACATACACCGCCGAGACGATGACGCTCAAGTCGAATACCGAGGACTTTATGAACAGGGGAGGGCTTTGGGACGGCATTAGCATGTACGACCTGTATAACAGTGCCTATACCCCATGGGAATGGCATGGCCCCATTAAGGAAAGGTGCGATGAACTGGGCCTCGACTTCCTCTCCAGCCCCTTCGACGACACGTCGGTCGACTTTCTTGAGCAGTTTGAGCCCGTTGCTTACAAGATTGCAAGCTTCGAGTTGACCGATATACCTTTGATCAAGTATGCCGCCGCCAAGGGTCGCCCGATGATCATGTCAACGGGCATTGCCACGAAGGAAGAAATTTCTGAGGCCGTGGCTGCTTGTCGTGAGGCGGGCAACGAGGATATCATTCTCCTGAAATGTTGTTCCTGCTATCCGACCGACTATGCTGAAATGAGGCTTGCACTTATCCCCGAGATCAGAAGCGACTTCGGTGTGACGGTTGGTCTCTCCGATCATTCCGAAGGGCATCTCGGTGCCGTCGCAGCCGTTGCCTTGGGTGCGCGTGTCGTCGAAAAGCACCTTTGTGTAGGTAGGGAGGTTGAGACGGCCGACAGCTCCTTCTCTATGGAGCCTGCTGAGTACAGGACCATGGTTGATTCCGTCAGGTCGATCGAGAAGGCGGTTGCCCCAGCCACATGGGAACTTCCTGCGAGGGAAGTGAGGCAGCGGGAGGGGAGGAGGTCCATCTATGCCTCTGCACCGATTGCCAAGGGCGACCTTTTCACTGCTGACAACATCAAGATAGTTAGGCCTGCGAAGGGCATCGCGCCCAAGTATTGGGATAAGCTGCTTGGCAAGGAGTCGCCTTGCGACTTCGGGTATGCCGAGCCCATTGCCCTTCCGGATAAGTGGCTGGAGGGGTAATGGCTAAGGACGCTTTGATCCTCGGTGCAAGCTCCGAGGCGTTCCATGCGATCGATGTCGCGCGGAAAAGGGGTTACAGGGTAATCGCGCTCGACGGTTCGGCTGGCGCGCCCGGTCTCGAAGCCGCTGACGAGTCCGCTGTCGTCGACATCAAGGATACCGATGCCATCCTGGACTATCTTGGTGGCAGAAAGCCTGAGGTCATTCTGCCCGTGCCTATCGGGCGCGCACTTGTGTCGACCGGAAGGATGAACGACATCCTTGGCTTGCCTGGTGTCCGCGAGGATACTGCCGATCTCTGCACCGATAAGTACGCTTATGCCGTCCGACTTTTCGGCAAGGGGCTCAGGGACTCCAAGTGCTTGCTTGCCGAGGACATCCACGCCGCCCCGGAGCTGCTTGACGGGCTTGCCTTCCCCGTGATCGTGAAGCCACGATTCGGGTCCGGCAGCCGTGGTGTGATGCTGGCGGAGTGCGCCGCTGACGTCTTGGCCAATCTTAGCGCCGGCGACATCGTTGAGGAGTGCTTCCCTGGTGCCGAGTACGGGATGGACGGCGTTGTGAAGGGCGGCCGTCTACTGGTTCTCATGCTTAGGAGGAAGGTCAACACCAAGCCCCCCGCTTGCCAGTGTGTCGGCTACCTGACGATTCCCCGCGAGGACGCGGTCTATTCTGTGGTTGAGCCCTATATGGGAGACATCGTGTCCGAGATCGGTCTTCAGGACGGGCTTCTCCATGCCGACATCATGGTAGATGGAGACCGGCCGTTTGCCATTGAGGTGTCTGCTCGGCCTTCGGGTCACGGTATTAGCGCCGACCTTGTCGCCCTTGCGACCGGCTGCGATTCGCTCGATCTATTTCTTGACTCTTGTGTCGGCGGCAACGATCTGCCTGCCACGCCCGACGTGAAGAAGCTTTTTCTGGGGTTCTTTGATTTTGGCGCTGGCAAAGTCCTTTCATGTCCCGACCCCGCCTTCTTGAAGGAAAAGTACAGACTCCTTAAGTATGTGCAGAATTTCGGCGCGGGCGCCGATTTCGGAGACACCGTCGACGGGACGGTCACCGAGCGCGGCAGGTTCATCATGCGCGTAGAGCAAGGCGACCCGCTCGAGCACATGGCATCGCTTCTCGGTGAGTTCGAGATCGGCCGCGGCTGATGCTCGCCCTTTTCAGGACAGATTGCGATTCGGGCCAGGGCATGGGTCACATCATGCGCTGCGCCGCCCTGGCCCGATCTTTTCGGAAGCTGGCGGTTGATGTGGCCTTTGCCTGCTCGAAGATCGAAGGCGTGGCCTTCGCCCGCAGCGAGGGCTACGATACCATTGATCTTTTCTCTTTCGACACGGAGGATGGGCTTGGGCGCATCTCATCCATTTGCACTGGGAGGCCCGCGCTCATAGTCGCGGACTCCTACGAATATGACGTTTCGTATCTGACTGCTCTGAACTCGATTGCTCCCACTGCCTATATCGACGATCTTCACACCCCGCATCTAGGTGTTTCTGCCATCGTTAACGGGAACATCACCGCGGATGCCGAAAAATACGCTGAGATGTATGCAGGCAAAGAGACGAGGCTTTTGATCGGGACCAGTTACAATATTCTGCGCTCTGAATTTCGCGGGCTAGGGTCGCCCTTTATTCGCGACCGTGTGGGCAGGGTCCTTGTCGCTTCCGGCGGTTCCGATCCTCATGCCGCAAGCGTTAAGATTCTACAAGTGCTTCTTGGTTGCCCGACACTCAATGACTGCGAGCTGGTCGTGATGGCGGGCCCCCTGAGTAGGAGCATCGATAAACTTGATGCTATTTCCTCGCTTCATCCCAGAGTTAAGGTGCTTCGAGGCGTTGCTGAAGTCGCGATCCTCATGCGTTCCTGTGACATGGCCATAGCCGCTGCCGGTGGCACCTTGAACGAGCTTTGTGCGTGCGGGGTACCCTCCATAGCTTACGCGCTCGCTGATAATCAGGTGAATGCGGTCGGTAGGTTCCTCTCTGCCGGTTCCGCGCTGGACGGAGGGGCGGTCTGGGACGAGGACTTCGCATCCAAGCTCGACCGCTTGGCGAATATGCTTGTTTGCGATGTCGGGCTTCGCAGGAAACTCTCGGAAAACGGCAGATTTCTTTTTGACGGTTTAGGCGCTGAGAGGATATCGTCTGAGCTGATGGATATGGTAGGCGGCGCCTACCGAAAGGTGTGATTATTGCCTTGGGGCTTTACTGCGGTTTCGAGATAAATCGGTTCCGTGCCTGTAAAGCGCTCGACGAGTATGTGGGTGCTTTCGGTGTGGATGACACGAGGGTGGCGCTCAAGTACGAGCACACGATGCGGGTTGCCGGGCTTTGCGAAGAGATTGCGGTTGGGCTGGGTTTGGGTGCCGATGAGGTCGACCTGGCGTGGCTGTGCGGGTTGCTCCACGATATCGGGCGGTTCGAACAGCTGCGGATTTGGGGGACGTTCAAAGATTCTGTCTCTTGCGGCCACGCACGAATGGGACTTGCCGTGCTGGATGGCGAGCCAGGGTTTGGCGGGCATGGGCTTTCCGATGCTGATGGACGACTTTGCCGGTTTGCCGGCGAAGAAGTTGCCGATGCCGTGCGGCCGGCGGTCGCGCTGCACAGCTCCCTGCGGCTGCCGGATGAGTTGGATCCGTGGACGAGGCGGTTTTGTGAGATCGTGCGGGACGCAGATAAGGTGGACATATTGCGCGTGTTCGGCATGAGCGATGTTCATGACGTGCTGGGGCTGACAGCCGATGAGTTCCTCGGTGGCGAGATATCGGAAGCGGCCATGGCAGGGTTCCGTGAGGGGCGTTGCTTGGGGTCTGCAGATAGATGCGCGAACTTGGACGGCCTGGTAGGCGTTATTTGTTTGCCGTTTGAGTTGGTGCACAAGCCGTCGTGGACTGTTTTGGACAGGTCGGGTTATATGTGGGAGCTAGTTGAGAGGCCGTTCGGTTTGGAGCCGAGGTTCTCGCGCGTTGATACGCGGATGAAATGGCTGGAGATCTCCGAAGAGCTAACTTAATCTTGCTGGTTGTTATTCCGTTTTCGAATGTCGGGTTGAACTATGTAAAGAACCTTGAGTTAACGCTCGTCGAAGACCTTCTCAGTTACTATTAAAAAATGTCGCAGATAAACGGCATGGTGTTGGTGCACGACCATACGATTTATGTAATCCAGCTAGGAGCGTGAGCTAGCTCAGATTGTAGATTCGGAGATCTACGGATGGCACGCTCGATAAAGCGTAATTTCCTCTACAGCGCTTTCTACCAGATCCTGAACATTCTCGTTCCGCTGATCACGACACCGATTTTGGCTCGAACTATTGGCGCTACCGGTAACGGTGTGTTTTCCTATACACAGTCCATAGCGAATTATTTCGTGTTATTTGCACAGCTCGGCATTGCTAACTACGGGGTTCGCGAGATCGCCCGCTGCCGTGATGATCGGGAAGCCCGGTCTCGGAAGTTTGCCGAGATTTTTGCCATGAATCTGGCTTGGGGCGGCACCGTGGTTGCGGTTTACGTTCTTTATTCGTTTACTTACGGCATCGGCTATATGCCGTTGACGCTCATTTGGGTTTTCTGGGTCGGCGGATGCGTGATCGACGTAACCTGGCTCCTTAACGGTTGCGAGGAGTTCATGATCCCGATGATGCGCAGCGCCTGCACCCGGCTTGCCGGCATGGCTGCTATCGTGCTTTTCGTCCGAGGTGAGGGCGATGTCTGGATATACGTGGCTGCGAATGCCGTTCCTTGTCTTTTAAACGCCTTGCTCGTTTGGCCTTTTGTGAGCAGATATGTCGACCCTATAAAGCCCTCGCTGCGGGGCGCCCTGACTCACTTAAAACCCAACCTTGTCTTGTTCGTGCCCGTTGTGGCGGTATCTTTGTATACCTTGCTTGACAAGGTGATGCTCGGCGCGCTTGCCGGCATGACCCAGTCGGGGCTCTACGATTATGCGGAGAATGTCTCGAAGATGCCCCTTGCCGTCGTTACTGCCCTTGGAGCGGTGGTTCTTCCTCGTATGACGGAGGTTATCGCAGCCGGCAGGCGCGAGGAGGCGAAGCGCCTCGTCTCGACGACCATGTGGTTCATGGAGTGTGTCGCCCTGGCCCTTTGCTTCGGCATCGTCGCCGTTGCCGACGACTTTGCCCTTCTGTTTTTCGGCGAAGGCTACGGCGAATGTGCATCTTTGATGGGCGCTCTATCGGTGATAATCCCGCTCATTAGCGCCACCAATGTTATCGGTGTCCAGTATTTGGTGCCTTCGGGAAGAGACAGGCAGTTTACCCTCTCCGTTCTTTCGGGAGCAGTTGTTAACGTTGCCATAAACGTTGCTTTCATACCTTCTTACGGGGCTATGGCGGCAGCTATCGCCACTGTTTCGGCTGAGCTTGTGGTGCTGCTTGCGCAGGCCTTGATGGTTCGCGGGGAATTGGGCCTTTGTCGCGTGCTCGCTGAGCTTGTTCCGTTTGCTATCGCAGGACTCGTGATGTGCGGGGTCGTGCGCATGACGGTTGGTTTCTTGGGAGGGAGCTCTTCGACCGTTGCCGGTCTTTTCGTCGAGATTGTCGTGGGCGCCGCGGTTTATGGATTGCTTTCTGTTGGCT
This sequence comes from Eubacterium sp. CAG:786, assembly GCA_963635025.1. GTDB lineage: Bacteria > Actinomycetota > Coriobacteriia > Coriobacteriales > Eggerthellaceae > Senegalimassilia. The sequence continues at coordinate 18,293 of CAVHFC010000040.1, forward strand.
GGTGCCTCGTCACTAAGAACGATCATTTTTACCAGCTGTTCTCAAGCTGTTTGCATAAGAGATTACGACGATAAGGACATTGATGGCGATGCCATTCCCACCCCGGCAGCCGTTGCGACTGTCGGGGCGGAGCTTTCTGGGGCCGGGCGGTTGCCCGGCCCCGTTGGCGTTTACGGTGCTGGTTGTCTACTCGGCTGACAGCAGGCCTAGCAGGAGGTCGTGCTCGAACTTGGCGGCGGCTCGGGCATCGGCGTCGGCTTCGGCGGCTTCTAGGTCGGCTAGCGCCTCGACGGCGGCCTTGTCGGAGTCGAGCCAGTGCTTGTTGCGGTAGCTGATCTGCCAGT
>CAVHFC010000041.1:0-18599 GCA_963635025.1 Eubacterium sp. CAG:786
AAGATGCCGCCGCCTTCTTGGTTCTTGCCGATTCCGTTGCAATAGTTGTCCCGAATGGTGCAGCTTTCGATGGCGTTGTTTCCACCGTTGATGTAGATGCCGCCGCCGTCGTAGTCGGAGTAGTTGCCCGTGATGATGCAGTTCTTGACGGTGGTCCAGCGCTGATCCAGCTCGATGCCGCCGCCGTCGTAGCGCGAATAGTTGTCCTTGATGGTAATGCCTTCGATAGTACCCTTATTATCCCCGGTCACCGAGTTGACGTGGATGCCGCCGCCGGATTGCTCGGCATCGGTTCCCGCCTCGCTCGATTTCCAGGCGATATTGCCGGACACCACGCCCGACCTGTCATCAGATTTGATCGTGAAGTAGGTGCTGTTGAAATAGACGCCGCCTCCACCGCCGGAGAGATTGTTGCTCACTGTCGAGCCGTTTTCCAGGGCAACAGTCGTGCTCTTTTCGGCGTAGATGCCGCCACCGAGCGCCTCGCTGGCGTAATTGTTATCGATATGGGATGCATTCATGGAAAGGGTCGAGCCGGACTTGATGGACACGCCAGCGCCGTTGCTCCTGTCGTCGTCACTCGGCGTGCGGTTGTAGCAGATCTTGGCATTCGTCAAAGTTAGGTTGCATTTCGAGCCTGCATCGATGCCGCGATCGGGGCAGCCGGCAACTGCCACGTTCTCCAAACTGAGGCTGGAGGAGCCCTCAAGATGAATGCCGCAGGAGCTATACCTCGTTCCCGATATGGAAGCGGACCTGATATCCCTGTTCGTGTTGGTGATGAGGCCGGAGGCCGAGATCGTCAGATCTTGCCACACCCACGACGAGCCATTTTGAGCAAAGCCGTTGAAGGAGTAATCCTTGGCGTCTTCGTATGAGGTGATCTTGATGGACGCGTGCTCGTTCAGGTAAATCGTGGCGTCCTTGTTGGAGCTGGTGATCTTATGGCCGGCCATCTGGATGGTAAGCGACTTGCTGTCCGCGATATCAAGGCTGCCCGAGCCCAGGTCCCAGTCGGTGTCCATATAGACCGTGGCGCCGCTGTAGCCGGCCTCCTTGGCCTCGTTAACAGTAGCGTAGTAGTGGCGCATGCCGTTGGAATCGACCGTGTGGGCGACCCCGGTCTCCTCGGCGAGCGCCGCCGCCGGGAAGGCGAGCGCGCATGCCGCCAGGGCGAACGCCGCAACGAGCGCAAGGAGCCCGGGTGTCTTTTTGCCGGTCAAGGGTTTCTTCGTTTTCATGGCCTTCTCCCATCCTCGTCTCAGGATATCAAGATGACTGCATGGTAGCACTTTTGCCAAGGTCAGGGGCTGTTCAGGGACTGCTCGGGGGCTGTAAGCCGGGCAGCTATTCGAGCTCTTTGATGTGCGCGCTCTTCGATTTCAGCAGATAGATCCACAGCGCGGCCGCAAGCACCATGCTCGCAAGCATCACGACGCCGAGGCCTTCCACGTACACGTCAACCTGCCACAGGGAAATGGCGCCCATGCCCAGCACGCCGAAAATGTTCACGGAGAAGTTGATGAGGGCGCTCGCGCTGCCGGCGTCGCGGTCGTGCTGGCCCAGCAAGATGTTGGTGGTATAGGGTCTGACCGACGCTTCAGCCAGGGCGAACAGCACGAAGCAGGCGAAAAACGCCCACACGCTCGCGTGAGCGAAGGCGATCAGCGCCACGGCAACCGCAAGGCTGACAACGATGACCGCATGCGTGAAGGCGCGCGGGGAGACCGCCGATTTCGACGCCCGCAGATACAGGATCGGCCCCAGCGCGCTGATGGCGGCGGTCGCCGCGAACAGGTACGTGTAGCCCTGCGTCGAGATGCCAAAGTCGCCCGTGTAGACGTACGACGCAACCGCCACGTAGGCCATAAACGGGACGCTGAACAGGGATGCGACGATCAGCAGAACGGAAAAGCCGCGGTTTTTCGCCACGGCACCCATGCGCAGAAACGTGTTCGCCAGCCCGCCTTGCACGCGATCGGCAGTCGGCAGGCTCTCCTTATAGAGCAAGCTGAGCGCCAGGCAGATGCCGCCGAAGACGGCGAGCGTGACGAAGGTTGCATGCCAGGTGGAGAAGCGAAGGATGACGCCGCCGATGAGCGGCGCGGCAACCGGGCCGATGACCATGAGGATCTGCAGCACGGACAGGAGCGTCGTGCGCTTTTCCGGCCGGAAACAGTCCTTGACGATGGCGGTCGAAACGGCGCAGATCGCGCCCGCGCCCAGGGCCTCGATCACGCGAAACGCGATGAGCGCTTCGATCGTCCAGGCGACCGAGCACAGAAGGCTGCCGGCGACGAAGGTGGCCAGGCCGCCGACGAGCACCGGCTTACGCCCCGTGCGGTCGCACACCGGACCGAACACGAGCATACCGATGGCAAAGAACAGGTAGAAGGCGCTGATGGTGAGGTTGACCGTGGCGGCCGTGGTGCCGAACTGGTCGGGCATGAGCGGCACGGCCGGCGTGTACATGTCGAGCGAGAACGGGCAGATGGCGTTCGCGAGCGCGAGCAGCACCACCAACCCCGCCGTGCCCAGGCGCGGCTGCGGAGCGGAAAGCCATGTGGATTCGGTTGTTGGCGAGTTGTTGCTTGAAACGTTCATAGGCTGTGCGCCTTTCGTTGTCGCGCGCCCGAGCCCAAACGAGAAGGGGCCTGGCGCAGGTCGTCCGGGCGCACCCGGCATCTTATCCAACCTGGCAACTGCGGCTGCCCGTCCTCCGATGAATCGCCCGCTATCCTACCCGATGACGCGGGCGGCGCTATGAGGTTCGCGAACCTTCCATAACGGAGAGCGCGTTGTTGAGCGCGCGCACGGCATCGCGCAGGGCCCGCAGGACCACCTGGTCATCGGCGAAACTTGCGTCGATGCGCGCAAGGCCGGCTGCTTCGTCGACCCACTCGCTAGTTCCGACGATGGGGGTGTCGGAAGCTGAGGCGGGGGAGGCGGCGGGCACGGCGGGCACGGCGGGCACGTCGAACGCCGAAGGCGAACCAGCCGCCGAAATCCCGCCTTTCGCCATTTCGCGAACCTGCAGGTCAACCACCATATGCTCCAGCAAATGCGGCATAGGCGTGCATTCGATCACGTCGCCGAACGTGCGCCCCGACCCGTTCACGCACGCATGTCGAGGCAGCGCGGGAAACATCGGCAACACCCTGTTGACCAGCGCTTTCGACGTGAATCGGGGCGTTTCAGGCGCAAACTCGACAAGACACGTCAGATGCCCGCGCCTCACCTCAAGGCGCTTGACGCGCAGCAACTGATCGCCCGCCATGGCTACCTCGAGGAAGCACTTGAAGAGGCCGAGCTGCCCGACGACGCGGATCCGGACGCACCCGATGAGCCGCTCGACGAACCGCTCGACGAACCGCTGCCCGCAGACCCTTCCAGATCCTCCAACGTCACGGCGTTGCTACCAGCGGTTTCGACGCCCCCCGACACGCCGACGCCGGCTTGGCTATCGAAGCTGTCGGAATTTTGCGCGCCGCTGGACGAGGAGGCGTCGCCGGAGTTGCCCGAAGCCGACCCGTCGGCGCCATCAGACGCGCCGCCCTTCCCCGCTTCGCCCGAAGGCGTCGAACCGGTTGCCTGCGCGCCGCCATCGCCCTGCGACTTGGTGCGATCGAGCACGGTCACGCCGTCGCCGGCGGTTTCGCGCTGGGCCTGCTTGCCCTGCACGCTGTCTACGAGCTGGCCAATCTGCCAGCCGATATCGTCGAAGAGGTTCCCCCAGAACGAGAAGTTCTTTCCGTCGGTGATGACCAGCTCGGTTCGGTCGGAACTGAAGCGATAACGGCCCTGACCCTGCATGTTTCCGAAGGTGTATGTGATGGTTTTCGCGCCCGTGTCCAGCTGATACGAGTAGGAAACGTCGTTGGTCAGATCGATTTTCTCCGCATCGATGGTGATCATCGTCGACCCGCCATCCGCGTACCACAACCCCTGGAAATCAGCCGCGTCGTCGTAGTGCCACCAGCGGCTCCATGAAAACACGAGCACCACGGCAGCTATCGCGGCGAGCACCACCAGCACGATGGCGACCGGCAGCGGAATGTGCACACTTGGGCGCGCCTTCTTGCGAGGGGCGGCGCCGCCATCCTGGGCAGCATCAGCGGCGCCGGCGGCGTTCTCGGAATCGCCGCCGGCAGCGCGTTCGGTGGCTCCAGCAGCGCCGGCAGCGGAAGGCTCCACCCCGTACCGCTTGGCACGCTGGCGGCGGGCCGTGCGGCGACGGGCCGACTCGGCGGATGCGGAAGAGCGAACCGCCTGCTGAGCCGCTTCGGCATCAGCCTGCTCAACGCCTGAAGCTAGCTGCTCGGCAGCCTCTCTGGCCGCACGATCGGCCTTAGCGACGGAGAATCGCTTCGGACGGCGCGGCTTTTGCGCAGGAGCGTTGCCCGCGGACGCGGAAGCATCCACGGCTGCGGAAACGCCTGCGGCAACGGAAACGTCGGCAGCCGCCGAACCGCCGGCCCCTTGAGAGCCCGCCGCGCGCTTGCCTTTCAAGCGCGAAGAGTTTTGCGGCATCGGGATACGACGCTTCGGCGCTTCCACTGCAGGCGCGCCCTCCGACGCAGAAGACGCCGGCTCCTTTGATTTCACGGCACGCTTGGACGCTTCGACGTCTGCCGCACTCCCCTGCGCACGAACACCGGCCGAAGGCGCAACCTTCCCACCAGCATTCGGGCGTGCTACCGCCTTGCCTTTAACCGAAGGGCGCGCCGGAGTTGCCGACGCGCCCTGTTCGTTATTCCGTTTCGTCGGCTTGCGCTTGGTCGCCACGTAAACAGCCTTACCTTACTAGCGTTTGTGCACGCGGGAAGCTATTTCTGCTCACCGATGACTTCGACGCCGCCCATGTAGGGCACCAGCACCTCGGGAACCTTGATGGTGCCGTCGGCCTGCTGGTAGTTCTCCATGATGGCGGCCATGGTGCGGCCCACCGCCAGGCCCGAGCCGTTGAGCGTGTGGACATAGCGCGAGCCCTTGAAGTTCTCGGGGTCGCGGTACTTGATGTTCGCGCGACGCGCCTGGAAGTCGACGCAGTTCGAGCACGAGCTGATTTCCTTGTAGCCGTTGTAGCTGGGCAGCCAAACCTCCAGGTCGTAGGTCTTGGCAGCGGAAAAGCCGATGTCGCCCGTGCACAGGCTGATAACGCGGTACGGCAAGCCCAGAAGCTGCAGGATGTTCTCGGCATCGGCGACCATGGACTCCAGGTCGTCGTAGCTTTCCTCGGGCTTGGCGTACTTCACCATCTCGACCTTGTCGAACTGGTGCACGCGGATGAGGCCGCGCGTGTCGCGACCGGCGCTGCCGGCCTCCTCGCGGAAGCACGGGGTGAAGGCGCAGTAGTGAAGCGGCAGTTCGGAAGCCTCCAGGACCTCGCCGGCGTGGATGTTGGTCAGCTGAACCTCGGCCGTCGGGATAAGGTAGAGGCCCTCGCGCGTCTTGAACAGGTCGTCCTCGAACTTGGGCAGCTGGCCGGTGCCGGTCAGCGTGTTCGCGTTGGCCATGGCCGGGCACCACCACTCGGTGTAGCCGCGGGAGGTGTGCGTGTCGGCCATGAAGTTGATGATGGCGCGCTCAAGGCGGGCGGCCTGGCCGTGGAGCAGCACGAAGCGGCTGCCGGCGAGCTTCACCGCGCGCTCGGCTTCGATAAGATGCAGGTCATCGCCAAGATCCCAGTGCGGCTTCATGGTAATGCCCTCGGCCTCGAAGTCGCGCGGGGTGCCCCAGCGACGAACCTCGGGGTTGTCGTTCTCGTCGTCGCCCACCGGTGTGGAGTCGGCCGGCATGTTCGGCGTGCGCAGCAGGATGTCGTGCAGCTCGGCGTCGACGGCCTCGCGCTTGGCGGAAATCTCGGCAAGCTGGTCGTTGATCTGGCGGACGCGAGCCTTGGCGGCCTCGGCCTCGTCCTTGTTGCCGGCGGCCATCATCTGGCCGATGCTCTTGGACGTGGCGTTACGCTCGGCCTGCAGCGCCTCTTCCTCGGTGATGGCGGCGCGACGAGCCTCGTCAAGCTCGGAGAAGCGCGACGAATCCCATGAAGCATGACGGTTCTTCATCGCCTCGGCGACGGCTTCTTGGTTTTCGCGAACGAACTTGAGATCTAGCATCGCGTTCTCCTTTGCGTAGATTTGCTTGCAGTGCAGTTGTCCCAGTATAGCGCAGCGGGCAAGGGGCACGGCGCACGCATGTGCGGCCTTCACGGGAGCGGCACGCAACCAGCACTGCAACCAGCCCGTTTGATTCTTCGTTGTTGGCGACGCGAGCCGCAAAGCCGTGTAGTATACTTCCGAAGATACAGCCGCCCGAAAAACCGGGCACACACACGACAACGAGGTTTAAGCATGGATTGGGAAGAGCTCTACCACTTTCTCTTTGAATCTTTTGCCGGAATCGGCATCTTAATTGGCGCAGGCATCGTGCTAAGTCTCGTCGCATGTGTTATCATGGAGCGGCGAACGCGTAAGACGTTCGTTGATCGTCCCAAAGGCGAAGACGATTGGTCGTTCTTCGACGATGACGACGAGGAAGAAAGCAAGTAATTCCACGGCGGCCACTCACTCACACCTTCAAGCCGCCGACACCGCGCCGCTACGCCAATAGCGGCGCGGTTTTTTATTGCCAGAGGAATGGGCGGCCGAGTGCGTTTTCGATCGCGCTGAAGGATTGATCCGACCGCCGGACGCGTCGGTGAATTTTGCGTCGCGCTAAAGGCGCTCTCAAATAAGGGCCGAGCTTTCGCTCGGCCCCACGAATTCTTGTTGCCAAGGTCAACTCATTGCCGCGAGCAGCCTCGGCCCCGCAAATTCTTGTGGCGGGGTCGGCCCATTGCCTCAAGCAGTGCCGCCCCGCAATTCATGCTGAGAGGGCACCCGAGTCACAAGACCTTGTTATTGGGTTTAAGGCCCCGACCGGGCATTTCGTGGGTGCGAGCGACAGCTCGCACATCAATAGGCCAGCACCGAAGGCGCGTCAGGCTTTCGAGAAGCAGCCCTATGAAATCGCGCTGCCGCTTTAGCTCTTCGCGCTTTTACAGCAGGGCGGTGACCTGGCCTAGGAGGGGCTCGAAGGACACGCCGCGCTCCTGGAAGTTCGGCTGCTTGGCCGACACGATCATCGCGTCGTGCGTGAAGCCGCCGGCAAAGCGCACGGCCTCTTCGAGCGAACGGCCCGCCATCACGGCCGCGAGCAGGCACGACGCGTACACGTCACCGGTACCGTGCAGCATGTAGGGCAGATACTCGTTGGAAAGCTCGCGCGTTTCGCAATCCTTGCCGCCCACGAAGTTGCGGATGACGGTTTCGCCCTCGCGCTGAATGCCCTTAAGCACCACGTGCTTGGCGCCCTTGGCCACCAACGCGGCGACCAGGCGATGCGCCTCATCGTCGCTGATGTCGGTGCCGGCCCACTCGTCGCCGATCGGCTCGCCCAGGATGATGGCGGCCTCGGTCAAGTTCGGCGTCAGGATGTCGGCGCCGGCGGCAAGCTCGGCCATGGCCTGGCACAACTCGGGCGTATAGGTTGGGTAGACTTTGCCGTGATCGGCCATGACGGGGTCGACCACGCGCAGCGCCTTGGGGTACATCGCGTACAGCTCGCGGATCAGATCGACCTGCTCGGGCGCGCCGAGGAAGCCGGAGTACACCGCGTCGATCTCAACGCCGATGCCCTTCCATGCGTTCACGTAGTCCTCGAGGATGTTGGTGGTGTCGTGCATGTAGAACCCGGGGAAGGCGGTGTGGCTGGAGAACAGGCCGGTGGGAACGGGGCACACGTCGCAGCCGGCGGCGGAAAGCACCGGAATGGCCACGCCGAGCGAGCACTTTCCGTAACCGCACAGGTCGTGGACCGCGGCGACGCGCGGGATGTAGTCGTTTTCGCGTTGGTAGAGATAGGTTGCTTGTTCGGACATGTCAACTCTCTTTCTTGTCGAACTTCCGCTGATCGTTTGCGGAAAAGTATACGGTAATCGGGTTGCACGAGGGGTGCCGAAGCCGCCGGCGGTCGGTCAGCGCCACAACCGTGCCCCATCGCGACACGAGGCTATCGCGCCGAAGCCGCCTTCGCAACCGCGCTCTCCAGGCGGGCACAGGCGTCGGCAACCATGGACGTGGGGCTTGCCAGGTTCATGCGCACGAACCCGCTGCCTTCCGGGCCGAACATGGTGCCCAGGTCAAGCCACAGTTTCGCGTCTTGTTCCACCATGCGCTTGATGCCCGCATCGTCAAGGCCCAGCCCCTTGCAGTCAAGCCAGGGCAGATAGGTGCTCTCGAGCGGCACCAGCCGCACGCCGTCCATGCGCTCGACCGCGTCCTCAAGCACTCCAAGGTTCACGTCGAGCACCTCTTTGAGCTCGTCGAGCCATTCGGCCCCGTGCTCGTAGCACGCCTGGGTGGCCGTCACGCCGAAGGTGCTCGGCTCGTCATAGCCCGTGCGCCCGAGCGTGCGTTCGAACGCCGCGCGAATGTCGGGGTTCGGGATGAAGATGTTCGACAGCTGCAGGCCGGCCAGGTTGAACGTCTTGCTCGGCGCCGTGCACACGACGGCGTTGTTCGCGAACTCCTCGCCCAGGCTGGCGAAGGGCACGTGGCGAAAGCCCTTGCGCGCGAAGTCGGCGTGGATCTCGTCGGCGACCACCAGCACGTGATGGCGCAGGCAGATCTCGCCGATGCGGCGCAGTTCCGCCTCCGACCAGCAGCGCCCGACCGGGTTGTGCGGGTTGCACAGGATGAACAGCTTCGCGCCGCTTTCCTCGATCGTGCGCTCGAAGCCCTCGAAATCCATGGTGTAGCGGCCACGCTCGTAGATGAGCGGGCTCGTGACCATCTTGCGGCCGTTGTCCTGGATCATCAGGCGGAACGGGTAGTACACCGGCGGCTGGATGATGACGGCATCGCCCGGCTGCGTGAACGACGTCACGGCCATGGCCAGCGCGAATACCACGCCCGGCGTCTTCACGAACCACTCGCGCTCGGGGTGCCAGCCGTGGCGCGTCTCGAACCAGTTCTGCACCGCCTCATAGTAGGCGTCGGGCGCCATGGTGTAGCCGTAAATGCCGTGCTGCACGCGCTCGACCAGGGCATCCATTGCGGCCGGGACCGTTTTGAAGTCCATGTCGGCCACCCACAGCGGCAAATCGTCGGCCGCATGCCCGCGGCGGCTCCATGCGTCCCACTTCAGACAGCCCGTGCCACGCCGGTCGATGATGCTTTCGAAATCGTACTTCGTCATGGGGAAATCCTCGCTTTGAAAGGTTGTTTGTTGCGGTTGACGTGCTGTTCGGGACGCCTCGCTCGGTAGCGACCGGGCGGGCCACCCGTTCGCAGCCGCTCGCCCGCCACGCCGCCCGTTACGCCAGTGCCTGCTCCAAATCGGCCAGCAGGTCATCGATATCCTCGATGCCCACCGACAAGCGCAGAAGCCGATCGTCGATGCCAAGCGCCTCGCGCATTTCGGGCGGAATCGAGCCGTGCGTCTGCACCAACGGATAGGTTACCAGGCTTTCCGTGCCGCCCAGGCTTTCCGCGAACAGAATCAGCTTCGTGCGCTCAAGCACCGCAAGCGCGCGTTCATGCGTGTCGGTCTTGAACGAGATCATAGCACCGAACCCCGTTGCCTGGCGACGCGACAGCTCATAGTCGGGATGATCCGGATCGCCCACGTAGAACACGTCGGTGACGTGCGGATTTTCCTTCAGCGCCGCGGCGATGCGCAGCGCGTTGCGCTCCTGCTGGCGCATGCGCACGCCCAAGGTTTTCAGGCTGCGCAGCATCAGCCAGCTGTCGAAGGGGCCCAGCTGGTTACCCTCGCTCATCGTGGCGTTGAACAGTGGCTCCAAAAGTGTGCGGTCACGCAGCACCAGAAAGCCGGACAGCACGTCGTTGTGTCCGCACAGATACTTCGTGCCGCTGTAAATGACCACGTCAGCCCCGTATTCGAAGGGCTTTTGGAAGTACATGGTCAAAAACGTGTTGTCGACCGCCAGGTACGCGCCCCGCTCGTGCGCCGCCGCGGCCACTGCCGCGATGTCGGCTACTTTCATGGTCGGGTTCGTCGGCGTTTCCAGAAACACCAGCTTCGTATTGGGGCGAAATGCCGTCTCAAGCACGCGCGAGTCGGCCAGGTCGACGTAGTCGAACTCGATCCCGTAGTGCGAATATATTCCACTGAACAGGCGATACGTTCCGCCGTACAAGTCGTCGCTCACCAGCACGTGGTCGCCTGCGCGCAGCACCTTCAACAGCGTGGTGATGGCCGCCATGCCGCTTGAGAACGCCAAAGCCTTCAGGCCGCCCTCCAAAAGCGCGATGGTGTTCTCCAGCTCCAGGCGCGTCGGATTGCCGCAGCGCGAATAACAGTAGCCGGTCGATTCTCCCCACGCCGGATGCGCGAATGTCGCCGACTGATAGAGCGGGTAGCTGATGGAACCGGTGCGCTCGTCGATGCCCTCGTAGCCACGCACCGCGATGGAATCGGGATGCCAGCCCGCATGTTTGTCCTGATCGATGCCAAGCAGGCCGTCAATCTCGTCCGCCATCGCCTCGAAACTGGAGTCGTTCATGTACGCCGCACGCCTTTCCATACCCGTTTGCTCTGATTTTTGCCGAAGGATAGTCTACGCGAAAAGCGGACAGGCAAGCGTCTCAGCATATAACTCAAATATTCGTTTTTCAGAATCCCTGTTATCGAGCAGACGGGAACGTGCCCGCGAAAATCGCGCGTGAAGCCTCACGGCACAAGCGAGTTGTTCTACAATCGTGGCGAAACACACGAAACCAAGGAGCTTCACCATGGCAGTCATCGACGCGCACGCGCACATCTATTCCGAGAAGATCGCCGCTCGGGCGGTTGCGGCCATCGGGGATTTCTACAACATCGAGATGTTCGGCGACGGCACGCCCGAAGGGCTGCTTTCCGCGAAGGAGCACTGCCCCATCACGCACTTCATCGTTCATTCGGTGGCAACCACGCCGCATTCGGCGCCGACCATCAACAACTCCATTTCAAGCGAATGCGCCAAGCACCCCGAGTTCATCGGGTTCGGCACCATCCACCAGGATTTCGAAGACCCGGCCGCTGAGCTGGGGCGTTTCGCCGAACTGAGCCTGCACGGGCTGAAGCTGCACCCCGACACGCAGAAGGTGAACATGGACGACCCGCGGCTGATGGAGGTCTACGCCATCTGCGAGGAGCTGGGGCTGCCCGTGGTCATCCACACCGGCGATTATCGCTATGACTACTCGCATCCGCGCCGCCTGGTGAACATCCTGCGCACCTTCCCCGATTTGGTGGTGGACGCCGCGCATTTCGGCTGCTGGTCGCGTTATGAGGTGGGTTACGACGTGCTGCACGAGGTTGCCATGAACGAGCGCGTCTTCCTTGACGAATCGAGCTCGCAGTACTTCTTGGGGCAGCGCCGCACCGTGGAGCTGTCGCGTCTGTGGGGCACCAAACGCATCATGTTCGGCAGTGATTTCCCCATGTGGGACCCCGCGCGCGAATACGAGCAGCTGGTGGGGGCCGGCTTTACCGAAGACGAGCTGGAAGACATCCTGTGGCATAACGCCGAGCGCTTCAGCGGCATGAAGGTGAGCTAGCCCGGCGCAACCCGGCAGCCCCGCGCGGCCACCGCCGCCGGCGCCCCCGCCCGGGCCGCAAGCCGGCAGTCTTAATCCTCCTCGACCGGCTTCGGCTTGCGCACCAGCGTCAGCTTCACCTTCTCGATGCGATGGCGGTCCATTTCCGTGACCTCGAGCTTCGCCACCGCTTCCTTCCCCTCAAAGGAAAGCGTGTCGCCCTCCGAGGGAATGCGGTCAAGTTCGTCCATGATCAGGCCGCCGAGTGTTTCGCTGTCCTGCGCATCCGCGGGCGAAAACCCGATGAGCTCCTCGAAATCGTCGATGGCCATGCCGCCGTCGACGATCATCACGTCGTCAGTCAGCTTCTTCACCGAATCGTTGTCCGCGTGGCGGTACTCGTCCTCCACATGCCCAACGATCTGTTCCATGATGTCGGACATGGTGACGATGCCCGCCGTGCCGCCGTGCTCGTCGACCACCACGGCGATCTTCGTGTTGCCGTCCTGCAGCACCTGCAGAAGACGCGCAACCGGGATGCCCTCGGGCACAGCCTCGATCCTGCGCACGGGCAGGTCGTCGACGGTGGCGTCCTTCGGCAGCATATACAGGTCCTTGACGTGCACGAACCCTACGATGCGGTCCTTGGTTTCGCGGCACACCGGGTAGCGCGTGTACTTGTAGCGCAGCGCCAGCGCCATGTTCTCTTCCAGCGAGTCCTCAAGATCGATGCACACCAGGTCGGTGCGCGGCGTCATGATGGCTTCGGCGTCTTTGTCGCCCAAATCGAAGATGTTATCCACGAACGCGTTCTGCTCGGGGTCGATCAGGCCGCTTTCGGTCGACTCGTCGATGAGCAGCTTAATCTCGTCGCCGGTGTACACCTCGTGCTCGTCAGCCGGATCGTGGCCGGCCAGGCGCACCACCGCGTTGGTGATGCCGTTGAACAGCACCATGATGGGATAGGTGATCTTGTAGAACGCCATCAACGGGCCGGCCGTGAACAGCGCATAGCGTTCGGTGGCGAAAATGGCGAACGACTTGGGGATAAGCTCGCCCACCACCACGTGCAGCGTCGTCATGATGAAGTATCCGATGGCGACGGCAACCACTTCGAGCAGCGCCTCGGGCAGGCCCAGCAAAACGAACAGCGGGCGGATGATGGCCGCGAACGCCGGCTCGCCCAACCAGCCGAGCGCGAGCGAGGCGAGCGTGATGCCCAGCTGGCACGCGGAAAGGTACTTGTTGACGTTCTCGGCGATGACCATGGCGCTCTTCGCGCCGGGCTTCCCCTCCTCCACCGCCAGCTCAAGCTGCGATTTGCGCACGCGCACGAGCGCGAACTCGGCGATGACGAAAAACGCGTTCATCAACAGGAACAGGACGACGAAAAACAGGCTTATGCCAAGTTGCATGGAAAGCAGGGCTCCTTCAATTGGGTTTCCCTCCATTGTGCCAGCTTGAGGGCGCTCCGTTCATGATTCCGACGCGATATACAAAAACACGCAGGAAGCCTTTACCGAGGCGTTACGAAAAAGCGCGCCGGTGCGAACTGCCCCAGCGCGCTTCCCTATCCAGCTGCCCTAGCGGCGGAACTCGATTGCTCCCGTGGCGGGATCCATCGACTCCACGATTGCCAGCGATTCCAGGTGATACCCGCGCCGGCGCAGGTCGTCGCCGCCAGGCTGGAAGCCCTTTTCGACGGCGATGCCGATGCCCTCGACGGTAGCTCCCGCCTTTTCCACCAGGTCGATCAGGCCGTTCAGCGCGCAACCGTTGGCCAGGAAGTCGTCGATAAGCAGCACGTGGTCTTCCGCGCTCAAGAACTTCTTCGACACGATGACGTCGTAGATGCGCTGATGCGTGAACGACTGCACCTTGGTGGAGAGCATTTCCCCATCAAGATTGATGGACTGCGCCTTCTTCGCGAACACCACCGGCACGTTGAAATGCTGCGCGACAACCGCGGCGATGCCGATGCCCGACGCCTCGATGGTCAGGATCTTGTTGATAGGCGCGCCGGCGAACAATCGCGCCAACTCCTTGCCCATCTCGTTGAACAATGCGATGTCCATCTGGTGGTTCAGGAAGCTGTCCACCTTCAGCACACCTTCCGACTTCACCACGCCGTCGCGTCGAATTCGCTCCTCAAGCAGTTCCACAATCCGTCCGTCCTATCTAAAACTCAACGCGGACGGTCTGACCGCCCGCGGTTTTACCACGTTGCGCAGCCCTTACATTCCCGCCTGGCCCGTGACCAGAAGCACGATCGACACCATCGCCGCGATGACGATGATCGCCGCAACCACACGATCGGGCGTATTGCAGAAATACACCTGGTCACGCTCTTTCTTGCCTTTTACGTACACGAATATGCCGGGCAGGTACAGAAGAGACATGAGCGTCAGCCCCAGCGTACCGCTTGCCCAGGCCAGAAACACGCTGTAGATCATGCCGAGCACGGCGAAAACGCGCCATATCACGAGGCTGCCGCCGAGCTTGCCGGCAAACACCTCGGGCTCGAAGAACGCCACCTTCGCGAAGTATGCCGCCGACAGCAAATACGGCAGCAGGATCATGCCGGCCGACAGCGAATAGAAGAACTGGTACGTCTGGTCGGAGAACAGCATGAGGATAAGGAACGCCTCGATGATGCAGTTGGTCACGACGAGCGTGACGATGGGGGCGCCCTTCTTGTTGGTTTTCGCGAACGCTTTGACGAACGACCCTTGCGCAGCCGCCTCGTAGGGCGATTCCGCGGAAAGCACGGTGTAACCGAGCATGGCGCCCACCAGCGACAACACCACACCGCCGTTGATGAGCGTGGCGCCCCAGGTGCCCACCGCGCGCTCCATGACGCCAGCAAGCGCGGGATTGGAAAGCTCAGCCAGCTCGGAAAGCGGCATGACGCCCATCGACAGCGTGCTGACCATCAGGTAAATGGCAAGTACGCAGCAAAACGCGATGATGGTGGCCTTGCCCACGTCCTTGTCTTTCTTCGCGCGGCCGGAAATGGCCACGGCGCCCTCGATGCCGAGGAACACCCAGATGGTCACCGTCATGGTGCCGCCCACCTGGTCGAAGAACGAAAGACCCTCGACGGCGCCCTGCGAGAGGTTCGCCATGAAGATGGCCGGGTCGAACTTCTGGAAGAAGATGATGGCGGTGATGGCCACGAAGATGGGCACGAACTTGCTGATGGTGATGACCAGGTTGATGCCCGTCGCTTCCTTCACGCCGCGGCTGACCAAGAAGGTGTAGAACCAGATAAGGCAGCTGGCCCCGATGACGGAAGCCAGGTTGTTGCCGGCGCCGAAGATGGGGAAGAAGTACGAAAGCGCCCCGAACAGCAGCGCCGAGAAGCTGACCGTGCACAGAAGCGCGCTGATCCAGTAGCCCCAAGCGCTGTTGAAGCCCAAGAAGTCGCCGAAACCGGCCGTCGCGTAGCTGTAGATGCCGCCTTTCAAGTGCGGCTTGACGCGAGACAGCGCGAAGAACGTCATGACCAAACACAACACGCCGACCGCCGAAATGCCCCATGCCGTGAGGATGGCCGCACCCGATGCGCCGCCGGCAGCCGCCTGGTCGCCGGAAAGGGTGAACACGCCCGCGCCGATGATCAGCGTGATGACCGAGGTTATCAGGCGGAAAATACCCAGGTTGCCGTGCGATTCGGCGCTTTCAGGAAGCATACCCGAACCGGTTACCACCATGTCCTGCCCGCCTGCGCCGACGGTGGCTGCTGCAGCGGAGGAAGCGGCCTGCGCGCCGGTCCCGGTTGATTGTCCCATCGAATCCCCGATCGTTTTAGGAAACAGTTGCTCTGTATCATACCCCAGCAGCGCCGCGGCATTTTGCATACCTGTGACATTTTACGGAACAACCCTCGATGCGCGGGGGGCGCGGGGGCACGCGGGACGCGTGGGGCGGGGGAGGCAAGGCGAAGCCCGATGCGCCGATTATGCCTTGAAAGTTGCTTGGTCGATCAACACGTGCGACAAGGCGGCGCGATCAAGGTCGCACCCAAGGCCGAACTCGTGCCCGCGGCGGTTCAGCGTGACGCGCCCGCGCTCCACCGTATAGGGCGGATCGGTCACTTCCGCGTCGAAATAGCGGGACGTCGCCGAAATGTCCCCCGCATCGCGCACCCACGGCAGCGTGCCGAACGCCGCATGCAGCAGCCGCGACACGCCCGTGTCGTACATGCCGCCCATCCACACGCGAATGTCGCGCTGCTTGGCCATGTGCAAAAATTGCAGGGAAGGTTGAACGCCGCCGAACTTGCCGATCTTCAGGACGTAGCACTTCAGGTCCGTGTGCATGAGAGCGCGGCGCAAATCGAACACGTCGCGAACGGATTCGTCGAGGCAAACGGGGGTTTTCAGCTGGCGCTGCAAGATTTCCAGGCGGCTGAACAGGTCGTGCGGGCCGCCCGCGGGCGGCCGCAGCGGATCGTAGGGCTCCTCGATCCACTCGAGGTTCAAATCGTCTAAGTTGCGCAGCTCGTCGATGTCCCGTTCTGTGAAACTTTGGTTCGCGTCAAGGGAAATGGCCAGGTCGGGGAAAGCGTCGCGCACCGCTTTGGTGCAGATGTAGGCCGTGCCCGGCGTCACCTTCAGCTTAACGCGCACGTACCCCGCCGCCACTGCGCGATTAGCGGCGGCAACGGTTTCCGACGCCGACCCGACGGGAATGGCCGCCGAAGCAGGTGCGGAAACCAGCGCGCCCGCATCGGGTTGCCCGCCGATAAGCTCCCACAGCGGCTTGCCCACGATCTTGCCGTACAGGTCCCACAGCGCGGGCTCCAGCGCGCCGCGCGCCATAGGCAGCGCACGCGCCGTCGGGCAGATGGCGAACAGCTTGTCCGCCTCGCAAGGATGCAGCAGGTTCGCGCCGAGCAGGGTGGGGATCAGCTCGCCGGTCAGCGCGGCAACATCCTGATCAAGCGTTTCGGGAAGATACCAGTCGGTCGTGAACGCCACGGCCTCCCCCAGCCCGGTGCGCCCCTTCCAGTCGACCACCTCGACCAGCACCGATTCGCGGTACGAAAGCGTGCCTTTGGCGGTGGCGAAGGGTTTGCGGAACGGCAGGCGCACGCGGTACAGGTTCACCTGCGCGATCTCGATGCGCTGCTCGTAGAGGTCGCGCAGCGCCTGACGGTCCACCTTGCCGATGCCCGTACGCGGAAAGCAGTCGAGGGCGAACAGGTGCTTGGGCCGATACAGCTTGGAGAGCTGCGGCTTCAAGACAGCCGCCGCCGAAGCAGCGAACGCAAGGTTGTCCTGGTCGCGCTCGCCTCCCCCCGGCGTGCGCTCGATGAAGCCGATGGGGCGCCTCCCCCACTTCTGGTCCGGAGCGCCGAACACGTAGGCCTCGGCCACGCCGGCAACGCCTAGGAGCTTCTGGCGAATCTCGGCGGGATAGACGTTCTCGCCGCCGGAAATGAACATGTCGTCGGTGCGTTCCTTCACGAACAGCAGACCGCCCGCGTCAAGGGCGGCGGTGTCCCCCGTCAGGAAGAAACCGTCAGCCGTGTAAGCTGCCCGCGCGTTAAGGTAGCCGCTGAACAGGCCGGGGCCGCGCACGGCCAGGCGCCCGAAGCCGTCGGCACCCGGGTCGACGATGCGCGCGACATAGCCGGGCAGCAGGCGCATTCCGCCCGAAAAACCCTCATCAACCAGCATGTTCGCTATTTGGCTGGCAGTTTCGGTCATGCCGTAGCTGGCGAACACGCGCGCATGCTGGCCCAAGGCGCGCCCGAGCGTCTGCGCGTTGAGCGGCCCGCCGCCAAGCAGGATGCACGAATAGCGGCGCAAGTTCGCCACGTGGGGGGAATCCAGCATGTCCTGCAGCATCTTGTCCACCACGGAAATGTGGGTCGCGCCCGTCTTCGCCGCGTCGGCAAGCACGCGGTCGGCGTTGAAGCGACGATACAGGATGAACGTGTTGGCGCCCAAGAAGCTGCGCACCACCATTTGCAGGCCGCCGACGTGATACAGCGGCAGGCACACCTGCCACACGTCCGCCCCGCGCCGGCCAAGCGCCGCGTTGGAAACCTCGGCCGATCCGCACAGGTTATCCCAGGTCAGTGGCACCGCCTTCGCGCGGCCCGTCGTTCCGGAGGTGAACATGATGACCGCCGTCGCGCTGCGGTCGAACACGTGGGCGCCGCGTTCAGCGCGATGGATGACCGACTCGATGGCATCCTGGCGAACCATGTCCTCGCGCCGGCGTGCCGCGCCGCGCATGCCCGCACGACCGAGCGCGTGAGCGGATCGCGCTTCGGCGTTCGCGACAAGGGCGCGTTCGGAAAACGTCGTGCGCGACACCTTTCCCCGAGCCTGCTGACCGCCGACGAGCTTAGCCTTCGCGGCCTTGACGATCCTGTCGGCATTCGACTCATCGACGATGACGGCAACGTTGACGGAGGGGCTGCGGCGCAAATCGAGCAGGCGCGCCTGCTTTTCGGCGATTGTCAGGCGATTGTTCAGCGTCACGAGCGAAAAGCCACCGTAGGCGGCGGCAAGCAGCAACAGGACGAACAGCGGGACGTTGGGCAGGTCGACCGCCACCGAGCTGCCCGGCTTCGCCCCCCTGTTGGAAAGCTCGCCGGCAAGCGCGGCCGCCAGCATGCGCGTCTCGCGAAACGTCACGACATCGACCTTGCCGGTCTCGTCGACGTACGTGAAGCACGTCCGCTGCGGGTTTTGCCGCGCCATGCTCTCGAACGCGCCGATCATGCCACCATCACGCCTAACGCCTGCCTCAGGATCTCAAGAAACGAATTAAACTTTACCGCAACGCCATACCAGCCGATGATCAGCTGGACCGCAGGCGCAGCCCAGCTCGATGCTCCGGCTTCGCCGGAGTGCGCGAGTCATGCCTCGCGCCTACGAAAACAATTCCCAACATCAACCGCGCCTCGCACCAATTCCCGGCACCAACCGAACGCGAAAACAATTCCCGGCATCAACCGTGCCTCGTGCCAACGCCCGGCATCAACCGAACGCGAAA
>CAVHFC010000042.1:0-6010 GCA_963635025.1 Eubacterium sp. CAG:786
GCTTTTGCGCTATCATAGCCGCATGCAAAAAAGCGTCCGCGACATATATCAGGCGATCGAAACGCCGCTGCTCAGCTTCTTCGTGGTGCTGCTCAGCTCCATGGTGTTTCTGATCGCGTTGTGGGCGATCGTCATCGTTGTCCGCTTCGCGATGGGGTAGCGTGATGCGAAGCGACGCTTTCATCCGGGCGCGGGCAAGGTAGGCAAGCGCCATGTGGCAACGTTTCACTTGGTACGACGTGCGAGTCATCGGGCATTACCTGGGCATACTGGTGCTGTTCTCGTCCGTCGCGCTCGTTTTCCCGCTTATCACCGCCATCGCTTTCAGCGAATGGGTTCCCGCCAGCCATTACCTGTTTTCCATCGGCGTGACGCTCATCGTCGGGTCGGCGCTGCGTTTTTTGCGCATCGAGCCCGGGCGTTTGAACCGCCAACAAGCGATGGTCGTCACGGGCTTGGCGTGGATCGTCCTGGCATTCATGGGAACCATCCCGCTGTACCTTTCCGGCCACTACGGCACGTTCGTCGACGCGCTGTTCGACGGCGTTTCGGGCATCACCACCACCGGCGCGAGCGTCATTTCCGACTTGGATCATCTTTCCTACGCCGACAACATGTGGCGCTTCGTCATCCACGGCATCGGCGGCTTGGGCTTGGTCGTGGTCGCGCTGTCGTTCGGCCTGTTCGGAAAGCGATCGGGTGCCAGCATGTTCGCCTCCGAAGGCCGCGGCGAGCACGTGGTCCCTAACGTCGTGCAGACGGCGCGCTTCATCGCGAAGCTCACGCTCGGTTTCGTGCTTATCGCCACGACCATTCTGACCGCCTTGTGTGCGACGTGCGGCATGGATGCACCCCGTGCGTTCCTTCATGGCTTGTGGCTTGCCATCTCGGGTTTTTGCACCGGCGGCTTCGCTCCCATGAGCCAAAGCATCCTGTATTACCACTCCTTCCCGGTCGAGCTCGTGCTCATGCTGCTCATGATGATAGGCAGCGTGAACTTCGTGCTGCACTCCCGCCTGTGGAAGGGGCATCTCGAAAACTACTTCCGCGACTTTGAGATTCGCACCATGTTCATCTGGATTTCGGTCATGACCTTGGTGTTCGCGGCGTCCGTGTCGGCGACTTCCGACTTTTCCGATTTGGCGACGATGCTGCGCCGCGGTGTGTTCATGATCATCTCGGCGTTTTCGACCACGGGTTTTCAGAACATCACCACCAACCAGCTGACCACGTCGCTCACCTCGGGCGCGTTTTTGGTCATCGCTGCGCTCATGGCCGTCGGCGGTGGCGCCGGATCAACTTCGGGCGGCATCAAGTTCAGCCGCATCGGCATCATCATGAAGTCCCTCGTATCGACGGTGAAGGAAACGCTTGCGCCCGACTCGGCGCGCGTGGTGGTTTCCTACAATCACCTGGGCCGCCGCGTTCTGACGCCTGAAGTGGTGAAAGAGGCCATGACCGTGTTCGTGCTGTACGTGGTCACCTACGCGATCGGCGCGCTGGTGGGCATCGCGCACGGTTACGAGGCGACGCGGGCCATCTTCGAATCGGTCGCCATGGCGTCGAACGGCGGCATCTCGTCGGGGTTGTGCATGCAGGGGATGCCTATTTCGCTCGAGCTGTTCTACATGCTGGAGATGTGGGCGGGCCGTCTGGAGTTTCTGACACTTATCGCCCTGATCGTCGAGATCGTGGTGTCGCTCGACCCGCGCAGGCTGGTGAGGCGCTGATGATGAGCGTGTTTTGCGGCGCGAGGGGGAAGGGCGGGGCAGCCAGTGTGCGACCGACGTTCGCTGCGCGATCGGCTGGCGCGCCCGCACCGGCGCGCGTTCTGGCGGCTCTTGCGTTGGCAGCGTCGCTGCTGCTTTCCGCTCTCGTGCCTGCGGCCTACGCCGACGAACCCGCCGACGGCACCAACGCGGTCGACACGGCGCAGCTTCCCGACAGCTCGTTCATCTACGACACGTCCATTGCCGACTTGAGCACCGCTGACACGTATTACGATCGTCAAACGGTGCAGGTCACCGGCGAGGTCATTGGCGACAAGATCGAGGCCGGCGCCGACGACCGCCATTGCTGGATCACGATTTCGTCGACCGGCGGCGCATCGACGGCTTCGGTGTACATGACCGAAGAGGCCGCCGCGAAGATCGACGCATTCGGAAAGTACAACGTGAAGGGAACAACGCTGCAGGTCAGAGGCACGTTCCATCTGGCGTGCGCAGAACACGACGGCGCGACGGACATCCATGCCCAGGTGGTCACGGTGACCGAGCGCGGCAAGGCGAGCCCCGATGCCCTTGATGCGTGGACGTTCATTCCGGGTGCCGTGGCCGTGGTTGTCGGGCTTGCGCTCATGGTGGTGTTCTACGTGCTGCGCGAGCGGCAGCGCTAGCATGAGAGGGACCGGGGCATGATGGATAGGCAGCATACAAAAGGCGCGGAAAACGTGGGCGACGCTGCGAAAGCGCGCGATGCGGAAGGGAACGGTTTGCGAAAGGCGCAGGTCATCAAGCTTGATCGAGGTTATCCGCTCGTGCGCTTCGACGATGGGGTCACGCTGCGCTGCGAGCATGCGACGGCCTTGGTGAAGGGTCGCACGATGCGCGCGGTCATCGGGGATATCGTTGAGGTTTCCGCACCTGAAGGTCACGACAAGGGCGTCATCGACTCCATCCTTCCGCGCACCCGCGCCTTCGTGCGCAAGGATCCGACCGAGCGCGCGGTGCCACAGGTTCTGGCCGCGAACTTCGATCGCGTGATCGTGGCGCAGCCGCTTGCCGAGGTGAACATGCGCCGCCTGGAGCGCGAGCTGGTGCTGGCGTTCGAAACGGGTGCGGCGGTGACCGTGGTGCTGACCAAGGCCGATCTGGCTCAAAACGAAGATCAGGTGGCCGAGGTGTCGGACCGGGTGCGCGCGCTCGTGGGGCCCGACGTGGCAACCGTGGTCGTGTCGGATGGCGACGCGCAAAGCGTGGAGGCTGTGCGCGCGCTCATGCCCGCTGGCACCACAACGGTGCTGATAGGCAAGTCGGGCGTCGGTAAATCAAGCCTGGTCAACATGCTTGTTGGCGAACAGGTGCAGGAAACGGGCAGCGTGCGCGCCGGCGACGGCAAGGGCCGGCACACCACGGTCAGCCGCGAAATGGTTGCGCTGCCGGGCGGCGGGTACGTGGTGGACATGCCGGGTGTGCGCGGTTTGGGGTTGTGGGACGCCGATTCGGGTATCGGCGCCGCGTTTTCCGATATCGAAGACCTCTCCGAGCAGTGCCGTTTCCGCGATTGCAAGCACGACAACGAACCGGGTTGCGCCGTGCGCGCCGCCTTGGAATCGGGGGAGCTTGCGCCGGAGCGTTTCGCCAGCTACCAGGCCTTGAAGCAGGAAACCGCCACGGTGCGCGAGCGCCGCGAGCAGGCGCGCCGCATGCGCGGGGAAAAGGCAAGCGACAAGAAGGGCGCCGGCAAGCGTGGCGCCGGAAAAGGCGGCGGATCGGGCAAGGGCGGCAAGCCTGCCAAGCGTCGCGGTCGCAAGCATTCCGTGTAGCTTAGATCTTTGCCGTTTGTGCGCTTTGCAGCCCCGCTTCGCCTCGAGGGGTTTTAGTGCGCATGCCAAAAACGGTACAATAGAGGTGATTGAAACGAGGGCGAGCGCCCTTCCGCACACGCCCCCGCGCCGAGGGCATAAACATACTTGAACCGAAGGACGTGCATGAATCCGGTAATCATCATCCCGACATTCGTCTCATCGCGCCGCCGTAAGGATTCCGGCGGTGTGCTTGCCACGTACGACCACACCACCCCCATCGATTCCCCCGGCGAGCTTCCGCGCCTGTTGACCTCGTTGCAGAAGGTGCGCGGCATCGGGCAGATCGTGGTGCTGGTGGCTTCCGAGTCTTCCATCGAGGCCCGTGCCGCGGAAAAAGTGCAGGACATCGCCTCGCGCTTCCCGTCGCTGAACATCGCCGTCATCGGCGGCGCCGAGCTTTCCCTGGTTCGTCAGCGCATGGAGCAGCTGGGACTGGGCAAGCTCACGAAGGAGATCGGCCTTTCCGGCTACGGAGCCATCCGCAACTTCGGCCTGGTCATCGCCGATATCATGGGCTTCGATTCCGTGGTGTTCCTGGACGACGACGAGGTCATCGACGACGCCGAATTTTTGCAGAAGGCCGTGTACGGCCTGGGCAAGCTCACGCGCAAAGGCGTGCCCATCCTGGCGAAGACCGGCTTCTACTTCAATTCCGAGGGGTCGTTTTTGTCCAAGAGCCAAGACAAGTGGTACAACCACTTCTGGCAGCAGGGCAAGGCGTTCAACAAGTGGATCACCAAGGCGGTGCGCGGGCCGCGTCTGTCGCGCAGCAACCATGTGTGCGGCGGCTGCCTGGCTCTGCATCGCGAGGCTTTCCGGCGCCTGTCCTTCGATCCATGGATCGCGCGCGGCGAGGATTTGGACTACATGCTGAATTTGCGCATGTACGGCAGCGATATCTGGTTCGACAACCAATGGAGCCTGCGTCACCTTCCACCGGAAACGACGAGCGAGGGCACGCGCTTCCGCCAGGATATCTACCGTTGGCTCTACGAGTACCGCAAGATGGAATACAGCCGCACACAGATCGACTTGATGCAGGTCAAGCCGCAGTCGCTCGAGCCGTACCCGGGGCCGTTTCTGCAGCCCGGCATCACCAAGCGCATCCGCATCACCGCCATTTTGCGCAGCTTCGCCCGCAAGGACAAGCGCGCTTACCGCCGTGCGGCGAAGGCCGCGCGCGCCGAGGCGGTGCTCTACGCGCAGCGCAACTGCTCGAAGTACTTCGAATTCCAGTTCGTGTGGCCTGAATTGATGGCTCGCATGGAGAACGACCAGATCATCCGCACTGCGCTCGTGCAATCTGTGGCGCGCCGCCAGGCCGAGGTGAACCCGAACGCGACGGCCATTCCCTATGCGGTCGACGCGCAAGGGGTCGATCCCGGCGTCACGAGCGAGATTCGCCTGAACATCGCGGAATAGCAGGTCGGCGCGCATGGATATCTTCACGCAATTCGCCGCGCCGGCGGCGGCCGGCATCTTCGTCGGTGTCATGTCGGGCCTGCTCGGCGTCGGTGGCGGCACCATCATGGTGCCCATCTTCCGCCTGGCTTTCGGCATGAGCCCCATCGCCAGCACGGCCACCAGCCTGTTCGCCATCATCCCAACGTCCATTTCCGGCGTTACTTCGCACATGCATGCGAAAACCTGCATCCCGAAACTGGGCGTGGCGCTTGGCGTCGGAGGCGCGCTCACCTCGCCGATAGGCGTGTGGCTTGCAAGCATTTCGCCTGATTGGGCGGTTATTTTGGTGGCGGCGCTCGTCATCGGTTTCAGCGCCTACAAGATGTTCAAGAAGGCGCTGAAGGCTCCGGCTGCGGCGCGCTCGGGTTCGGGCAAGGCGGCCGCGAGCGTTCCCGACCAGCCGACGTTGACGCGTACGCAATATTTGCAGGGCGCCGGCATCGGGCTTGTTGCCGGATTGGCTTCAGGCTATGTCGGTGTCGGCGGTGGTTTCATCATGGTGCCGATGATGCTCGCCATCTTGAGCATCCCCATGACGTTGGCCTCGGGCACGTCGCTCATCGCCATCATGATCTTGGCCATCCCCGGCGTCATCGAGCAGGGCATTCTGGGCAACATCAACTACATGGCCGGCATCGCCGTGGTGGTGGGAACCATCCCCGGCGCCGTGCTGGGCGCGCGGTTGATCCGCGTCATCCCCGAGCGGCAGCTGCGTTTCCTGTTCGGTTGCTTTTTGCTGGTGGCGGCCGTTATGCTCATGCTCAACGAGTTCGGTATACTGGGGTAGGCCGCTCAGCATTTCGCGCTCGTCGAAGGTGGCGAGCCTGGTGGCCGCGCCTTTTCGTGCGGCTTTTCCGCACCCATTTCGCCGGCGTTTGCGCGCCGGCAGTGCAAGGAGGAACGATGGGCAGGGACTTTTTTCAGGAAGAGAGCCGTGCGCGCCTTCCGCGCAACTTCATC
>CAVHFC010000042.1:6322-17506 GCA_963635025.1 Eubacterium sp. CAG:786
CGCATCCTGGGGTATGCCGGGCACGACGAGTCCGACAACCTTTCCGGCAGCTCCATCCGCACGAACGCAACCTACGCGACCCTGGCCGACGGCAAGACGCGCGTGCTGTTCACCCCCGAGGAAATCGGCTTTCCCGACGGAGCGCACGGCATTTGCGCCGCCATCATCGTGCCGCTGACCATCGGCAAAGAGGTCGAAGGCACGCTGAAGTTCTACTACCGGCGCGCCAGCCACATCAGCGAGACGCAGAAGTCCATCGCCGTCGGGTTCGGGCAGGTCTTATCCACGCAGCTTGCTGCCGCGGCTATGGAGGAGAAAGCGGCCCTGGCAACCAAGATGGAGCTGAAAATGCTCCAAAGCCAGATCAACCCGCATTTCCTGTTCAACACCATCAACACTATCGCGTCGCTCACGCGCACCGATCCTGTGCAGGCGCGCACGCTTCTGCGCGAGTTCGCGAAGTTCTACCGCAGCACGTTGGAGGACTCGGCCGATCTGATCGTCTTCCAGCGCGAGGTCGAACAGACGCAGCGCTACTTCATGTTCGAGTTGGCGCGCTTCGGCGAGGATCGGCTTGAGCTGGTGTGCGACGTGGATCCCGACGTGGCCGATCTCATGACGCCGCCGTTCATCATGCAGCCGCTGGTCGAGAATGCCGTGCGGCACGCGCTGCCTTCGGAAGGGAAGCTGACCATCCATGTTTCCGGACAGCGTTCTGGTGATGACGTGGTGCTTTCCGTGTCCGACGACGGCAACGGCATGACCGAGGAGGCGCGGCAGAACATCCTGCATCCCGAGTCGTCGACGGGCATGGGTATCGCCGTGGGCAACGTGCATGACCGCATCTGCGGCTATTACGGGCAAGGTTCGCGCATGGAAGTGGAAAGCGAGCTGGGACGGGGCACCACGGTGCGCCTGGTGCTGGCTGGCGCCGCGCTTCACGAGCACGAGTAGCGGTAGGGCTGTAGAGGGCTGGCGACCGGTGGGTCGGATCCGGGGCAGTGGCGGACTCCCTGCAGGCTGCCGGCGCGCTAGCTGCCGGCGGGTTGACGGGTTGGCGACCCTCAAAGTTGAAGGTAACGAAAACGACCCTGCATCTAGATGGATGCGGGGTCGTTTGCTTCGAAGATGGTGCCCGAGGCGAGAGTCGAACTCGCACGTCGTGAGACAACGGTTTTTGAGACCGCCGCGTCTGCCATTCCGCCACTCGGGCACGTAGCTCTAGCATTATATCGGAACACCCGCCACCGCACAACAAAAAAAGGTGCCGCGAATGCATATCGAATTTTCCGGCGGAGTCCGGTATAGTTCTTGTTGTTCGCGTGTATCGTTTGCTTCGTTGGGCAAGCCGCGTGCGACATGCCGTCGAAGGGGGTGCTTATGAGCGACACTGAAACCCAAAGCGGCACCTTTGCGCAGCATGGCGCTTCGCAGCGGAAAAGCGCCGCCCTCCTCTCCCTCGTTTCACCGCATCACCCGGTGGTGATTTTCGCCGCCTGCTTCGTCGTGTATCTTATCGTTATCGAGGCTTTTCTCGCGGTGCCGCTGTTCAACGACTTGGTGCAGATTCGCCCAGCTTCGGCGCTTGGCCCGGTGCTCGGCCTGTTTTTCGGCTTGCCTGGCATTCTTGGGTGCGCCTCGGCTAATCTGGTGTCCGACATCCTGCATGAGGGCACCACGCCGTTCATGTTGGCGATCTACTTCGTTATTCAAGTCATGTATGATGGTCTGCTGCGTTGGGCGTGGTACGCCATCAATCGCAAGAGCACACAGCCGTATCTGCGCTTCGAGTCTGCGGCTCAAACGGCCCTGTATATGGTGTTGTCGCTGGTGGATAGTGTGTGCGTGTGCGCAGCTGGTTTCGCCTCCATCGGCGCGCCGCTCGATCGCGTGCCAACATACGTGATCTATACCTTGAACAACATGTGGATGCTGCTCTACGTTGGTCTGCCACTTCTGTTCGCGCTAGAGCGCAGCCCATTGATGTCGCGCCCGCCGCGCTGGATTCGTGTGCCTTATCACAGCGTCAAGCAGGCGAATCTTACGCAACGACTGGTTATCGTGTTCACCATCGCGTCGACGTTGCTGCTGCTCATCGTATCGCTGGCAATCAATTTCTTCGCAGTGGATAACGACGACTTTTCCAGCATCGTGCATACCATGTATGCTGCCGTCGCGGTGCTTGCCGTGCCTATTTTTCTACCCATGTTCGCGTTTTTGAGCTTTGTCGAAATGCACTTCACGCGTCCCATCGAGGTGTTGGCGCATGACCAGGAGACCTTCATCGAGCGCATGGAAGCTGATGTCGAACAGGGGCGCCGCGACACGGAGATAGCGGTGGATGAACGCGGTACGAAGCCTCGGCATGAGGTGGCGGACCTCTTCGCTTCAACGAACAAGATGCGTGTCGACCTCGTGGGGTTCATCGAGCGCCTGCACAGCATCACGTCCGAGCAGCAGCGCGCCGCCGCCGAGCTGGACATTGCCGCGCAAATCCAAATGAGCGCCGTGCCGCACGATTTCGACTCGTTCACGGAGCGCTTCGCGTTGGATATCGCCGGCTTCATGCGTCCGGCGCGCGAGGTGGGCGGCGATTTCTACGATGTGTTCGAGGTAGGGGAACGCGGTGTGGCGTTCGTCATCGGCGACGTGTCGGGCAAAGGTGTTCCGGCGGCGTTGTTCATGATGCGCGCGCAAAGCCTGCTGCGCCAATATCTGCTGGAGGCCGACGACCTGGGAACGGCGTTTACCCTGGCCAATCGTCAGTTGTGCGAACGAAACGACGCCATGCTGTTCGTTACCGCGTTCGCGTGCGTGGTCGATACGGGAACGGGCGCGGTGCGCTACGCCAACGCGGGGCACAATCCGCCGGTGTTGCGGCAAGGCGGCAAGCTGAGCTATCTGAAGTGCCGTCCCGGCCTGGTGTTGGGCGCCATGGACGTGGTGAAGTATCGTGAAGGGCAGTTCACATGCAGTCCGGGCGACGGCTTGCTGCTCTACACCGATGGCGTGTCGGAAGCGGCGAACGGGGCCGAAGAGCTGTTCGGCGAAGACCGCTTGCTGGAGACGCTCGAGCGAACCGATGCGCCAAGCGGTGGGGAGGAGGACGTACCCGCGGCTCCAGATGCCCTCGCGGCCCCGGACGCTGCGGCCTCAGACGCCCCCGCAACTTCGGCAGCCTCGTTCCTACCCGCTGCATCTCTCGCCCAAGCTTCTATGTCTTCCCTGGTGGCAAGCGTGGACGCATTCGCGGACGGAGCGCCGCAAGCCGACGACATCACCATGCTGGCATTCCGCTGGAATCTGCCCGTGCGCCGCCTCACGCTGCCGGCGCAAGATGAGCAGCTGGACAACCTGTTCGCGTTCCTTGAGCCTGCCTGCGAAGGTGCCGGGCGCACACCGCGCATGATGGCGCAGCTCATGCTCGTGTGCGAGGAAGTGTTCGTGAACATTTGCCATTACGGGTTCCCCGATGGTCAGCCGCGCTTGCCCGTGGACATCGAGATGGCCGTTGATGAGCGCGCCGGTTGCCTGCACCTGGTGTTCAGCGACCAGGGCATTGCTTACGATCCGCTGTCACACGAGGCGAAAAAAGTGGATCCCACCGACGATGAGCGTAAGGGCGGCTTGGGAATCTTGCTTATGCGCGAATATATGGATGACTTACGTTACACGCGCACCGATGGCCGCAACATCCTGCGCATGACGAAACGATTTGTATGAAGTAGGCAACAGCTTATAGAAAGGAGCCCTCATGGAAATCAACGGGACGAAAAACGGCGAGGCTTTGGAAGTGGTGCTGTCGGGCCGCTTGGACACGAACACGTCGCCCGACCTGGAAAGCTACCTGCGCGAAAACCTGGCGGGCGTCACAAGCCTGGCCATCGATCTTGCCGATGTTCAGTACGTCTCCAGTGCCGGTTTGCGCGTGTTCCTATTCGCGCACAAGGAGCTGGCGAAAGTCGGCAGCGGGCTTGTGCTGCGCCACCCCAACGAGTATATCGCCGACGTGCTTGAGGCCACGGGCTTCACCGATATCCTGACCGTCGAGCAGTAAGGGGCGAAGCTATGGCGAGAGATGAACGAATCGATCAATTGACCAGCAACGATGCTCATGCGGAAGCGACGCCGGCGCCGGCACCGACGCCGGCGAGCGTCCCCGACGTGGCAACGCTGCGTCGCATGATGTTCGAAAAGCAGTGCGAAACCGGCCGCGCGCTGTCGGCCCAGCTTGAAGCCGATGTGCAACAGGCGCGAGCGGTGCAAGAAGAGCTGCTGTTCGAAATGCTCGACGCGAACAAGGACACCCCGTTTGGCCGCGAGCACAATTTCGCGAACATCAAAACGGTGGAAGACTTCAAGCGCGAAGTGCCGTTCACCATGTACGACGATTACGCCGGCTACATTTACGAGGTGATGGAGCACGGAACGCGCGGCGTGGTCACCACCGAAGAAATCGTGCATTTCAACGAAACGTCGGGCACCATGGGAAACCCCAAGGGCATCCCGTACACCAAGCGCATGGCCGAGGTGCTCATGGGCTATTCCGGCGCCTACACCTATTATGTGACGGCGCAGGCTACGGGCGACAAGCTGGCCGGTGGGCGCATGTTCACCATGATGGAAAGCCATTTCAACACGCTGAAGAGCGGCATCACATTCGGTTCGCTGTCGTGCAAGGCCATCGCGGAAAACCGCCCGTTTTTGGCGGCGACCACCACCAGTCCCGACGAGGCTGTGTTCGCCAAGCCCGGCACCGATACGCGCTATCTGCACGCGCGTTTCGCCATCGAAGAGCGCGACATCCGCGATATCAGCGTGGTGTTCATCACGGGCATCCTTGATTTGATGCGCTATATCGAGGACAGCTGGGAGCTTTTGGTGCGCGATATCGAGCAGGGCACCATCGACCCATCCATCCAAATGGACGCCGATGTGCGCGCCGGCCTGCTTGCGCGCATCAAGCCCAACCCGGCTCGCGCCGCCGAGTTGCGGGCCATTTTCGAACGCGGCTTCGACAAGCCCATCGCGCCTGCCATGTGGCCGAACCTTACCGTGGTGCGCAGCGTCGCCGGCGGCGGTTTCGCGCCCTACACGCAGCGACTGCGCCGTTTCATCGGCCCTGACGTGCACATTCTGTACACGGGTTACAGCGCGTCGGAAGGCGCGTTCTCGGTTCCGTTCGAAATCGACAACCCCGCAAGCGTGTTGCTGCCGCGCAGCGTGTACTTCGAGTTCGTGCCGCTTGATAACCCCGACTACGAGCACACACTGGGTGTGGAGGAGCTGGAGGAGGGCCGCGACTACGAGGTGATCATCACCAGTCGTTCGGGCTTCTATCGCTACAAGATGCGCGACGCCATCCATTGCGTGGGCCACAAGGGAACCATGCCCACCATGGAATTTTTGTTCCGCCTCGATCAAACGGTGAACATGCACGGCGAGAAAACCACGGAAATGGTGCTGCGCAAGGTGGCCGACAAGGTTGCCGAACGCATGGGCTTTGAATTGGTGGACTTCAGCGTGTATCCCGATGTAGACCATCATCCGGCGCGCTACGAGTACCTGTTTGAGTTCTTCCATGCCGACCATACAGCCATTGACCTGGCCGAATTGTCGCGCGTGACCGACGAGGAGCTGCGCGCGGGCAACTACGACATGGATTACATGACCGAAGACGGCACGTTTGCGCCGGCGGTCGCGCGCGTTCTGCAGGATGAAACGAACCTGCTGTGGCGCGATATGCGCGTGGTGCGCGGGGCGGCTCCGAATCAGATCAAGCCGGTGCACATCATCGATACCGATCAAAAGTACCGCTTCTTCTTCGCGCTCGTTGACGGAGAGATGGAAGGCTAGGGTTTGCGTATGGACATGACGGGAAACGCGAATACGCCAACGTTGGTGGCGAAAGGCGATGCGGCTGCGGAAAACGACAGCCTTATCAAGCGCACGTTCGGCAAGTACCTTGTCATGTCCATTTTGATTACGCTGTCGGCAACGCTGGGCATGATGATCGACAACGTGATCGCCGGCAACCTGCTGGGCTCGGAGGCGGTGGCGGCCATCGGCATGTCGCTTTCCGTGTTCATGCTGTTTTCGGGTTGCGCGGGGATCATCGAAACGGGTGCGGTCGCCCTGTGCGCCCGTGCGCTGGGCAACCGCGATGCTCAACGCGTGAATACGCTGTTCAGCGTGTCGTTGTTCGCGGCACTTGTTGTAGGCGTGGTTCTCTCGGTGGGCGGCGTTGCCTTATCCGACGGGCTGGCGACGCTTTTGGGCGCGACGGACGATCGGCTGCATGCGGACACGGCGGCGTATCTGGGCGGCATCTGCATGGGGGCGTTCGCCATCGTGCTGCTGCAGCTGCTCATGGGGTTTACGCGCTTGGACAATGCGCCGCAGCTGGGGATGGTCGCCATCATCGGCATGAGCGTGTGCGATGTGGTGTTCAACCTGGTGGCGGTGTGCGTGCTGGGGCTGGGGCTGTGGGGCATGGGTGCGGCCACGGCGCTGGCGTATTGCGTGGCCGTAGTCATCTGCTGCACGCATTTTGCCAGCAAGCGCAACACGCTACGCTTGGTAAACCCCTTGCCTCATCTGGGGAAGCTTCACGGTGTGCTCAGAACCGGTCTGCCCGATTCGCTCACGCGCGCCACCGTGATGCTGCGCACGTTCACCTTCAACTGGCTGCTGCTGACGGTGGCGAGCGGCGCTGCGGTGG
Organism: Eubacterium sp. CAG:786; assembly: GCA_963635025.1. GTDB lineage: Bacteria > Actinomycetota > Coriobacteriia > Coriobacteriales > Eggerthellaceae > Senegalimassilia. The sequence goes on from CAVHFC010000042.1 coordinate 13,044, forward strand.
CGGCGTTGTCCATGCTGTCGTCGGTGAATTCGTTCGCTTCCTCGGTGACCATCGGCGTGGGGCAGACGGTCACGCTTTTGTGCGGAATCTTCTTTGGCGAGGAAGACCGTGCGGCGATGAAGGCCACGCTGCGCACGGGCTTGCGTATGGGCTTGGTGCTGTCGTGCATTCTGTGCGCGCTGGTGTTCGCGTTTGCGCCGCAGGTGGTAGGGCTGTTCGGTCTTGATGGCCAGGCGGCGGAGTTCGGCGTGGTGGCTGTGCGGGCGTTCATCTTGTGCGTGCCCATCGACCTTATCAACCAGCTGTTCGTAAGCTATTACCAAAGCACGGGCAACGTGCGTGCCGCAAGCGCCATCGCTGTGGGGCAATCGGGCTTCTTCGCCGTGCTGTTCGCGCTGTGCACCGTGTGGATGTGGGGTGCCATGGGCGTATGGACGTCGTTTTTGGTTGGCGAGGTTGTTGCTCTGGTGCTGCAGGTTGCGGTGGCATGCGTGCTGTGGCGCCGCAAGCGCGCGTCGCGTTCGGCAACGCTGCTGGACAAGATGATGTATCTGCCCGATGCGTTTCAAGCGGACTGGCGCTCCGCAGCTGCATTTTCCTGTCGACCTACCATCGATGCGGTGGTTGCCTGCTCGCAACAGGTGGCAACGTGGTGCGAGCAGCAGGGCGTTGATGGACGTCGTTCCTATCTGATTCCCTTGTCTGTCGAGGAAATGGCCGGCAACGCGGTGGAGCACGGCTTCGCCAAAACGAAGTACCCGGCCATCAGCGTGAAGCTCATCCTGAAGCGCGATGGTGAGCTGGTGCTGCGCGTGCGAGACAACGGTGTGCCGTTCAACCCTATGGACCTGGACTTGTCCGCCGCCGATCCGTGCGCTGCCATCGGCATTCGCATGTTGCGCCAGGGTGTGCGTGGCGTGGAGTATCAGAACGCGGTTGGCCTCAACAACGTGGTGGTCGCGCTGCCTACGCCCGCATCTTGATGCGTTCGCCATGCGAAACGGCTGCAGCAAGATGGGATGGGGGCTTTGATTCGCTCCGAAAGCAGGGCGAATCAGCTGTCTTGAAGTGGGGCGAAAAGCTCGTGCAATTGAAACGCTTGCGGGTTCACACTTTCGCCGCTTGCCGTATAATGTGACCCATTGCAACTCATTTCATCGCCGTAAGGAAGCAAGGAGGCCCCATGCTGAAAGCCATGATCGTCGACGACGAGGCCCCTGCGCGCTCCGAACTAAAATTCCTGCTGGATGAGCTTGGCCAAACCGAAGTGGTGGCCGAAGCCGCCAGCGTGCGTGAAGCCGTCGAGAAGCTGAAGGAATACCCCTGCGACGTCATGTTCCTTGACGTGAACATGCCCGAGGCAACCGGGTTGCAGCTGGCGGATGCTTTGCAGCACTTGAAGTTCCCGCCCGCAGTGGTGTTCGTGACCGCCTACAGCGAGTTCGCACTCGATGCGTTCAAGGTCAACGCTATCGACTATCTGGTGAAACCCGTCGAATCCGACCGTCTGTCCCAGGCCATCGCCCGCGTGCGCGAGCACGTGCAGCTGCATGCGCAGGCGCAGAAGTCCGAGCGCATCCCGGTTGAGAAGGCCGGCAAGAAAATCCTCATCAGCATTGACAAGATCCGTTTCGTCATGGCGCGCGACGATTACGCGTACCTGCAGACGGACACCGACCGTTATTTCAGCTCCGTCAGCTTGGCCCAGCTGGAAAAGCGCCTGGACGGCCATGGGTTCTTCCGCGTGCATCGCGGCTATTTGGTGAACCTTTCCATGGTCGAGGAGATCGAGTCGGTTGCCGGTGGCACGCTGCTGCTCACGCTCAACGGCGTGGAGGAGAAAATCCCCGTCAGCCGCCGCCGCGTTTCCACGCTGAAGAAGGCGTTAGGTCTGTAGGCGGGTTGCGCGATAACGCAGAGAAACGAAAAAGAACACGAGAAGGAGGCCGGCCGCGCGCTGGCCTCTTTTCTTGCGGTCCTGCTTGCTTCTTTTGCGGCGATGCAGCTGTTTGCGGCGTGGCCGGGGTGTTTGGAGGATGCGGCGTTTGGCGGCGTCCCGGACGGGGCTCGCCTTTTCGGGGAGATCATTCAAGAGTTCGCCTTGGCAACGATCGCCGTTTTCGGAGTGGCGTTTGCTGTGCCGGATGCGCTTCGCGTGCGCGGGTGTCGGCGGGGTCGGGAGCCGTTATGCGGAAGCGGAGGCGAGCAGGCGGGGCGGCTTTCCGATTTCGCCTTCTCGGTTGGAGTGCTGGCGGTGGGGTTGGTCGCCGGGCTTTTGTCGACGGCTTTGATGGAGAACTTGCAGGTGGGCGGGTTCTTCTCGCGAGTTTCCTTCTGCCCGGAAGCTATAACCTTTGGGATGCAGACGGTTCTTGCGGGTGGGCTTGAGTCGGCGCTTTACGGCGCGGCTTTCGTGTTGCTTTGCCTGCTGGTTGGCATCTACGAAGAGGCGTTCGCGCGTGTGCTGGGGATGCGCGCTTTCGGCGAGCTGTTTCGCGCTCGCGGGCTTTCTTCGCGCATGGCGCTGCGCGCTGCGGTTGCGGCGACGTCGCTTATGTTCGCATTGCTGCACGTCGGAGAGCCTGTTGCGACGGCGGGCGCGGTTGGGTGGATGCAGATTGCCTTGCGTTTTGTGCAAACGTTCCTGTTCGGAGTATGCATGGCGGCGTTGCTGCTGCGTGTCGGCAGGTTGTGGCCCTGTGCGTTGGTGCACGCAGGGTTCGATCTTTTGTATTTGGGGCCGGGTTTGAACGTGAACCCAACCTACGGAACGGGGCTTGCCTCCGAATCCATCTTGCTCGTCGCCACTACAGCGCTGCTGAGCATTCTCGCCGCCTACGCCTGGCGTCGCCTACCAAGACAGTGAGCGCCAGCGCTCGACGTCAAATTAGTTCGGACAAAACCGAGTCGGAAGGAACCGAACTAAATTGAGGTTGGTCGGCTCCTGTCGTATACTTAGTTCGGACAAAACCGAGTCGGAAGGAACCGAACTAATGGAATTCATCGGTCGGGAAGCAGAGATCAATCGACTCAAGAAGGAATTCGACAGAGATGCGCAAGGCGTTGTGCTGGTATACGGGCGCCGCCGCGTCGGAAAAAGCGAGCTCATCAAGCAAGCGCTTCGGACTAGTTCGTTGCGGGCTGTTTACTACGAATGCAAGCAAACGACCGAGGCAAATAACGTCGAAAGCCTCTCGTCTCTTGTTTCAGAGGCGTTCGGCTTTCCCCCCATGGCGTTTGGCAGCATTGAGGATCTGCTCGATTTTCTTTTCAAGCAGGCCGTCAACGAGAAAACGATTCTCGTGCTTGATGAATATCCCTATTTGCGAAGCGCGGTGAAAGGCCTCGACAGCATTCTTCAGTCGCTTATTGACAAGTACCGCGATGAATCTCATATGAAGCTCGCTCTGTGCGGGTCGTATGTTGACGTGATGAAGAGCCTGATCGAGCATGCGAACCCTCTGTATGGGAGGGTGGATGTCACGATTGCCCTCAAACCGATGGACTACTACGATTCGGCGAAGTTCTACCAAGGGTTCTCCGCGGATGACAAAGTGAGGCTCTATAGCGTATTCGGCGGCATTCCTTACTACAACAAGCTCGTTGATCAGGGGAGGAGCGTTCGCGAGAACATTATCGAGCTTATCGCTGGAGTTGATTCGCGTCTTGAAAACGAGGTGTCGATGTATATTGCCTCGGAAGTATCGAAGATGACAAACGCGAATGAGGTGTTTGGCGCGTTGGCAAAAGGCTATTCGCGATATCGCGACTTGCTGGATCAGTCGCACGTTTCGAGCGGGCCGGCGCTGATAGATGTCCTGGACAAGCTCATAGGCATGGAGCTCGTGCAAAAACAGGCGCCGATCAACGACCCTGAAAACAAGAGGAAGTCCGGATATAAGATAATCGATTCGCTTTCGCTGTTTTACTTTCGGTACGTGTACAGGAATTTGTCGCAAAGGGCGTTTCTCGATCCGCAGGTTTTCTTCGATCGCTACATTAAGGACGACTTCGAGGAGCATTACGTACCGCATTGCTTCGAAGAGGTGTGCAGGCAATATCTCATCAGGAAGAACAGGACTGGGGGAATTTCGGTGCCATTCGACAAGATCGGTCGATATTGGTACGACGATCCGGCAACGCGGACGAACGGGGAGTTCGACATCGTGACGAGCGATCCGAACGGATTCGTGTTTTACGAGGCGAAATTCAGGAAAACGCCCGTTGACCAAAAGACGATCGACGAAGAAATAGCACAGGTGGAAGCTACCGGGCTTGATTGCTATAAGTACGGGTTCTTCTCAAGGTCGGGGTTCAAGGCTTCTTCGTCGGAAGAGGTCGAGCTGATTGACTTGCCGGAGCTGTTCGAGTGAAACCGAGTCGGATGGAACCGAACTAGTTGATATGCTTGGCTTCTGGCGGTTCCGTTGGCAACAGCGGGCAACTGCGGGCAGCCGGCGGGG
>CAVHFC010000043.1:0-9102 GCA_963635025.1 Eubacterium sp. CAG:786
GGGGCACATGGCCGCCGCAAGCGTCACCGCCAGGACCGACTTCATCGCCGCGTTTCGCCTCGTATCAGCCATATCCATCATCCCTTCCGCTAAAGACGTATAGATACCTTCATCATAAAACGAAGCGCCCAACGTCCGAACCGAAAACCGGCAAGAAGGAACGAACAAACACGCCACCGGAACCAAAAATCGCTTAGAGCGCCATCTGTGCACGCAGACGGTCATGGTGACGCCTAACGCCAGCGGTAACGGTTACGCTGCGTCGCGCCATTCGATGCCGAGGTTAATCCGGTTCCCCAAACCCGCCCGCGTTACAGCTACGGAATCTGCCTGTGGCGTCGAGCGAAAGCACCCATATCAGAGAGCGCGTCAGTGCGACACATACTTCTTAGATCGCAGTTGAGGTCCGGAATCGATCGTCGGTAAATGGCTCCGGGCCGTTTTTGGGCGAGCTCTCGCTCGCCCCCACACACATATTCCGCAGCACAGCTTCCGGATCGAGGTGTGACTCGTCCCAGCACGCAGATTCCGCAATGAGGTTCGCTACCATTGCCCGGCTTCGCCGGGGAGTTTGAGTCATGCCTCAAACCTACGAATCTTGTCCCTGTATCTGCCAAATACGCATTTCGTTCCTGGGGTCTTGTGGGCAGTAGCCCGCGTTAATCGATAGCCCGTGTTCAAGCGGGCGTCAGACTTTTTTGTTCGCGGCGCAGATGGGTTTCCGGAGCGTCAGACTTTTTTAGGAGAGCTTTATGCCTAATCAGATTGCTTCTGTTGAGAACTATGCGAAGCCCGTACTCGCGCCGATAAACCGCCATCGACTGCTTCCCATCCGGCGTGTCGTCGCACCAAAGCAATTCATAAGCCCAGTGACCGATCCGATCAGTTCCTATTCAGCCTTCGCTGGGGGGCGCCAAACATGCTAATCAATGCGAGGAAACGAGGTTTAAAGCTTTCCGGATTGCTGGAGACGATAGCTCCGGTTTCTGCTCAGACCGTGCCATCCGTGTATGAAACGCCCGATTTAGATCGTGCCATTCGTGTGCCCGGCGGGTGATACCGCCGCAAGGGGCACATAGCAGCCGCGCCCTCGGCGGCCCCCGCTCGCCGCGCCCCGTTAGCCCTTCGTGCAGTCGGCGAGCGTTGCTATGATTCGGTCTTCTTCGAGTGGCTTTGTCAGATGCCCGTTCATGCCGGCATCGTGGCTTCGCTTGATGTCGTCGGTGAACGCGTTCGCCGACATGGCGAAGATCGGCAGCTCCTGCAGGTCAGCGCGTTGCGAGGCGCGAATCGTGCGTGTGGCATCCAGCCCGTTCATCACCGGCATCATGATGTCCATCAGCACGGCGTCGAACGATCCCGGCTCGGCCGCGAACAGCGCATCAACTGCCTGCCGACCATCGCTTACCGTCGTTACCTCGATGCCGCGCCCTGTCAGCAAGAACTCGGCGATCTCGGCATTCAGCTCGTTGTCCTCGGCTAGCAGCACGCGCATGCCCGCGACCGCCTGCACGTCTACGGCCTTCGCTTCCCTACCCTTGTGCTCGACGCTCTCATCCACCGTAAAAGGCAGCTCAACCGTGAACACGGTCCCCTGCCCCTCCTTGCTTTCGAGGGAAATGGTGCCGCCCATTTTCTCCACCAGGTTTTTTGTGATGGAAAGTCCCAGGCCGGAACCCTGATAGTGCGTGCGCGCTTCGCTTCTGTCCTCTTGCGTGAACGGCTCGAATGCGCTGCGCTGAAACGCTTCGGTCATGCCGATGCCGGTGTCTTTGCAGACAAATCGGAAGGTCGCCGCGTTCGCAACCGGGAGCTGCGAACCGTTCGAGCCCGCAGCAGCCGCGGCCTGCGCGCTGTCCGCGTTATCATCTGCGCCATCGTTCGTGCCGAACCCGCCCGCAAGCTCTTCGCAAGACAGGCGCACCTCGCCATGTTCGCGGTTGTATTTCACCGCGTTGCTGGCAAGATTCAGCAGGATTTGCTTTACATGCGCAGGGCTGCCGATAAGCTGCCAATGCCTCACGGCGTGCGCGTGCGGCTCCAGCACGAAGGTGACGCCGTGTTCCGTCGCCTGGCCCTGCGCAACCGACTCGATCTCGTGAAGCAAAGCGTGCAAGTCGAAAGGCGCAGACTCGAGCATGATGTTGCCGCTTTCAAGCTTGTTCATATCCAGTACGCTGTTGACCAGGGACAACAAGTAGCTCGATACGTTCCAGATCTTGTCGCGGCAATCCTGCTGGCGCTCGTAGTCGGTCGGGAAATGGTTCGCGATGTTCACCATGCCGCGGATGCCATTGATGGGCGTGCGGATGTCGTGGCTCATGCGACGCAGGAAGTCGGTTTTCGCGGCATTTGCGCGGCGCGCCTCGTCGGCGGCAGCGCGCAGCTCGTCGCGATACTCGAATTCGCGACGCTTCTGCTCGTCGATGATGTTCGCCACGTACAGCGCCACGGTCGGCATGCCCTGCTCATCGCGCTTCTTCACGATGAAGCGCCCCATATGCCACTGCCCGTTTCGAGCTCGGTATTCCTGCACGATGGTGTCGCGATCGGCCAGCCTTTCGCGCAGGGTCGACACGTCCATGAACTCTACCATCGCCGCCCGGCTTTCCTCCGATACAACAGTCGGAAGGGCCGCGCCGATGATCTTCGAAGCGCTGCCGCGTCGGTTCGTCAAGCGATGCATCTCGTCGTCGGCCGCGATTTCCTCGAAGCTGTCGGACAAGATGTCCACGCGGTAGATGCACCAGTAGATTTTGCTGATGGCCGAGACGATCTCGTAGTTCAGCTGCGCGATCTCGAGCGCTTCTGTCAGCTCCTGTTTGCGCTCCTCCTCCTCGGCGACGATGTCGTCCATGTAGCGGAAGCCGAGGACGATTCTGAAATCGTCCTCTTCAAGGCGGATGCGCGTAGCCTGCGCCTCGAAGTGCTCCCGCCCAAGGGCGTTTGGCTTCGAACGATAGCGAAACGCCACACGATTGGTTTTGCTCAAGTCGCGCTTCAGGCGCTCGAAGGAAAGGCGCTCGAGGAAGTCGGGGCACGATTCCGTCACGACGAAACGGTTGAAATACTCGCGCAAGCGGCCCGAATAGCATCGCGCGATAGCGGGGATGTCCTTGTCGATGATCAGCGAGTTCGCCTCGCCGTTTTCGCGGCGCATCTCGATGGCATCGTTCGTCAAATCGCAGGCGTAGATGGCGGTATAGTCGATGGACATTGCGTCGAGCAGGGCGTTTTCGCGCTCAAGCTCGTCGAAGTTGCGCTGCAGGATCAGCTGGTTTTCCTTCAGAAGCTTCCGGGCGCGCATGCTCTCGCGCAAGCACGCCAGATGCCCGCTTACCGCCGAAAGCAGCTGCACGACCGGGACGCCATCCGATTCGTCCATTGCAGGGTTGTCGACCCCGGCAAACCCGACGAGTCGGTTCCCGGCGAACATCGGCAGCGCGACGAGCGACTGAACGTTATGCTCCGACAGCATCTCGTATTCGAAAGGTGCGGTTTCGCGCAAATCCTCGATGTCGCGAATGATCACCGGTTCGTTCTTCGAGAAATAGCGTATCCAGCGATCGAGGACATCGGAGGAAACTTGCTGCGGGAGCGACGTCCTGTTCACATCGACATCAGGCGAATACCAGAAAAACGTGTTTTCCAGGCATGATTGATCGGCGGTTGGGCCTTCGTACACATACACGCATTCGGAAGAAGTGAGAACGCCGATCGACTCCAGCAGCGAGGGAATGGCCGAGTTGAGTTCCTCTTCGGTGGAAGCTTGGTCAAGCGCGGCAAGCCGGCTGAGCATCTCGCTCATGCCCTGCGCCGCGCCCACCTTGGCCGCATACGCGCCCACCTTGGCCGCATACGCGCCCGACTCGGAAAAGCCGCTGACGTCGCTCATGCTGCCCTCCTCAACTGTATTCAATCCACTCGCATCGTTTCCGTCTTGCCCGATGCGTCTTGCCGTTTTCGCGATAGCTGAATTATAAGGGTATGGCTAACCGAAATCGACGTGAATGCCGATCAGCGGTTATGCGCCGAGCTGCTTCTTCTTTTTGGCATCGACGATGAGCATGATGATAAGCGGCACGTATAGCGCGAACGTGCCCACCAGCGATCCCAGGCCCGACGCAGAGCCCGACGACACGAAGATGGCGCCGCTTTGCACGGCCGTGTTCGCGCTGCTCAGGAACACGAGGATTATGGTGTTGTTGATCCAGTGGATGATGCAGCCGGGCAGGCAGTTCCCGTAGACGACGTCGGCGAGATACCAGACGAAGCCCGGGATGAAATAGCTTGCGAGCGACAGGGCGAGCATGAGCGTGCCGCCCTGCGTCAAAACCTCGGGGTTGGTGCAATGCACGCCCATGAACAGCGCGCTTCCCACCACGCCCCATGCGAGGCACCTGACCGAGAGGCGAAGCGTATTTCCGCAGGTTGCACGCAAAAAGGTGCAGCGGAACATGATTTCCTCGGAGGTGGTTTGCATCCAGACGAGCGCCAGGCAGATGAGCATGTTCGCAAGGATTGGCGCAACCCCGATGTTGTTGAGCTCCGTGACCCCGCCGGAAGGAAAGATGAACGTCGACACCACGATGTTGAGGACCAGGCCCGCGAACCATGCGCCGATCATCTTCGCGCACAGCTTCCCATCGAAGGCGCCGCCGCGTCCGAGCAGCAGGTCGCGTAGCGACGTTTTGCAGATAAGACGCAGGAACACCACCATGAGAAGGAACGTGAGCGCGAACCCCAGAAACGTGCACAGCGTTTCCGGGAGCCACGCCCACGCCCCGTCCATTTTCCATACGCGGGAAAGGATTGCGAATGGCGTTTGACCGACGATCATCGCGCCGAAGCATGCGAAGAAGTAGCCGACCCACATGCCCGCCGGCGCCTCGTTCGGGGCCCAGTTCATTTGCTTGTTCGTTGCGCCGTTCGCCATCGATTGATCCCCTCCGCTGTGCAAAGGCTTTACGCCATCAGCTTCTTGATGCGCTCCATAGCCTCGACGGCGGCTTCGGCCTCGCCGAAGGCGGTCAGGCGGATGTAGCCCTCGCCGGAAGGGCCGAAGCCCGCGCCCGGCGTGGTGATGATGTTCGCCTCGGTGAGCAGCTTGTCGAAGAACTCCCAGCTGCCCATGCCCTCAGGCGTCTTGCACCAAATGTAAGGGCTGTTCACCGCACCGTAGACGGTGAAGCCGGCAGCCTCGAGGCCCTCCTTGATCACGCGTGCGTTTTGGCGGTAGTAGTCGAGCGTCTCCTCGATCTGGCGCTCGCCCTCTGCGGTGTAGACAGCCGCGGCGCCGCGCTGGATGACGTAGGACGCGCCGTTGAACTTCGTGCACTGGCGGCGATTCCACATGGCGTTGAGGCTCTGACCGTCACGGACGAGCTCCTTGGGCACCACGGTGTAGCCGCAGCGCGCGCCGGTGAAGCCGGCGGTCTTGGAGAAGGAGCGGAACTCGATGGCGCAGGTCTTGGCGCCTTCGAGTTCGAAGATGGAGTGCGGGACGCCCTCTTCGGTGATGAAGCGCTCGTAGGCGGCGTCGAACATGATGATGGAGCCGTTGGCGTTGGCGTAGTCGACCCACACCTTGAGTTGTTCGGCGTTCAGCACCGTGCCGGTGGGGTTGTTCGGGCTGCACAGGTAGATGACGTCTGCGCGACCCTCCGGCAGCGCCGGGCAGAAGTCGTTTTCGGCGGTGGTGGGCATGTAGGTGATGTTCGTCCAGCGCTCGGCGGCTTCGTCGTAGTCGCCCGCGCGCCCGGCCATGGCGTTGGAGTCGACGTAGACGGGATAGACCGGGTCGCACACGGCGACGACGTTGTCGATGTCGAGGATGTCGCCGATGTTGCCGCAGTCGGACTTGGCGCCGTCGGAGATGAAGATCTCGTCGTCGGCGATGTTGACGCCGCGGGCCTTGAAATCCTTTTCGGCGATGACGCTGCGCAGGAAGTCATAGCCCTGCTCGGGGCCGTAGCCGTGGAAGGTTTCGGCCTTGGCGAGGTCCTCAACCGCCGCATGCATGGCCTCGACGACGGCCGGGACGAGCGGGCGCGTCACGTCGCCGATGCCCATCTTGATGAGCTTGGCTTCCGGGTGCGCCTCGGAATACGCCGCCGTGCGACGGGCGATCTCGGAGAAAAGATAGCTGCCGGGGAGCTTCTGATAATTCGGGTTGACCTTGGCCACTGCGGTCTCCTTCGTTCTTCGTTGGTTTTGGCAAGCGCCGGGCAGATTGGCTGAACCCGGCGCGATTTCACACGGCGAACATTGTGCCGCAAAAGGGACGAAGGCGGCGGCGATGTTACATCATCGGCAGCGATTTAACACGGAACGGGAAGGCAGGGCGGCAAGCTGGATGCAGCGCCGCACAACGCTGCCCCGCAAAACAGCGGTGGCGCGCCGCATGTTTGGGCGCGCCACCGCTGGGTTCGTTCGTTTCGCTGTGCGCCGATTGCGATCGACGTCACGCGGCCGACCTATTTCTTCTTCATCTCGTCCATGAAGCCTTTGATGATGAAGGCCACGATGATGATGACGATGACAGCCACGATGACCGGGATGGTCCAGCCAGGCAGGAATTCCATTTTGTCCCCCTTTTTTGTTGGGCGCGTGTGCGCAATGTATGCAATACGTGAATCTGGCAGGTAATACTAGCGCGAACGCCTTATCCATGCAAGCGCGATTCAAGCGCATCGTTGATTGTTTCGAGCGCCTTGACGCGCGCGTAGCATTTATCGTCGGATTCCAGCACGATCCACGGCGCGAACGGGGTCGAGGTCAGGCGGAACATGTCATCGACCGCGCTTAAATACTGCGGATACTTGTCGCGGTTTCGCCAGTCCTCGTCGGTGATCTTCCACTGCTTGGCGGGATCGGCCTGGCGCGCCTTGAAGCGGGCCAGCTGCTCTTCCTGGCTCACGTCCACCCAGAACTTCAGCAGCACGGCGCCCCAACGCACCATGTCCTGCTCGAATTCGTTGATCTCGTCGTAGGCGCGCGCCCATTCCTTGTCCGACGCAAAGCCCTCCACGCGTTCCACCAGCACGCGCCCGTACCAGCTGCGATCGTAAATGCCCACGTGGCCGGCCTTAGGAAGGCGCGTCCAGTAGCGCCACAGATGCGGATGCAAAAGCTCGGGCTTGGTGGGCGCCGGCGAGGGGAAGATGGTGTAGGCGCGCGCGTCGAGGGCCTGGGCGATGCGTTTGATGGCGCCGCCCTTGCCCGCCGCGTCCCAGCCTTCGAACATGAGCATGAGCGGCACGCGGGCCTGGTACATCTCCATTTCCAAGTCGTAGAGGCGCTTCTGTTGCTTCTTCAGGCGCTTTTTGTATTCGTCGCGCGGCAGGACGAGCGTGTGGTCGACATCCTCGCCGTGCGGCACGCTTTCGATCAGCTTGAAGCGGCTCGTGGTCGGCGCTGCGGCGTGGGCGCGTGCGGCTTCGGCCTCGGCCGCTTTCCTGATGGCTTCCTGCTGCTCGGGCGTGCGGCCTTCGATGGGCACCTCGTCAAGGTTGCCGGCGCTGTTGGCTTGCGCCTTCGCCGCCGCGGCGGCAGCGTCCGCGTCGGGAGCTGCATTCAGCGCGCCCTTGAGCGCCTCGACGAGCGTTTCGGCGATTTGCAGGTTGGCGCGGCGCTTGTCCTCGCCATTGATCAGATGCCACGGCGCGAACGGCAGATTGCTGCCCTCAAGCAGGTTGTCGTAAAGCTTGTAGGCCTCCTCGTAGCGTCCGAGCGTGTCGAGTTTGCCATCGGAAACGCGCCATGCCGTTGCGGGGTCCTGGCGCAGCTTGGTCAGGCGCGCCTTCTGCCTCTCGCGGGTGACGTGCACGAAGAACTTCACGACGATGTAGCCGTCGTCGGTCAACTGGCGCTCGAAATCGGTGGTGGAGGCAAGCGCCGCATGCAGGCTGGAGATGTTGCGCTGCTTGGCCGCTTCCTTCACCGCCGCCGCGATGGACGCCTTGGGATGCTTGATCTTGCCGTTCTTCCCGTGCTTGATGGTGCCGCTGCCGAATTCGGAGTACAGCATGCGCTGCATGGCGGTGGTGTACCAGCCGCGATCGAAGAACGTGATGGTGCCGCGCATGCCGAGCGCCTTCCAGAATTGCTGCATCATCGGGAAGTAGCCGGTGACGCCCTGGGGCGCGCCCGGGAAGGCGATCTCTTCGGAAACGTCGAGGTTTTCCGTGACATGCACGGTGGTCGCGCGCGCGTCGAGGTTGTACATCAAATCGGAGATGCGGCTGCCCTTGCCGGCGCCGTTCCACCCCTCGAACAGCACCACGAGCCCCACGCCCGCGCTGCGCGCCTGCTGCTGCAAAACGACCAGCTCGGACATCAGCTCGTCGCGGCGGGCTTTATATTCCTCTTTCGGAAGGGTTTCCTGCGAAAAGTCAACGGTTTCCAGCATACGGAGTCCTTTCCCCTTGTTTGGCCTGTTGTCGGACCTTTGGACAAATCGTAGCACAAGCCCATTTTCGCGCGGCGACTCCAAATTCGCGAAACAAAAGCAGAAACGTCAACGGAACGTAAAATCTCACCGCGAAAGGTGACCGTAAGGCGCATCGCGCGCAGGTGTGGGCAGAAACGTCCTCTATAGTAGGCGGGTAGGTAGGTACGGAAAACCGCTGCAGGGCATCCCGCAGCATCGCAGGGAAGAAGAGCCGAAATGGCAAGATACGGCGTCATCGATTTGGGATCGAACACCATCCGCTTGGTCATCTACGACGTGAAGGAAAACGCCAAGCGCGTCTACAGCTGCAAGGATTTCAAGCGCACGGTCAACGCCAAGGAAATGGCGGGGCTCGCCGCGTTCGTGCAGGACGGCGTCTTCTCCCCTGCCGGCGTCGATCGGGCCGTGAGCGTCTTGAAGGACCACGCCAAGCACGCGGCATACTTCGACTGCAAGCGCGTCGACGTGTTCGCCACCGCCGTGCTGCGCAACGCGCGAAACTGCGCCGAGGCCGTCGCTGCCATCGAGACGCGCACCGGGCTTGCCATCACGCTTCTCTCCGAGCGCGACGAGGCTCATCTCGGCTTCGTGGGCGCATCGTGCGCAACGCGCATGGAACGCGGCACGCTCATCGATATCGGAGGCGGATC
>CAVHFC010000043.1:9406-11950 GCA_963635025.1 Eubacterium sp. CAG:786
GCCTGCAAAGACGACCCGAACGCCTTCGGACATGCGGCGCTGAAAGCCTCGGCCGAACGCGTGCACACCATCATCCCGGGCTGCGTCATCCTTGACACGCTCTGCAAGCAGCTGGGGGCCTCTCGCTTGGAAATCTGCAAGTACGGCGTGCGCGAAGGCTACCTGATCGAGCGCATGCTTGACGCGACGAGCGCCGCCCCGAAGGCCGCGGGCGCAACGCTTCCCCCCACATCGGCGAAGCTGGCGAAGTAATATCGGGTCCGTATCGGTCAAAACCAGGTAAAATAAGAGTTGAGGCCGCGTGATTCCCCATCATCAAGGGGCTTTCGGGGGACGCGTTTGCCTATGATAGGTTCTGCTTTGCGCTAAGACGCCCTTTGCGAAACAAGCGAAACGAACACGTGCCGAACGCGCATTCATAGACGTCGAAAGAAGGAACGCCATGAAAGAAAACGCCCAATCAACCGCTCTGCAATCACCGTATATGCAGAACCGCGAGCTGTCCTGGCTCACCTTCGACGAGCGCGTGCTCGACCAAGGCGCCGACGAGAGCGTTCCGCTGTTCGAGCGCTTGAACTTCATCAGCATCTTCTGGTCGAACCTGCAGGAGTTCTTCATGGTGCGCGTCGGCAGCTTGACCGACCTGTCGCTTCTGAAGAAGCAGGTGCTCGATTCGAAAACGGGCATGACCCCCGCCGAGCAGCTTGCCGCCATCCATGCGCGCTGCCACGAGCTGTACCCGGTTCAGGAACGCACCTACGAGGACGTGCGCAACCAGCTTGCCCAGCACAAGGTCAAGCACCTGCGCCCCGCCGACCTCAACGACGAGCAGCGCTCGTTTCTGGCCGACTACACGCGTATCAACATCATGCCGTTCCTTTCCCCGCAGATCATCAACTCGCGCCACCCCTTCCCCCACCTGGAAAACGGGTCGCTGTACGTCATTGTGCGCCTTGATGAGGAAGTAGGCCCGAAGAAGAGCAAGAAGAAGGACAAGGGGAAGAAAACCGAGAAGGTCGAAAAAGCCGTCAAGACGACCGCGGCCGCAAGCGAAGAGGCCGAGAACCTTGGCGCCGAGGGGGTGACCGTCGGCATTCTGCCCATGCCGCGCCAGTCCGCGCGCGTCATCAAGCTGCCGGGCGAAGGCTTCCAATTCATCCTGCTCGAGCATGCCGTCGAGATGGTCGCGGCCGAAGTGTTCAGCATGTACACGGTCAAGCACACCAATGTCATCTGCGTCACGCGCAACGCCGACCTCGACGCGACGGAAGGCACCGACGAGTCGGACGAGGATTACCGCGAGCACATGAAGCGCATCCTGAAGAAGCGCGGCCGTTTGGCGCCGGTGCGCCTGGAGTCCGAGCGCCCGCTTTCGAGCGTTCTGCAGAAGATGATGCTCGAACGTTTGAACCTCAAGGAGCATCAGACCTACGTCACCACCGTCCCGCTTGACATGAGCTTCACCTGGGGTTTGCCGGGCAACCTGGATGAGAAGGCGCGCGCCGGCCTGGTGAACCCGCCGTTCTCGCCGCAGTGGCCCGCCTGCCTGGATCGCACCCGCTCCATCATCAGCCAGGTGTCCGAGCGTGAGGTGCTCCTGTCCTACCCCTACGAGTCCATGGACGCTTTCGTGCAGCTTCTGCGGGAAGCCGCCAACGACCCGAGCGTCATCTCCATCAAGATCACGCTGTACCGCCTGGCAAGCCAGTCGCACCTGGCGGAAGCCCTGATCGCGGCCGCCGAAAACGGCAAGCAGGTCACGGCTTTGTTCGAGCTGCGCGCGCGCTTCGACGAGTCGAACAACATCGAGTGGTCGCAGCGCTTCGAGGAGGCCGGCTGCAACGTCATCTACGGTTTCCGCGATTACAAGGTGCACAGCAAGATCTGCTGCATCACGCGCCAGACGGAAAACGGGCTGCAGCACATCACGCAGCTTGGCACCGGCAACTACAACGAGAAGACGGCGAAGCTCTACACCGACCTGTCCTTCATCACCGCCGACGAGACCATCGGGCGCGACGCCACGGAGTTCTTCCGCAACATGCAGCTGGAGAACGCCTCCGACAACTACGACATCCTGTGGGTGGCCCCGCTGCAGATCAAGCCGGCCATCATCGCGGGGATCGACAAGCAGATCGCGCTGGCGCGCGAGGGCAAGCCGTGCGGCTTGTTCTTCAAGACCAACAGCGTCACCGACAAGGAGATCATCGTGAAGCTGGCCGAGGCGAGCCAGGCGGGCGTGCCGATCACCTTGCTGGTGCGCGGCATTTCGTGCCTGGTCCCCGGCGTGGAGGGCTACACCGACAACGTGCGCGTGGTCTCCATCGTCGGACGCCTTCTGGAGCACAGCCGCATCTACGGGTTCGGCACGGGCGAGGACGCGCGCATCTATCTTTCGAGCGCCGACCTGATGACGCGCAACATGGAGAAGCGCGTCGAGATCGCCTGGCCTATCCTTGATGCCGAGCTGCGCCAACAGGTTCTCGACTACTTCAGCACCTGCCTGAAGGACACGGCGAAGCTGCGCGAGCTTCTGCCGAACGG
>CAVHFC010000043.1:12361-17232 GCA_963635025.1 Eubacterium sp. CAG:786
AGCGGCTGCGAGCGCCGAGGCGACGGCTGCCCCTGAGGCCGCAAGCGCTGCGACGACGAGCGAGAACGCCGAGGCCGCTGAGCCGACGCCGGTGAAGGCGCAGATCATTTCCGGTGTGCCCGAGCAGGCTCCCAGCCACACGGGCATCGCCGCCCGAAAGCCGAAGAAGCAAGGGTTCTTCGCCCGCCTGTTCGGCAAGTTCGGCAAATAGACCGGTATAAATCGGTCACAACAGGCATTCACCTGGTTGATTGCAAGATCTATCAGGAATCCGGCCGGCGATGGGCGAAAAGCCCCGCCGGCCGGATGCTTTTCAGGCATGGCCGGGCACGGGTATACGATCTTGAACCGTGCGGCGCTCACTCGAAAAGCTCTGAATCTGGAGTGGGGTCGGCGGCTTCGGCAGCCACCAAGGCCTCGAAGCGCTCGCGACCCATAACATCCTCGACAGGAATGCCCTTATGGTTGGGGTCGGCATCGCACTGGGTAAGTCTTACCACGTCTTTCGCGCAGGCGATGAATTCTTGCGTGGCCAGCGAGGCGTGCGAAAGCGAAGGCACGGCGATGCCCAGCTCAACGGTGCGTGGCGGCGAAAACGGCAATTCCACCACGTCCCCTACCCAACCCTGCGCCATTAGTTTGTTGTTCAAGCTGATACCCAACCCGGCTTCCACCAGCCGATACGTTGTGTAGCTGCTGGTGGTGGTGCACCGCACGTCGGGGCGCAGCCCCTCTGCGGTGAGCAGCTGCGTGATGTCGGTGTTCTGATTCGGCGACGTTTCCACGAACGGTGCGCCGTCCAGCTCGCGCAACGGGAACGCCTCCTCTTTCGCGCGCGGGTGATCGGCAGGAAGCCACGCGACCAGCGGGTCTTCGCGAAGGGTGATCCAGTCGCCGCGAAAGGGGCGTTTCGCGAAGATAGCGCAATCGATCGCGCGCTGCTCGACCCAGCTGATCAGCTGCTCGTTGCCGGCCTCCATGGTGCGCACGCGAATGCCCGGATGCTGCGCTTGGAACGCTTGAAGGATGCGCGGAAGCCAGACCGCCGCAACGCTCGCGTACGACGCCACCGCAATCTCGCCCTCCAACAGGCCTTTTGCCGCTGCCGTTTGCTGGCGGGCGCGTTCTGCGGCCTGTGCCACATCGCGCAGGTAGGGTTCGATCGCCACGCCGTCGGAGGTGAGCACCACACCGCGCGGCCCCCGTGCGATAAGCTTTATGCCCAGGTCGGCCTCGAGCGCGTCGATCATGCGCGAAACCCCCGAAGCGGAATATCCCAGGTAGCTTGCTGCGGCCGACATGCTTCCATGCTCAACGGCGCAGATGAGCGCTCGACATTTCTCGGTATCCATTCGAGCCTCCCCTTTTGACGAATCATCAAAACCATCATAACAAATATTCGCTTCCGTCAATAGCACGTTGCCTTTACATTCGTGAGCGGTAAATCGGCACACGTGCACGGAAGGACCCCTCCATGACCCACCTGCAGGCTTCGCTGCTCATGGTCGCCGTCATCGCATCGCGCAGCATCGCCTACGTGTTCTCGAAAACCCTGCTGGGAGAGGTGGGGCCGTTCGACGTGATGCTGCTTCGGTTCGCCAGCGCCTTCGTGATCTTGGCACTGCTGTTCCGCAAACGCCTGATGAGGGCCAATCGAAAATCCGTCTTGCACGGGGCCGTCCTTGGCGTGCTGCTCGCGACACTTATGGTGCTCGAGATGCATGCGCTGCAAATCTCGGACACGCTCGTGGTGTCGTTCCTGGAGAACTCGGCCGTCGTGTTCGTTCCGCTTGCCGCCGCAGTGCTGTTCCGCACCCGCCTTAACGCGCTGACCGTCGCCTGCGCGGGCCTGGCGTTGTGTGGCATCGCGCTGATGACGGTAGGCGGGGGCGCGACCATAAGCATCGGGGATGCCTATGCGCTTGCAGCCGCGCTTCTCTATTCGCTGTTCATCGTGCTATCGGGGCGTTTCGCGCGGCGAAGCGACCCGATTGTGCTGGGAATCGTGCAAATGGGTGCCGGCGCGATCGTGTGTTTGGCTGCCACCTTGGCCTTCGATTCCGTGCAGGTACCCTCGACGCCGACGGGCTGGGAATGCCTTGCGGTGTTGGTGCTGGTCTGCAGCGTGTTCGGGTTCTCCTTCCAGCCGGTTGCGCAGCGGCATATCAGCGAGGTGCAGGCCGGCATGACTTGCGCGCTCAACCCCGCGTTCGCTTCCGTCACCGGCGCGCTCGTCCTTGGCGAGACGCTCTCCCCCGCCGGCGTTGCCGGCGCGGCGATGGTGTTCGCCGCGCTGATAGCCTCAACGTGGGCGAGCCATCGCGGCAAGGCGAAGCAAGGGCGGGACCAAGGGCGCGACCAGGGGCGGGAAACCTCTCTGCGCCAAGGCACCCTGATTGCGGACGCCGCCGCGCGCGAATAGGCTTCCCCGTTTGCTACAATGGCCCCATGAAACTTCAGCAATTGCGATATGTCATCCAAGTGGCCGAATCGGGGTCTCTCACCGCCGCGGCCGAAAAGCTGTTCGTCGCGCAGCCAAGCCTTTCGAAATCGGTCTCCGACCTGGAGCGCGAGATGGACATCACCATCTTCACGCGCTCACGCACCGGCGTCGTGCCCACTGAAGATGGCATGCGCTTTCTTTCCCGCGCGCGTCAGGTGGTCGAGCAGGCGGACCTGCTTGAGGGCGAGTACAAGGGGACCGAGCGCATCCGCCGCGTGTTCGGCATCTCCACGCAGCATTACGCCTTCGTGGTGAACGCGTTCGTGTCGCTGGTGCGCGGCTACGATGGCGACCGGTACGAGTTTTCCCTGCGCGAAACATCGACGGCTGGCATCATCGACGACGTGCGCCTCGAGCGCAGCGAGCTGGGCGTGCTGTACCGCTGCGATTTCAACGGCAGCGTCATTTCCAACGTGGTGAAGTCGGCCGACCTGCATTTCGAGCCGCTGTTTTGCGCGAAGCCGCACGTGTTCGTCAGCCGGAAAAACCCGCTGGCGAAAAAAGAGCGCGTGACGCTTGCAGACCTGGCGCCGTATCCGCGATTGAGCTACGACCAGGGCATTCGCAATTCGCTGTACTTCGCCGAGGAGCTGCATATCGCCGAAGCGGTGGACAAGAGCATCGTGGTCACCGACCGTGCGACGCTGTTCAACCTGGTCATCGGCCTTGATGGCTACACCATTGCAAGCGGCATCCTTTCCGAGGACTTAAACGGCAGCCAGATCGTGTCCATCCCCCTTGAAAGCGACGAGCATATGGAGCTCGGATATGTGAGGCGAGCCGACCGCCCGCTGTCCTCCATCGCCGAGCGCTACCTCGAGCTGCTACGCAGCTACGTGAGAGAATACCGCGGGAAATAACGCCGACGAGCGAGCGGTCTCCTTCCGAATCGTGGCCTTACTGTTCCACAGCCGACGAACCGCCTTCGAAATGTGATGAAAGATGAGCCGTGTGGGCGCTCTCGACATTCGCCTTCCAACTGCTTGGCGTTTTGTGGTCTGTCGGCAACTCTCCGAAAAACATAACTCACACAGCTGTGAAGCCGATGGGCGCAGGGACGGATTGCGTAGGTTTGAGGCATGACTCAAACACCCCGGCGAAGCCGGGCAACGGGATGGGGCAACCCTTGTGGCCAATCGATAACGCCCACAAGCAAGAAAGCCCAACGCCCGCCACGCGAGCCGCAAATTAACGTGGGCTCACGCCCGCAAACCTCGCTACTTCAACCCGATATCGCCTTCCAACGCTACAATTTCCCGGAATTGCCCCCGGCATCCCTCCTTGGGAGCATCACCGCCGAAAGCGCGGCGACCACCGCGGCGGCGGCGATGAGCGCAATGAAATCGGGCAGGTCGATCGCGGGTATGCCGACGAGCATGCCGATCAGGTACGGCACGAGCCACGCGAGCCACACCACGATGCTGAGGCGATGAAACCCTTTGCGCTGCCCGTCGCTGCCGCGGAGCACGACGAAGGTGGCCCAGGCCGCGTGGAAGAACATGAGGGCGATGGCCAGCGCGCCGGTTACCGGGTGCAGCGGCGACACGGCGCCGCCGCTGGCCTGCGCCATGGAGCCCATGAGGGCGGTGCCGGTGGAATCGCAGGCGAGTCCGACCCAGAAGAAGGCCAGGTGGGACGGCTTGAGCGCCCCGGACCTGCGTTCGGCGAACACGCCGATCGTGTAGGCGACAAGGGTGAGGGTGATGATCGCCGATGCGGCGATGAGCGTCGTGGGCATGTGATCCTCCTAGGAAAGCGTCTGTCGTCCGGGCCGTTCGCCCGCCTCTTCGCTTCCCATCTTGAAGGTGCCGCCCCTGAACATCAAAGGCGCGATGTTCACTTCTCGAAGGCGTGGCTACTCCCAGTACAGCGTCGATCTGAGCAGGCCGAACAGGACCCTGCAGTCGCCGTCGCCCTTCCGCAGGCTTGTCAGGATGCTACCCAGCGCGAAGCCGCTCACACTTTGCGCGTCGAAGCCATCGGGCAGGTCGCCGGCTATCCTCGGATCATGTTTGTAGACCTCGACCAAGCCGCGGGCGATGTGCTCTATCTGCGCCGACTCGCGCACGCGGGCGGCGGCGCGCTCGGCGGCGGGCAGGCTTTCGGCCCCGCGAAGCCAGCGCTCGCGGAAACGCCCGATGGCGTCCCGCATGCTCGCGTGCATCCTCTCGCAGTAGTTGACGAAGCCGGCCTGCCCGTCGAGGTGGCAGAAGTCGTCGTAGAACGCGCGCACGAAATAGAGTTCGATGGTCTGCACGGTGAGGTCGTCCTTCGCCGGGAAAAACCGGTGCACGGTGCCCACGCTCACGCCGCTTTTGGCGGCCAGCCCCCGGATCGAAAGCGCCGAGACGCCGTGCGAGTCGGCGAT
>CAVHFC010000044.1:0-17224 GCA_963635025.1 Eubacterium sp. CAG:786
GGTCCATGGCCAGGCCGCGCTCCTTGATGAAGGAAGCCAAGCCCGCCTCGTCAAGTCCCAGAAAACCCTCGAGCACCTCCACCGGCCGCGGAATGGGCTGCTGCATGTGCAGCGTTTCACGCTCGGCAAGCGACGCCTCGCGCGCCTCAACCGGGTTGATGACATAATGCCTGATTGCGGAAAGGGCCTCATCGGTGCAGCCGCCCTCGATGACGATGACCCTGGCGAACGCCACATCCGGACGCTCGCCTTGACTGATGAGCTGAATGCACTCGGCCGCAGAGTTGGCACGTTGGTCGAACTGGCCCGGCAGCGCCTCAACCGCGAATACGCGAGCGTCCCCAATCTCAAGCTCGCTCGAAGTGTCGTCAACCTGCGGCTCGCTGAACACCGTCGGGATGCATTGTTCGAACAGGGCCGCATCGATGCCCTCGACATCGTAGCGGTTGATCACGCGCAGGCGAGCATCGCTCGCAAGACCCTCGGGCACGGCCTCGCGAAGCTCTGCGAGCAGCTTGCGGGCCTCAACGTCGAAGCCGGGCTTCTTCTCCACGTAGATGCGGGAAACCATGGACGTCCTTTCCATACAGCGAGGGCAACCCCCTCAAACGAGCGCGGACACCCGACGGGTGCCCGCGAATCCGAATCCAATCTTCAGACGAAAGCGGGCGTGATTGTGCGCCCCACCTGCGTTATTGCTTGTCCTTTTTCTTGAACAGGCCACCGAAGAGGGCTTTCTTGCCCTTCTCCTCGGCCTCCTTGCGGCAAGCCTCAACCTCTTCGGGGCTCTTCGCCTTCTTCTCGGCGGCAAGCTTTTCAGCTCTCGCCTTCTTCTCGGCGGCGCGCATTTCCTTGGTAGGATGCTTCATGACCTCTTCGGCGTACTTCTGACGCGCCTTGCGGCATTTGGCGAAGTCAACGTAGAGGGCGCCGATGATGAACACATAGGCCAGCGCCAGCGTGACGTAGGTGACCGCCTGCGGCAAACCGAAGGAATTGCCCGCGAAGCTGAAGCAGGTGAGCACGATGGCCGCGACCAGCATGAACCACCAAATCCGGCGCAAGCGACGATACTCCTCGGTCGGCGGGTTGTAGAACTGGCGATCTCGTTCCTGCGTTTTGGCGCGCTCGGCCTTGCGCTCGGCCTTCTTCTGCTCCTTGGTCTTTTCCGTAGGCTGCATGCGCACGGAGGCGGCAGCCTTGGTAGCGGGCTTGGCCGATGCGGCCGACTTGCGCGTGGCGCCTTTGCGGTCCTCGGAGGTGTAGCGTTCGTTCAGGGGATTGCGTTGGGTCATCTTCGTCTTTTCTTGTGGATCGTGAACTGACAGGGAAAGCGACTCGCGGGGTGTCCAATCGCGCTGAGGCGCGCCGCGAGGCCGGCGGATTTACGCGAACGGGAACTTCGCGCCCGTGATCTGCTCGTATGCAGCGATGTACTTCTGGCTCGTCTTCTCGATGACGTCGGCGGGCATGTGCGGCGGCTCGCCCTGACGGTCCCAGTTCGCCGTCAGCCAATCGCGCACGTACTGCTTGTCGAAGCTCGCCTGGTCGCGGCCGGGCTTGTATGCATCGCCGGGCCAGAAGCGGCTTGAATCGGGCGTGAGCACCTCGTCGGCCAAGATGATCTGGCCGTCGATGACACCGAACTCGAACTTGGTGTCGGCGATGATGATGCCGTTTTCGGCCGCGTGGTCGCGCGCGGCCGAGTAGACCTTGATGGCCAGATCACGCAGCTGGGTTGCCGCATCCTGGCCGATCAGCTCGGCGCAGCGCTCGAAACTGATGTTCTCGTCGTGCCCGCCGATCTCGGCCTTCGTGGAGGGGGTGAAAATCGGTTCGGGAAGCTTGCTGGAGTTCACCAACCCCTCCGGCAAGCTGATGCCGCACACGGTGCCCTGCTTGACGTACTCCTTCAAGCCGCTACCGGCCAGATAACCGCGCACGATGCACTCGACCGGGAACATCTCGGCCTTGCGCACCAGCATGAAGCGCCCGCGCAGGTAATCGGCATACGGGGCGAACTGCTCGGGAAGATCGGCGACATCGGCGCTCACCAGATGATTGCCGATAACGTCCTTCAGCTGATCAAGCCAAAACAGGGAAAGCTGCGTCAGAACCTCGCCCTTATGGGGAATCTCATCGGGAAGGATGTAGTCGTAGGCCGATATGCGATCCGTGGCCACCAGCAGCAGCTTGTCGCCTAAGTCGTAAATGTCGCGCACCTTACCCTGTGCATCGGGTTTGATGTCGATTCCGCTCATGTTACGCGCTTCCTTCCGTTTGCTTTCGCGGCTTGCCTTCCGACCGCCGTTTTCGCTTGCGATGCGGGCGCACCGTCGCGCCGTCGCGCCGCAAGCCGTCTTGCTGTTTTCGCTGCTATTATCCGACTATTTTTCGTCGTCGTGGGGCTTGCCGAACGGTATCCCCGTTTTCTGCGTATGCCGCGCAACCCATTGCTCGCGCTGTTCCCGCTGCTGCGCGCGCTGAGCCTGCTGCTGCTCCTTCTGCTGCTGACGCTCTCGCTGACGAGCCTCGCGCTGCTCCCCCTCCTCGGAATACAGCGGCAGAAGGATGGTGAAGCAGGCTCCTTTGCCCTTTTCGCCCTCCACAAGCACCTGCCCGTTGTGCCTATCGACGATCTCCTTCACCACCGAAAGCCCGATGCCGAGCCCGCCTCGCTCCCTCGTTCGACCGGCATCGGCGCGCCAGAAGCGGCTGAACACCATTTTCGCCTCGTCGGGCGAAAGCCCGATGCCGGTATCGCGCACCGCGATGGCGCACATCTCGTCATGGCTGGAAACGCTCGCGGTGATGGTGCCGCCCTCAGGCGTGTAGCGCACCGCATTCGAGATGAGGTTCGCCGTCGCCTGGCGGATCATGTCGGCATCGCCGCGCACCAACACGCCGCGCTCCACTTCGTAAATGAGCTTCAACCCGGAATCGGTCACGTAGGCCTCGTGCGTCGAGATGATGCTGCCGATAAGGTCCCCCACGTCGAGTAGCTCTTTCTTCATGGGCGTGCTGCGGTTCTCCAGGCGCGAGAGCTTCAAGATGGCGTCCACCAGGCGGCTTAGGCGCCGCACCTCGGAATTCACCGTCTCCAGGCGTTCCTGATTCGGCTCGAAGACGCCGTCGACCATGGCCTCGACGGTGGACTGGATAGCCATAAGCGGCGTGCGCAACTCGTGCGCGACATCGGTAGTCAGGCGGCGCTCAAGTTTGCGGTCGCGTTCGATGCTGTCAGCCATCTGGTCGAACGTCATGCCCAAGCGCGATATCTCGTCCTCGCCCTCGATACCGGTACGCGCCGTGAGGTCACCCTCTTTGATGGCGCGCGCGGTGGAAGCCATCGTGTTGATAGGACGGACCAAAGCGCGGGCGAACAGATAGCCGATGCACGATGCCAAAACGATGGCAAGCACGGTAGCGAACACCATGGCCTGATAAGAATTGTTCGAAAACTCCTCGTCGGCATGCGTCAGAAGCGCCTCGCTGCCGTACACCCAGATGCGAACGGACCCGACCGCCGTTCCGCCGTATTCGATGGTGGCGCTGGTGAACTGCTTGCTGGCGCTTGCCGGCGGCGCGAGCGTGCGGTCGCCCGACGAGGACGAATTGGCGACGACCCCTGCGCCGGAAACGCCCGATGAGCTGGTGTTTTCAGAATCGTTATTGATGGTGACGGCCGACGAATCGTACACCGCCTTGCCGGTGGTGTTGTCAATGACCGCGACGCCCACGCCGCTGTTCAGGCTTTCGGCGTACTTCGCCACCGCCTCTACCTGCGGGTCGTGCAGCGTATGGGAGGTTTCGTACACCTCCTCGATACGCGTCGCCGTGCTTTCGGCGAGCGACTTCATGTTCTCCTGCGTGTAGGTGTGGAAGTGCTGCTGCCATACGAAAGACAGCACGCCGATGGCCACCAGCGCCGTCATGGCGGCGATGAATGCGAACGCCGCAGTGACGCGCGTGGTGTAGGTCAACCCGCTCCACCAATCGCGAACCGCATCGACAAGACCGCGGCGGCGCCGGGATTCGCTCGGGCGTTCAAGCACCACCGATCCACTTGCATCAGGCGACGCCTGCTCAGGCGCGCCGGACGAATTCCCCTTCTCAGGATGTTCTTGCGATTGCCCCATAACAACCTTTCATCCAATCTATCCACCGAAAGCCCCGCCTGGAAAAACGAAGGCGCGGCCGACATGAGCCGACCGCGCCTTCGCAAGAAGCGAAGCTGTTACTGACCCTGCTTGGTGGGATCCTCGAAACGGTAGCCCACGCCATGAACCGTATGCAGCCACTTCGGGTTGCGCGGGTTGTCACCGATCTTGGCGCGCAGGTTCTTCACGTGGGAATCGATGGTGCGCTCGTATCCCTCGAAGTCGTAGCCGAGCACCTTCTCCACCAGCTCCATGCGCGAGTACACGCGGCCCGGGTAACGGGAAAGCGTGGTGAGCAGCTTGAACTCGGAAGCCGTCAGGTCGATTTCCTTACCGGACACCATCACCTTGTGACCCGACACGTCGATGGTCAGCTCGCCGAACTCGAGCACCTCGCGCTGCGGCTCGGAGTCGGCGTGCACGCGGCGCAGCAGGGCGCGGGAGCGGGCGACGAGCTCGCGCGGGCTGAACGGCTTGACCAGGTAATCGTCGGCGCCAAGCTCCAGGCCGATAATGCGATCCTCGACCTCGCCCTTGGCGGTCAGCATGATGATCGGCACGTCGGAGTTGTCGCGAATGGCGCGGCAGACGCGCTCGCCGGGCACGCGCGGCAGCATGAGGTCGAGAATGACCAGATCGAAATGATGCTTCGAGAATTCCTCCAAGGCCTCCTGGCCGTCGCCGACCGCGGTGACCCAATAATCGCGCTCCAGATACGCCGTAACGGCGTCGCGGATAACCTTCTCGTCCTCGACAAGAAGAATGCGTCGCGTTTCGTTGCTCATGGCTCTGCTCCTTAGATGAGTTGCTGTTCCATGCGGCACGGCCCGAGCGCTTCCCCAAGCATCGCATCGGACCCCATCGTGTTTGCGTTTATTGTAACAAGTGAAGTCAAACAGCCTCGACGCTGTATTCGAAATGACATAATTACCACCATGGTAACCAGAAGGACATCCCCTGGCGGCTCTTTCCGCCGACCCCCTCATAACACGCGCGTGAACAGGCATGTTGTCAAATCCTCCCACGCGCGGGGCACCGGCGCGCGTCACGCTTCGCCCGCCAGTGGCGCCAAGGTGGCGAAGCGGCCGGCAGCGGCGCACGCCCTGCCGAGAACCAGCTCGAAAGAGGGCAGGGCGTCTCTGCGCACCGCCGCTGCGCGAGGGTCGGCCGCTTCGCGACCGGGACGACGCGGCAGCATTCGAGAAGCGGGGACCTACGTCGGCGCCAGCACGCCGAAAAGCCTAACCGGAACGCCCGGGCTCGGAGGCATCGGCCTCGCCGGAGGGTCTGTCTCCTCAAGCAAGGCCTCGCGCCCCTCTACCCAAGACAATGGCCGGACGCTCCTCACGCGACGCCAGCTGCTCCTCGGAGCCGCCGGCATCGGAGCGGTTGCCGTTATCGGAGGCGGCGCGGCGGCGGCTATCTCCAGCCAGTCGAGCAGCACCCCCACCATCGAGGTGCTGCAGGTTCCCACCGGGTCGGTCACTGCAGCAACAACGTTATCCCAGGTAGACGATGCATCGGAATGCCTGTCGCAAACCGGCGAGTACGACCTCGACTACGGCACGCTCGTCTTTTGCAACGACGATACCGTTGCCGCATGCCTGCTTCCCACGGAAAAGGCGAAGCCCCTTACGCGCGTCGGCGTGCTTTCGCTGTCGTCGGGCACCTGCACTACCGTCATCAAAACGGCGCAGGGGCAATCCGACGGCTTCGAAATCTACGACGTTCGCGCCACATCCCAAGGCCTCGTCTGGACGGAAGCGAACATCCTCGACGGCGTATGGCGCATCTACACGGCCAAGCTCAACAGCGCCGCCGAGACTGCGTCAAGTATCCAGAAAATCGACGAGGGATCGTGCGGGGAGCACGAAACCCCGGCCATCGCAGCCGTGGGAGGCCATGCGTTTTGGCAGGTCATGTCAACCTACGATGCCAACACCTCGGCTTCAAGGCAAACCTACGAACTCAAACGAGCAGCCTTTGGCTCCGCCGATGCCGAAACCGTCTTCGAAGGCACGGGGCGCGCCGCATGCGCCCCGTACGCCACCGAAAGCGGAGTCGTCATCGCGCCGAGGAACCCGCAGTCAACCTCGTATTACCAGCTCACACGCATCAACGAGAATGGCGACACCGAGGAAGGCCTCACCCTGCCGTCGTCCATGAAACCCCTTGAGGTTGCGTACGGGAAAACCGGCTTCGCCTTCGCCTTCGACGCAACCTACAGCACCGGCGGAGGCATCGCGAACCTCGGCACCTACACGCCGGCAAGCAAGCCATCCGGACAGGGAGCCGACGCCTATTCCAATGCGAAGTGGACCCGCTTCGACCGCACGCCAACCAGCGCACCCGCCTGGTGCGGAAACTATCTGATGGTGAAATCCACAAAGGCAGTCTGCGGCGTCGATGCTACAGGCGGCCGATACTTCGTGCTCGACGTGCCCAACGGTGCCGACGACTACGGCGAATGGATCGCATCGAGCGGGTCGCGCAACACGTTCGTCACGTTCACGAACATCAATTACACGCCCGTCGGCGGCGATGCGGTGAAATGCTGCCGCGTGAAAGTCTGGAAAGCAAAGTAACGGCCGAGGAATTCCCGGCCGCTTGGCTTTCTTGGCTCTCTTTTCGTCTCCCCGCCCCCAAGCCGCCCGCAGTCGGGCAACCTTGGTGAACGGGGCGCATTCTAGAATTCCAGGCCCTCCAGGCGCTTGAATACCTCGTCCTTGCGCGTCAGGAAGTCCCATGGGTCGAAAATCTCATCGAGAGTCTCGGTCGAAAGATTCGCTTCCGGGTCGGCCTCCAAGCGCTCACGATACGTGGGGCCGTCCACGGCATTCTGGATGTCCTCCCACACGGCCATGGCGTTGCGCTGCACGATGACATAGGCCTCTTCGCGCGTGATACCCGTGTTGACCAGGGCGAGCAGCACCTTGCTGGAGAAGATGAGGCCCTTCGTGCGCCACATGTTGTGCTCCATCTTGGCCGGATACGTCTGCAGGCCGTCGAGCATCCACTGCATCTTGCCGAACATGTAGTCGAGCGCCGTGAAGCTGTCGGCCAGCGCCACGCGCTCGGTGCCCGAATGGCTGATGTCGCGCTCGTACCACAGCGCCACGTTATCGAGTGCTACCTGGGCATTCGCCTTAACGCAGCGCGCCAGGCCGCACACGCGCTCGGCTGTGATGGGATTGCGCTTGTGCGGCATGGCCGACGAGCCCTTCTGGCCCTTCCTGAACGGCTCCTCCGCCTCGATGACGTCGGACTGCTGCAGCAGGCGAACCTGCATGGCAATGGATTCCAGCGTCGCGGCGGCGCAGGCCAGCGCGCACATGACCTGGGCGTGTCGGTCGCGAGCGAGCACCTGCGTGGACAGCGGGTCGGGCGTGAGGCCCAGCTTCTCGCACACGTACTGCTCAACATAGGGGTCGATGCTCGAATACGTGCCCACGGCACCGGAAATGGCGCCCGTCGCGGCAACCTCGCGAGCCTGCTCCAGGCGCGTCTGAGCACGCTTGAGCGCCCAGGCCCAGCTGCCGAACTTCATGCCGAACGTCATCGGCTCGGCATGGATGCCGTGCGTACGCCCAACGCAGAGAGTGTTCTGGAACTCGAAGGCGCGCTTCTTGCACGTCTCGCCCAGCTGCTTGACATCTTCCAAGATGATATCGATCGCTTGCGTGATCTGGTACGACAGCGCGGTGTCACCCAAATCCGACGACGTCATGCCGTAGTGAACCCACCGCGAGGGCTTCTCGGTCCCTTCGGGAACATCGGCATCGATGTACTCGGCCATGCAGGTGGTGAAGGCGATGACGTCGTGATTGGTCACCTTCTCGATCTCATCGATGCGCTCGACGGTGAAATCGGCATGGTCGCGAATCCAGCGCGCCTCCTCTTTCGTGATGCCCGCCTGCCCAAGCTCAGCCTGGGCCTCGCAAGCCAGCACCTCGATTTCCTTCCAAATGGAGAACTTGTTCTGCAGCTCCCAGATGGCACCCATTGCCGGGCGCGTGTAGCGGTTGATCACGGCTGTTCCTTTCACGTCATCACGCTCATGTTCGTCTTCGCCATGATACCGCAGGCCAAGCGTTGCCGTATACTGTTCGCAGCAATCGGAAGGAATTCGCATGAGCAACGTCATCGTGGTCGGATGCGGCCGCGTCGGATCGCAGCTGGCCAACATGCTGTCGGACAACGGCAGCAACGTCTGCGTGATCGACCGCAACGTCGACGCTTTCGCCAACCTGGGCCGAAACTTCAACGGATCAACCATCCAAGGCGTCGGCTTCGACGAGGAAACGCTGGAGAAGGCCGGCGTCGACGAATGCGACGTGCTCGCCGCCGTCACACAGCTCGACAACACCAACCTCATGTGCGCCGAGGTGGCAAGCCGCCTGTTCGACGTCCCGCATGTCATCGCGCGCCTGTACAATCCCGACCACGAGCGCGCCTACATGCAGCTGGGCATCGACTACGTCTGCGGCACATCGCTTGTGGCCGAAGACGTGTTCAGCAAGGTAATGTCGGGGCACGGAGCGCACATCGACTCGTTCGGCGACTACGAGATCCTGCGATTCTCGCTCGATCTAAGCTGGTCGGACAAGAATTCGATACGCGTCGGGGATATCGAGCGCGAACACGATATCCGCATCGTGGTGTTCGAGCGCGGCGACGGCTCGACGAGCTCCATCCCCACGCGCGATTCGATCCTCCACAACGGCGACTCGGTAATCGCCTGCGTGAGACACGAGCTCATCGGCCAATTCGAGAAATTCATCCAAGATTAGGGACGAACCATGTATATAGTGATCGCCGGCGGCGGCAAAATCGGCGAATATCTGGCGAACGTGCTGCTTGAAAGCGGCAACGACGTGACCGTCATCGAGGAGGACCTGGCCACAGCCGACAGGCTTTCCGTCGTGCTGCAGGGGCGCTACCTGGTCATTCACGGCGATGGCTGCGATTCGAAGTATCAGGAAGACGCGGGCATCCGACGCGCCGACGTGTTCGTGGCAACAACCGGCCAAGACGACGACAACCTGGTGTCATGCGAGATCGCCCAGCGCGTGTTCAACGTGCCGCGCTGCATCGCTCGCGTGAACAGCCCGAAGAACCAGCGCATTTTCCGCGAAGTCGGTATCGAATGCGTCTCGTCGACAACCCTCATCGCCAATCTCATCGAAGAGGAAACCCTGTTGGGAAGCGTCAGCGTCGTGTCATCGCTGACCCATGGCAACGTTGCGCTCACCGAGATGGTGGTGCCGCGCATGCGCCATCACTCCAACGACTCCGGCGTGCTGGCCTCGTCCATCCCCATGCCGCCGAACAGTCTCATCGCCGCGGTCGCGTCAAAAGACGACGTCGAGGTGGTCAACGAGGACACGGTGCTGTTCCCCGGAGACAAGGCCATCGTCATGGTGGACAACGAAACGCTCGATGAGGTGCGCGCGGTGTTCAGGGGGCTGTAGGCGCACCCCATCGTTGCGAAAGCGAAACCGCCGGCACCGATGCCCCGCAGTCGGAAGCCGGCAATCGGAGGCCAAGCCGCCTAGCGCGGAGTGCTCGCCAGCTCGTCAAGCGCCTCCTGCGGCGTAAATTCGCAGGTGCCATCGCCGAGCTTCACCACATCGATGCTGTCGCCGGCCTTGACCTTGCCGCCCTTCAAAGCAACGAAGAAAATGCCTTCGCGCGGGAAAATGCAGTCGCCCGCAAGATAGTAGATCGCGCACTTCTTGTGGCACACCTTGCCTTGCTGAGACAGCTCAAGCAACACGTCGTCGCCGATTTTCAGCTGCGTGCCCAGCGGCAGCGCCATCAAGTTGATGCCTTCGGTGGTGAGGTTCTCGGCGAAGTCGCCTTCTTTGACATCAAGGCCGCGAGAGCGGGCCTTCTCGATGGACTCCCACGCCAAAAGCGACACCTGGCGATGCCAGTCGCCCGCATGCGCATCTTCGGCCACCCCGTGCTGCTCGACAACGGTAACCGGCCCATCCACAACATCCTTGCGCGTCCCCTTGCGCTTCGACACGCACACCGCACGCACCACGCCATGCGTCGTGCTCTCGGCATCCGGACCCTCCATGCGGCCCTTGTCGAACACCTTGACCTTGCCAGCCTCGCCTGCCGGCGAGGCCTCTTCGGCTGCGCCGGAAATGCTCGTCTGCGTCATACGTCCCCCAATAATCCTAGCGTTTAACTAGGTGCATGCTACCACAGGCCCGGAGACTCAGACCCGATGCGCCCCGATTTCCTCGAGCTTCGCTCGCTTTCGTGCGATTCCGTATCGTTTCGCGCACAAAAAAAGCGGCCCGCAAAATCGCAAGCCGCCTTCAACGGAGCCTCCTCACGCCGCGAGCCCGACGCCAAGGCAGCCGGCCGATACACGCGCAAGGACGGATGCCATCACCCGGCGAAGCGAGGTGTCAGCAAATGATATTCGCGACCGAACGGGGTGACGAAGGAGAATTCGCTCATTGGCCCGGGCAGACCGCACGCCGACACCGTCGTCACGCAGAACAACACGAAAACGGCTGAAGCAGCCAATATGAGCAGCGGCTCATTCAGCCGGATACCGGCAATGGCCAGCACGCAGCCGATGACAAGCACGGGCCACAGCATGCGCGCACCCAGCTCAAGCGACTCCCACGAAAGAAAACCCATGCTCATGGGCAAGAGCATGGCGCCCAACGAGCACGCGCACAAGCCCCAAGAAAATACCAGCGCCCGCACCCCCTCAGCGCCAGGAACCGCCATGCGCATGATGCCGACCACCAGTAAAAGCACCGGCCAGCACTGCCACCAGGAAACGCCGCGCACCAGCGACGAGAGGGCAAACGCCGCGCCGGCGGACAGGAGCAAGCAACCCGCGAACAGCACGCAGGTGATAACGGCGACCGAAGGCTGATGGGAAACGGGCGTAGGTGACATTTCCGCATTGGGTGCCGCAGCGGCATCTCGCCCACTCTCGCCGGGCGCAACGTTTTCAACAGCCGCAGCGCGAGCCGGAGGAGCCGGCGGAACATGGGCCGACCCCGCATAGCGCGAGGAGCGCGACAGCCAAGCAACGTCCTCGCATCTTCCACGAGCTCGACGGCAATCAACGTCGCCAAACGTATCGGAGCGCACGGCCTTAGGTTCGACGACAACAGGCTTCGGGCGCATAGGCGCCTTCGGCAAAGCGATCCACAAAGCTATGTAGAAAAAGATAAGCAGTCCGCAGGAAAGAAACGCGAACGCAACCCACAGGATACGCAGAACGACAGGGTCGACATCAAGATACTCGGCGATACCGGCGCACACTCCCCCGATCAGCGCCGAGCGCGATCGGTGCAGTTGCCGTTCCTTCGTCACCGTTCCTCCTGATCCGAGCCCTTCTCATCGGCATCGTTTGCCGCATCATCACCCTTGCGCTCCACGCGAACCGTCAAAATGCGACGCCTGCGCATGGACTGCACGGTGTAGAGGAAGCCATCCTTCTCAAACGAATCGCCAACCTGCGGAACCGTATCCAAGATGCTCAGCATCCAACCGGCAAGCGTCTCGTAGTCCTCCGATTCCTCAAGCGGCCAGCCAAGCTCGATAGCATCTTCCACCGGATACTTGCCGCTCACCAGCCACACGTTCGGACCCTCGCGCCTGATGGAGGGGCGCTCGCGGTCGGTTTCGTCCACGATTTCGCCGACGATTTCCTCAACGATATCCTCGACCGTTATTAAACCATCGGTTCCACCGTACTCGTCAACCACGATGGCCATCTGTTGCCGTTTCGTTTGCATCTCGGTGAGCAGGGGGAACACGTCTTTCGATTCCGGGACGAACAGAGGCTCGAACGCGTAATCGACCGCCAGGTCGTCCCCACGACCGTCGAGCACCGGGGCAACCAAGTCCTTGTAGTGAACGATTCCGACAATGCGGTCGATGTCCTCGTGGAACACAGGCAAGCGGGAATACCCGGTCCCCATCATGCGCTCAACGGCCTGACGAACGGTTTCCGTATCCTCGACCAGGATCATGTCCACGCGCGGGGTCATGATCTCCCCGGCGTCCATGCCTCCAAGATCCAAGATCTCATGGATCATGCGCTTCTCGTCTTCCAGCAGCTCGTCGTTGTCCGCGACGAAATCCTTGATCTCGTCCTCAGCCGACATCGACGCGCGCCGCGGCGCACCCAAAAACCCGAACAAGCCTTTGATGCCCTTTGTACTGTCGCCGTCTTCGCTTCTACCCGTCATAGATTGTCGTTGCTCCTAAAAGCCCGGCTCACGACCGAGCCAACTCGTTCCCGTTTCCCTATCACCTTACATGACGTACAGGACAACCGCCAGAAACTGCAACACGCTTCCCGCCACAACCCATAAGTGGAAAATGGAATGCATGTACGGGATCTTCTTCAGAACGTAGAAGATGCAGCCGACCGAATAGCATATGCCTCCAGCAAGCAACAGCCATAGCCCGCCTGGAGGAATGGCCTGCACGAGTCCCGGAAGGAACCACACGATCGCCCAGCCAAGCGCAAGGTAGAGCACGGCGGAAATCCAGCGGGGCCGGAAAACCCAAAACGCCTCGAAGGCAACGCCGGCGATCGAAAGCGCCCACACGAACACGCAGAGGGGAATTCCACCGGAATCGATTAGCGTGATCAGGCAAAACGGTGTATACGTTCCCGCGATGAACAGGTATATGCAGCTATGGTCGAGCACTTTGAAGACACGCTTGGCGCGATCGGCCGCGATGGCGTGATACAGCGTCGACATCAGGTACTCCAGCAGCATGGTAAGCGCATACACCAGCGCCGCGAACAGATGCACGCCGCCGCCTGAGCGCACCGCGCACACGACGAGAATGGGGATCGCGGCAATTGCCAGCAGCGCACCGATGCCGTGCGTCACCGAATTCGCTATCTCCTCGCCCAACGTGTACTCGCGCACGCATCGCATCTTGTTCTGCTCGTTCGCGGTAGTCGCCGCGACATCGTTGCGATGCCCCCGCGCCTCCTTAAGCGTTCGAGGCTTCAGCTGCGAAGGCGTCCAAGCATGAGCGGCCCGAATCCCCGCAGCGCCCGATGCACCCCGGCAATCCCTACTCGCCTGCGCTTCCCGGTCGCAAACCTTCTCGTTCATCCGGCGCCCCCATCGGTTGATCTCTCCCTTACCTGTTCGCTCATGCGGTCACGATACCATAGCTTTTCGCAAAGGCCCGCACCGGTGAGCCAAACGTAACCGGAACGACCCTCACAGGGGTATACTGGGGAACCGATGCCTCGCAAAAGATAGGAGCAGCAATGCAATACGACGAGCTGAAGGAACTGATCAAACAAGCCATGAAGGCGCACGACAAGACGCGCCTGGCCATCCTTCGCCAGGTTCACGGCGAAATAAAGAACATCGAGGTCAACGAACGCCGCGACATCACCGAAAAAGACGTGGATGACATGACGAAACGCGTCATCAAGCAAACGAAGGAAACCCTCGAAGGATCGATCAAGGCGAACAACAACCAGGAACGCACCGACATGCTCGCCGAGCAGGTGAAGATCCTCGAAGAGCTGCTTCCCAAGCAAATCGAGGGAGCCGAGCTTTCCGCACTCATCGACGCCGTACTGTCCGAAACCGGCGCATCGACCAAGAAGGAAATGGGCCGCGTCATGGGCGAGCTGACGAAGCGCACCGGCGGCAACTTCGACAAGGCCGCAGCCGCTAAGGAACTGCAGGACAAGCTGGCATAAGCCGGGGCAACCCAAAGGAGCTTAGACCGCACACAAAGGCCCCCGAATCCGCAAAGCGCGAGGTTCGGGGGCCTTTTGTACGCTATTCGAAATGCTCGGCAGCCTTCTCCAGCTGATCGATGATGTCGATGCTCTGCGGGCACATCGCCTCGCAGGCTCCACATCCGATGCAGTCGCTCGCCTTCCCGGGAACCGCCTGCCATGAATATTGCTGCTTAGCAAACTCGCGATCTTCGGTCTGCAACTCCAAATTCAACAGGTTCATGATTTCCGGAATCGCCACATTCTGCGGGCAGTCTTTGACGCAATAGCGGCAATTCGTGCACGGAACAGTCGGCATCGAAGCGAGCACCTCACGCGCCGCGTCCAAGGCCTGCTGCTCAGCCTCGGAAAACGCCCCACCGCTCTCGCGCCATTCGTCAATGTTCTGACGAACCTGATCGGGAGTCGACA
Organism: Eubacterium sp. CAG:786; assembly: GCA_963635025.1. Lineage (GTDB taxonomy): Bacteria > Actinomycetota > Coriobacteriia > Coriobacteriales > Eggerthellaceae > Senegalimassilia. The sequence continues at coordinate 14,341 of CAVHFC010000044.1, forward strand.
TGCCCGAAAGCACCGTCATCACACCCGGTTGGTTGTAGCAGAAACGATACGCCCACGAAGCCTGGCTCAAATCCGGGCGCGCGGCCAGCAGCGGCGCCGCCACCGCCTGGGGCATGTCGGCCAAACGCCCACCGCGACACGGCTCCATAACGACGACCGGCTTGCCATGAGCGCGAGCAACCTCCAAGTTGCGACGGGACTGCACCACCGGGCTTTCCCAATCCAGATAGTTGACCTGCAGCTGCACGAAATCCACCTCGGGATGCGCCTGTAGCAGTTCTTCCAAAGCCTCGGCCCCGTCGTGCATGCTGAAACCCACGTGACGGATCTTGCCAGCGGCCTTCATCTCCTGCGCCCATTCCCACAAGCCGAAATCGTCGAACTTCTTCGTGCGGTCGCCTCCAACGTTGTGCAGAAGGTAGTAATCGACGTAATCGGTCCCCAGACGCTCAAGCGAGGTGTCCAAGCATGCTTTCGCCGTCTCAGCATCCGGCAACGCCCATGCCAGGCATTTCGTCGCAATAGTGAAGCTATCGCGCGGATAGCGCTTGACCAGCGCCTCCCTCAAGGCAACCTCCGATGCACCGCTGTGATACACGAACGCCGTATCGAAGTACGTGCACCCGGCCTCCATGAACATATCGACCATCTGCTTAAACTGCTCGATGTCGATAGCAGTCTGATCGCTCGTATCCGTTAAGGGAAGACGCATGCATCCGAATCCCAATTTTGGCGTTGCCGAAATATCCTTGCTCATATAGCTGACTCCTCTCGATCTGGGAAAATCATAGTTGCTGGAGTCAACTTCAAGTCAAGCATTTTCCAACCGAAATCAAAATGCCCGGAAACGCCTGTGGCCTCCGGGCGACGACGCCTTCCGCTCGTCGCAGCCTCCCGAAAGCTGCCTTCCTGCGGTTATTCCTCCGGCTCCAGCGCGCTTGCCAACACCTGCATCCGCGTCTCCACTTCCTCGATGATGCGGCTGCAGTCCTTCAGCTCCGCGCTGGCGTCCAATCCCGCCACTTCGCTCACGGCCTTGTACTTCAAGTCGTGCTCCAAGCTGGCCCAGAAGTCCATCGCCAGCGTGCGCAACTGAATCTCAACGGGAATGGTCTCCTTCTTGTCCATGAAGAACACTGGGATGCGCACCACCACGTGCAGGCTTCGATACCCATTCGGCTTCGGGGCCGCAATGTAATCCTTTACCTTCACTATCTCCAAGTCATCTTGTCGATTGATGAGGCTGAACAGGCTATATACATCCTGGATATACGGGCAGATGACGCGAATCCCGGCTATATCCAGGATATAGCGCTCCATGTTCTCCAGCGTCGGCTCGTAGCCATACCGACCGATCTTCTCATTGATGCTTGCCGGCGATTTGATGCGCGATTCGATATGATGAATCGGGTTGCGATGCTTTTTCAGGTTCAAATCCTGATCGAGAATTTCCAGGCGCACCTTCATTTCGCGCATCGCGGCCTTATACTTCTGCATGATTTCGCGCGTTTCGATTCCAGCCTGATGCAGCGTCGCCAAATTTTCGCTGCTCATGCGCAGATCGCCGCTCATATTGAAAGCGGTAAGATCGGGCACGTTAGGCACCGGCAGCCCCCTACGCACCCCATCATCAAGCGTTCGACCCGACAACTTACCCGTACCAAGAGGCTCGCTCGTGGCATTCATGAATCGTCTCCTTTAGCATCGCCATTTCTTATCGCGGCCATTTCGTAATGCCGCATGGCGTTCTCCGTCGAGCGCAGGTTCGCTCGACCCCGTCGTTATGTTCGGGCATATGATAGCGCAGCAGAACACCCACCATCCCAATGCGACATCCGGTTAAACCATCCTGTTACCGAACGCATGCAGCCTTTCCCGAAAAGACAACCCCATCCGGCGTCGGCAGACCCCATCGAGCATAGACCCGTCCCCGCCTCAAAGCTTCCCGCAGCAATCCGATTGATGAGTTATCATTCTGTTAACCAAAACGAAACATGAGTAAGGAGCAAGCGCCTATGGGGTATCGCAACCTCGGGGATATTGACGAGAAAATCCTCGATGCCATCGTTGCGATGGGTGCCAAGTCTGGTCTCGGCGGAATATCATCGAAGAAGGTGGCAAACGCCTGCGACATTTCTAGCGGCACCATCTTCAACAAATTCGGAACCATGGAGCAGGCCATCGAAGCAGCAGCCAGCAGGTTCCACCATGCGCATCTTCGTCGAATCGACGAGCTTTCCGCAAAGGGCCTATCCGGGCGCGAAATATGGGACAACTCGTTCGACGAGATCCTCTCGGATAAGCAAGGCACCCTATTTTATATCTCATACCTGACCAACCATGGTATCGAGAAGAAAGACGTCGAAGCGAAAATCGACGAAATGAAGCCGCTCATGTTCAAGCTTTTCAGCCTTCAGGAGCCCGTCAGCAAAACCCGCCTTATCGTGCTTTGGGATTATTGCGTTGCCATGACGTTGTACTATGCCGGGAAAATCCTCTCCGGCCAGCTCGACTACAGTGATGAGGCGAAGCATCTTTCGGGAGATATCGTCTTCGGCGGCGCGAAAGCTATTATCGACCGACCCGACGACCGTCTGCCTAGTTCGCTTGCTCGCACCTCAGGGCAGCCTTTGCTGCTTTCCACAGCTCTTCCCGCTCCTCTGGGGTAGCTTCGGCGAAAAAATCCTCCAAGCATTTGCCGCGAGAAGCAGCTTCGCGCTCCATCCAGGCCCATCGATTGCGGAACTTGCGGCAGCTGGCGCGCAAGGCGTTTTCAGAATCCAACCCCATACGGCGGGCAACATTTGTCAGGCTAAACAAAACATCCCCCAGCTCTTCCTTAACATGGGAATAGAGATCGCTATCCCCCTCAACCTTGCCATTC
>CAVHFC010000045.1:0-4706 GCA_963635025.1 Eubacterium sp. CAG:786
AGCGAAAACGCACGAAGGGCGCGCATCAACCGATGCGCGCCCTTCCCGATTTGGGCTCGGCGATTGTTCGCCGCCCAGGCTTTTCTTCGAAAAACCTACTTCGATTCGAGGACGGGGATTTCCGCGTTGTCCTTCTCGTCGAGGTTCTTCTCCCACACGTAGTGCTTGGTTTCCTTGGCGATCAGGCCGGAAAGGACGAGCACCACGATGATGTTCGGGATGGCCATAAGAGCGTTCGTGATGTCGGAAACGGTCCAGACCACGTCGGCCACGCCGATGGCGCCGAGGAAGGCAGCGATGACGTAGAGCACCTGGTAGGGCTTGATGGCATGCTTGCCGAACAGGTAGGTGATGCAGCGGTTGCCATAGTAGCTCCAGCCGAGGATGGTGGAGTAGCTGAACAGCACCATGCCAAGGACGAGGACCGGCGTGCCCACGAACGGGATGGAGGCGAAGGCCGCGCTGGTCAGGTCGGCGCCGGCCTTGATGTCACCAGCGGCGATTCCAGCGACGACATCGGGATTGGCAAGCATGGTGGACACGAGCACGATACCGGTCAGGGCGCAGATGATAACCGTGTCCCAGAAGGTGCCGGTCATGGAAACGAGCGCCTGACGAGCAGGGTTGCGGGTGGAAGCGGCGGAAGCAACGATGGGAGCGGAGCCCATGCCGGATTCGTTGGAGAACAGACCGCGAGCGCAGCCGAACTGGATGGCCGCCATGACGCCGCTGCCGAGCAGGCCACCGAAGGCCGCCTGCGGGTTGAAGGCGCTGGTGACGATGAGCTGAATGGCTTCACCAACGTAAGCCCAGTTCATACCGATGATGACGATGCAGCCCCAAGCATAAGCGATAGCCATGAAGGGAACGAGCTTCTCGCACACCTGGCTGATGACCTTCACTCCGCCGAAGATAACGACGGAAACCATGATGACGATGGCCAGGCCGATGCCCCACGTGGGGATGCCGGGGAAGTTGGCGGTGATGATGCCGGTCATGGAAGAGGACTGCACCGCGGAGCCGATGCCGAAGGAGGCGATAGCCGCGAACAGGGCGAACGCACCGGCACCGAGCATGGCCCACCACGGGGTCTTGCCGTCCTTCATGAAGGCGCGACGCCACGCGAACATGGCACCGCCGAGCATCTTGCCCTCGTGGTCCTTCACGCGGTACTTCACCGAAGCGTAGGTCTCGGAGTACTTGGTGGCGATACCGAACACGCCGGTGAGCCACATCCACAGAACCGCGCCCGGGCCGCCGGACATGATGGCCGTGGCCACGCCGACGATGTTACCGGTGCCGATGGTTGCCGAAAGGGCGGTGCACAGAGCGCCGAACTGGGAGATGTCTCCCGGTGCGTCCGGATCCTTGGTGACCGAAAGCTTGATGGCCTGCGGCAGCTTCCTCTGAATGAAGCCGGTACGGATGGTCAGGAAGATGTGGGAACCTAACAGAAGGATAATCATGGGCGGGCCCCACACGAACCCGTCCACTGCGTTGATGATGCTGACTATATCCATAGCCAACCCCTTTCACTTCGAAAGGGCCCGCACCGAAGCTGCTTTTCCACGCGCTTTCTCATTTCAGCGACTTTTCCTGCAATCACGCAGAAGCGAAGCGGTTTCGGCTCGGGCGCTTTCCCGGTTAAGACGCTATCAAGTTTCCGAAAGTGCCATTTCCGGTTCGTTAACGCACCGTGAAGGCTAGGTAAACGTGCGGTGACAGGGGGCGAAAGGAGTGTTGCGCCGCCCGCCAGCCCGCGAGCGGCAAGCACACGGCGGCGAGCGGCAGTTCATCAAATTGAACTTTACTGGACAAAATGACCTGAAGTCGTGCATTTGTGTCAGGTCGCTCTGAACTACTTTAAGAACTGGACAAACAATACATGTGCGAATCAATTTGCGCGACAAGATTTTGAACCTTTATGGCGCAAACCGCCCACGGGGCAAATTGTGCGTTTACGAACTTGAAACAATTGAACTGTTGCACTAGCAGTACCATAACCCCCCGTTAACCGATTAGTAACGAGGTGTTCATGAACTACGTCGACATTTTGAACGGCATCGACGCGGCCGTATGGGGTCCGCCGATGATCATCCTGCTTCTGGGGTGCCACATCTACACCACCATCCGCACCCGCGGCATCCAGCGCAAGCTCCCCTTAGCGCTCAAGCTTTCCGTCACGAAGGACTCCGGCGCGCAGGGCGACGTCAGCAACTTCGGCGCCATGGCAACCTCGCTCGCCTCGACGCTGGGCACCGGATCGATCGTCGGAGTGGCCACGGCGGTGCTTTCTGGCGGCCCGGGCGCGGTGCTGTGGATGTGGCTCACCGGCATCCTGGGCATGGCAACGAAATACACCGAGGTCTACGCCGCGATGAAATACCGCGTGAAGGACCGCCAGGGGCACATGATGGGCGGCGCCATGCACGTGTGGGAACAGCGCTACAAGCGTAAGGACGGCACCGTCCCGTGGTGGGCGAAGCTGTGCGCCATCTGGTTCGCCGTCATGGCCTGCTTCACCATCTTCGGCATCGGGTCGGCTGTGCAGACGAGCGCCATCACCTCGGTCGCGCAGGCGAACTTCGGCGTGGAGCCGTGGATCGTGGCGGCCATCGTGTGCGGATCGGCCCTGCTCATCATCATGGGCGGCCTGGGCACCATCTCCAACATCTGCGAGAAGCTCGTCCCTATCATGGGCGGCGCGTACATCCTCGGCTGCATCTACATCCTTATCTGCAACGCCGGTTACCTCGGTGAATCCTTCCGCCTGATCTTCGAATGCGCCTTCACCGCGAAGGCCGCCTTCGGCGGCGCGGTGGGCAGCGGCATCATGGTGGCGCTGCAATTCGGCTGCGCGCGCGGCCTGTTCTCCAACGAGGCCGGCCTGGGCACGGCCCCGCTTATCAGTGCGGCGGCCGAATCGAAGAACCCCGCACGTCAGGCGCTCGTCGCCATGACCGGCCCGTTCTGGTGCACCGTGGTCATCTGCCTTGTTTCGGCGCTCGTCATCGTGTCGTCGCTGTGCGCCAACCCCACGCTCATCGCCGACACCGGCGTCACCAATGGCGCCACGCTCGCCAACGCCGTGTTCGCGACCATCCCCTATGTGGGCACGCCCGTGCTGATGCTGGGCATCCTGTGCTTCGCGTACTCGACCATCATCGGCTGGAGCTACTACGGCGAGCGCGTGACGCTGTATCTGTTCGGCCGCCGTTGGGTGCCGGTTTACCTGGGCTTTTACATCTGCATGGGCTTTTTAGGCGGCATCGGCGTCGGAGACATCGCCTGGACCGCCACCGACATCGCCAACGCGCTCATGGCGCTGCCGAACATCTTGATGGTGTTCCTCTGCGCCGGCATGGTCGGCAAGGAGACGAAGCACTACGTCTACGATGGCAACATCGAGGAGGAGTATCGCGCGGAGATTCACGAACTAGAGGAAAAGAGCGTGTTTCTACGCAAGAAGGCATAAAAGCCGCATCGACGCTCCGCGGGCAACGGACGAGAAATAAGTGTCGCGCCTGACGGCGCTCTCGAATAAGGGTCGAGCTATAGCTCGACCCTACGAATTTCTAGCGCAGGTCAACGCTCTTGATTGGAAACATTGCTGCAAAACAAACCCTTCCACCAGGTATTTCGTAGGCGCGAGGCATGACTCGCGCAGCATAAAATAGCGCGAAGCGCGTCACACATTTTTCTGCCGGCCGGCAAGACGCCCTATCCCTGAATCGCCAGCGGCCTGGTCGAGCTATAGCTCGACCCTACGAATTCTTGAGAAAAGCAACCTCAGCAGGTATTTTCGTGGGTGCGAGCGAAAGCGCACATCAATAGCCAGCGCCGAAGGCGCGTCAGACTTTTCAAAAAGCGGGGCAAACGCCAATCGCGCAACATTGAATTTTGCGCGTCACACTTTTCCGAGAATACGGCACCATCGTGGGACGGGCCACGCGAATCCCAGCGCGGTGGTTCCTTTTATTGCCATGACGAATCAAAATGATGCTTTGACGAGAGCAACGTCTACTATTTACACGGTTGCGGGAATGTGTGGCAAGGACTACACTGCCAAGACGATGAATTCTGTTTCAGGGCGAGGTGGAAACCCTCACTGGCGGTAACCGAAATCGACATCATGGCCGAAAGGCCGTGTTTCGCAACGGAAGTCCGCGACCCTTGCGCGTGCGACGTCAACGCGACGCACGCAAGGCTGACCCGGTGGGAATCCGGGACCAACGGTTACAGTCCGGATGGAAGAGGCAGAGTTTGCAGAAGACGCCGTCATTTTCGGTGCGATTTGCGAACAACAAGCCCGTATGAAAGGAATTCGTACGGGCTTGTTTCTTTTTGTGCGAAGCGAAGAGCGAACCCGACACACCCGCTTCGCAGAAAAGAGGTTTCACCATGGCAGCCAACGCTTCCGCATCGTCGGTCAAGAACACGAACCGCTGGTCGACGCGCCAGCTGGTCACCATGGCGCTCATGTGCGCCATCGCCGCGCTGTTCAGCTTCATCCAGATCCCCATCCTGCCCGTCGCGTCATTCCTCACCTACGATCCCTCGCTGATGCCCGCAATGGTCTGCGGTTTCGCATTCGGCCCGGCCGCCGGTTTCGCCGTGGGCGCCGTGGCGGCCATCATCCACGGGCTTATCCTGGGAGAATGGGTCGGATCGCTCATGAACATCTGCGCCACGCTGTTCTTCGTGGT
>CAVHFC010000045.1:5013-17152 GCA_963635025.1 Eubacterium sp. CAG:786
CGAAGGGCAAGGTTTTTCCATGATCGATATCTCCAACGTCCGTTTCACCTACGACGGTGCGTCCTTTGCGCTTGATGGCGTGAGCGCGCACGCCGAGCGCGGCGAGTTCCTCTGCATCCTCGGCGGCAACGGGTCGGGGAAATCGACGCTGGCGAAGCATCTAAACGCCCTGCTCATTCCCGATGAGGGCACCGTGCGCGTGGACGGGATGGACACCGCGGACGATGACAACGTCTATCTGGTGCGCAAAACCTGCGGCATGGTGTTCCAAAACCCCGACGATCAGCTGGTCGCTTCGCTGGTGGAAGACGACGTGGCCTTCGGGCCGGAAAACCTTGGGCTTGAACCCGATGAACTGCGCCGCCGCGTCACCAAGGCGCTGGCGGATGTGGGACTCAGCGGCTTTGAACGACATGAAACGCACGCGCTTTCCGGCGGACAGAAGCAGCGCGTGGCCATCGCGGGCGTGCTTGCGATGGACCCGCAGGTACTCGTGCTCGACGAGGCGTCGGCGATGCTCGACCCGCGCGGGCGCGCCGGGCTCATGAAGGTTGCGCATGAGCTGCACGAACGCGGCTTCACCATCATCATGATCACCCATTTCATGGAAGAGGCCGCGGCGGCCGATCGCGTACTGGTGATGGAGCGGGGGCACGTGGCGATGGAAGGCACACCCCAGGACGTGCTGCTGCAAGCTGCGCGCCTTGAGCGCTTGAACTTGGAAGTGCCCTTCGCCGCGAAGCTTTCGCTCGACCTGCGCACCGCTGGCGTCGACGTGCGCCCGACCGTGGATGCCGACGAGCTGGCAGCTGAGGTGTTGGAGCTGGCCGCACAGGCGGGCATGCTTGACGGCGCCGGAAGCTCGCAGCATCCGGTTGGCGGCGACGCCACAGCAGCCGACACCCTCCCCTCTTCGATAGCCTGCGACGCCGCAACGCCGACCAGCAAGGCGCTCATCGAATTCGACCACGTTTCGTTCACCTACGACGCCGCCGAAGCTAAACGACAGCGCAAGCGCGGCGCTGACCAGGCGCAACGTCAAGCGAAATGGGGCAACAGCCCCGACAGCCTCTGGGCGGTGCGCGACGTTTCCTTCGCCGTCCACGAAGGCGAGTTCTTCGGTATCGCCGGGCATACGGGCAGCGGGAAATCGACCCTCATCCAGCATATGAACGGCATCCTCCGCCCCACCTCGGGACAGGTGCTGGTGGAAGGGCGCGATATCGCGGCGAAGGGCGGCGAGCAGAACGTTCGCGGCACCATCGGCGTGGTCTTTCAGTACCCCGAGCACCAGCTGTTCGCCGAGACTGTGTTCAAGGATGTGGCGTTCGGCCCGCGCAACCTGGGATTTTCCGACGAAGAAGTGCTCAATCGCGTCGAGGATGCGCTCGCGCGCGTGGGGCTTGACGCCACCGAGATCGCCGAGAGAAGCCCCTTCGAGCTTTCCGGCGGCCAGCAGCGGCGCGTCGCATTCGCCGGCGTGCTTGCCATGGACCCGAAGGTGCTCGTGCTCGACGAACCCGCCGCCGGGCTCGACCCCGCCAGCAGAAGGTCGTTCCTCGACATGATTTCCCACCTGCACGAAGACGGCCTGACGGTGGTCATGGTGTCCCACAGCATGGACGACCTCGCCGCGATGTGCGACCGTGTCGCCGTGATGAACGAGGGGCAGCTGCTGGGCGTAGGCAAGCCCGCCGAGCTGTTCCTGCACGCCGACGAGCTGAAGGCCGTGGGGCTAGGCACCACGGCTGCGCAATCGTTCGCCGCAGCGCTCGGACGCGGTGGGATGGCCATCGACCCCTCGCATCTTTACCGCGAGGAAGATTTGGTTACGCTGGTGGCGGAGGCCCTGCGATGATCCAGGGGTTCTCGTTTGGAAGCTACTGCCCCGGCACCAGCTGGCTGCACCGGGCCGACCCGCGCGCGAAACTGCTGCTCGGCTGCGCGTTCATCGTGATCCTGCTCAACGCGCAAACGCCCGCCGCGCTGGCGATAAGCGCCGCGTTCGTGGTTGCGTTCTACCTCATCGCCCGAATCCCGGCCGCCAAAGCGTTCCAATCACTCGTCCCCCTGCTGGCCATCGTGGTCATCGTGGCCATATTGAACCTGTTCACGAACACGAGCGGCGAGCTGCTTATCGATTGGGGGATCCTCAAGATATACGAGGGCGGCGTGCGGGCAAGCCTGTTCATGGCCGCACGGCTGACCATCATGATGCTGGGCATGAGCCTCATCACGCTCACCACCATGACCAACGACCTCACCGAGGCCTTCGAGCGCCTGCTATCGCCCTTCGCCCGCTTCGGCCTTCCGGCGCATGAGCTGGGCATGATCATGGGCATCGCGCTGCGCTTCATGCCGCAGTTCGCCAGCGAGCTGGTGACCATCTACCATGCGCAGGTCAGCCGCGGGGCGAAGCTCTCCAACAGCCCCGTGCGCGGCGTGCGCATGCTCTCATCGTTGATGGTTCCACTGTTCACCAGCGTGTTCCGCCACGCTGAAACGCTGTCGAGCGCCATGGAGGCGCGCTGCTACCACGGCGGCGTCGGGAGAAGCCGCCTGCACCCGCTGCGCTTTTCAGCCATAGACGCCGGCGCAACCGCGGCGATCGTCGTCTTGGCGGCATGCGTGATAGCGGCGAACGTGCTACTTGCGTAGGACAGACCGACCGAAAGGAAATGAAATGACCGGAAACGAAACCATCCTGCAGTACCTCACGAGCGTTCCCGCCTGGTACCTGGCAACGTCGGTGAACGACCAGCCCCACGTGCGGCCCTTCAGCTTCGCCGCCGAGCAGGACGGCAAAATCTGGTTCGTAACCGCCACCACCAAAGACGTGTGGGAAGAGTTGCTGGCTAACCAGAAGTTCGAGGCGACCAGCTGGTGGCCGGGGCACGGATGGCTCATCCTGCGCGGCAAGGCCGGGCTTGAGGACAAGGCCTCGGCCGACATGCGCTACGCCGGCTATGCGCATCTGTGCAGCTTGGGCGAGAGCTACGACGGCCCCGACGACCCGACGCTCGTGTTCTTCAGCGTTGAGGAACCTCAGGCCTGGATTTGCAACCACGAAGAGTGGAAACCCGTCGAGCTGTAGTTTGACCGGTATCGCGCAAAACGCGGCGGCGACGCGCTGAAGCACGAGCGCGCCGCCGTCGGCAAGGTTATTCGAAGTCGTAGAGATCCTTGGCGGCCTCGGCGAAGTCGCGATAGACCTCCATAGCGATCGCTTCGTCCTCGACCAGCTCGAAGGACAGCGGTTGCCCGTCCTCGTCGAGCTCGGTGACCTCAAGCACCACGATCTCGCCGGACGAGCATGCCGGCGTGTCTTCGCTCACCGGGAAGAAGAACCCGTAGCGACGATCCTCATGCAGAATAAGCCCGAGAAACTCAAGGTCGACGCGCTCGCCCTTCTCGTCCTCGAACGTCAACGTGATGCCCTCTTCGGTGGGCGGGCAGAAATTCGGGGCGCTTCCTTCACGCATGGGCGCGAACCTCCTTGGGTAATGCGACTACTGGATACGCAAGCGGCACGATGCGCGCCACCTCGCGCTATAGCGAACAAGCATAAGTCCGCCGGTTTTCAGCAGCGTAACACAATGGCGAAGCCCCATGCGAGGGCGCCTGCGCTATTCATCCGACTGCTATACTGTGCACCACCAATGAAGACCGACATCGCCGCTGTGCGCGGCGCCGATAAGGAGGATGACCATGTATCCGATGATGGACCCCGAACGCAGCAAACCCATGAGCGAAGAGGAAGGCGTCAAGAAGATGGCCCAGATCGGAGCCATCATGGAAGAGGCCGGCATGGGCTTTGGCGAGGAGGACATGCGCCTGCTGCGCGACGCGTTCATGGGCAGCAACGCCTACGAAGACAAGATGGAAGAGATGATCGCGCGCTACCAGGGGCTCATGGACGAAGAGGACGAGCAAGAAGACGACGAGGACGACGGCGAGATCAGCCTGGAGGAGTTCACGTTCTAAGCTGGCGGTCGATTAGCGGCGGGCGATGCGAGTCCGTCCCCGCATCGCCGCTGAATGTGGCACCGATGATAAATTGGTGAGCGCCTTCGGCGCACTATTTGGGGCCGAGCTATAGCTCGGCCCTACGAATTTCTGCTGGAAGCTTACTGTCGCCATCAGGCGTTTCTCAGACGCAAGCTACAGCTCGTGCAGCAACAGGCCAGACACAACGAATTTCTGCTGCAAGTCAACGCTTTTGATTGGAAACCTCGCTGCAAAACAGTACCCCCATCAGGAATTTCGTGAGCGCGAACGACAGCTTGCACCTGAATAGAGAGCATCCGAAGGATGCAACACATTTTTGACGCGGGAGGGGAACGATTCGCAAAATCGATATGCCCCGCATTTTGATAATTGCGTCGCGCTTTCAGCGCTCTCTGATGCGGTTCGAGCCATGGCTCGAACCCACGAAATCTTGGTTGAGCCGTTAACCTAACAGCCCAGACAGCGTGGGCGCGCGACATAAAACAGCGCGTCACATATTTCTCCGCCGACCGGCAAGACGCCCTGCCCCCGCATCGTCAACGGCAGGCTTGCATCGTTCAGCACCCGGCGGGTGCGTCGTGCTCTTCCTGTTATTTCCCCTGGTAGGCATGGGTTGGTAGGTGGTTTCCGCAGTGGCCTATCACGATGAGGCGCTTGGTGTGGTCGGGGAAGAAATGCACACGCAGCGTTGGCTGGCCCTCGCCTGTCGATCGACCCTTCACGTGCGCCGACATGTCCTCGGTGCGCCCCTCGTAGGCCACCCGGCGCAGCTTCATCAGATTCGGGTCCTTCTGCGTCATGGGGCCTTCGGTCATGGCGATGCGCAGCACGCTGCGTTCCTCGAACCGCGCCGGGATGTCGGCCGATTCGTCGCTGAAAATGAGCGGGTGCAGCACCACGGCCATGTCGCGCAGAGCCGTCCAGGTTTCGCGCACATCCCCCGTGGCGAACTCTCGCGCGCTGCGTTTCGCCTGTTCAAGCACCAGCAAGCAATCGGGAAACACCTTTTCCGCCAGAAGCAGCGCCCCGAGCGGCGTTTGCGGCAGCTCCAGCGTGTCGAACAGCGAAGCGCGCGCCCGCACCGCAGCGGCGGCGCTTTGGGCCTTGCGTGCCGCATCCTCGGCGGCGCGCAAGTTATGCTGCAAAGACGCGCTCTTCGACACCATCGAGCCGATCATGCCCTGTTCCTTGGCAAGCTGCGCACCCTGCGCATCGTAAGCCGCCATAAGGTCGCGCTGCTCGCGCTTCATTTGCTTGATCTGCGCCTGCAGCGCGCGAACACGCGCCTCAGCTTCGATTGCGCGTTCTTTGATGGCCGGAAGGTTCTTCACATCACGCTCATGCTGAGCAGCCTCAGCACGACGGCGGGCTTCCCGCTCGGCCGCACGGCGCTCCTCGGCCGCACGGCGCTTTGCAGCAGCCTCCTCGGCAGCCCGAGCGGCGGCGAGCTTCTCCTCCTCCGCCCGACGGCGCTCTTCCTCAGCGTGCTGGCGCTCTTCCTCTTCCCGACGCTCGACCTCGCCTTCCGCAAACGCGATGAACGTCTTGCGCGGAACGTCCTCGCATTCGCGCACATCGAAGCCATCGGAGAGGAACAGCGCCAGCAGCTTGTCCAGAAAAGGCGCGCTCTGGCGCCAAGCACGCACGTTGATCCAATCGTAGGCACCGGGCTCGGGCGGATTGGACAGGGGCGTGGCGGAAAGGACCTCCAAGCGTTTGTGCTGGCTGGAAGCCATGGATTCGGGCGTGTAATACAGAGGTACGCTCACCAGGTCGAACCGATCGCCCTTCTCCATCAGCACGTCGATGAGCACGGCGAGGTATTTCGACATGGTGGTCAGGTGCAAGATGGCACCGACAACCGGAAGCTCGTCGGAGGGGGAAGGAACGTCGCACCCGCGAAGGTCGACGCAGACGCAGTGGCCCGTCACCACGCCGATGATGGTGTCCATCGGCAACCCGTCGGGAATGCTCATGACGCGCGATGCGGCCGCGGCGTCGGGAGTGACCACAACCGCAACCGGTCTTTCGGCCCACAACGCCATGGTGGACGGCCCACCGATGTAGCGCGAAGGGCGCGAAGGCTTGCGCTGGCCTTTGCGGGCAAGATCGCGCACGTCGCGATCGCCTTCGATGGAGGTTCCCACGGGGAAGAGCGTATGCACAGCGGCAGCGAACTTGACGCCCGCGTCGATCTGCCCGGTGAGCAGGCCCGTCGTTTCCGCAAGGGTCGGACGCGCTTCAAGTTCCATCGGGTGGGAAATGCGGTACTTCGCCACCTTCGCCGACCAATTCACGCCGCGCTGCCCGGTGGTTTTCCATTCGTAGCACTCCATCAGGTGGTCGAAGAAAGCCTGATCGGGCTCGTCGAGCGCGAGCGTCGTTCGCTCGTCGTCGCTCGCCATGTCCAGATCCGTTTCCGCTTCCTTTTCCACTGCACCACCCTTCTCCTTGCGCGAGACGCATTCGCCTCATGGTAGCACACGCGCCACCCGCCCGACTTGCGCGCGCGATGCTCAAATGGCATCAGCACGGTAACGAATAACGACGCCCGCGCGCGCCGCTTATGCTAGAATCGCCACAGGACGAGGTTCGCTCCTGCCTCTTTACGGGAGCGATTCAAAAAAACGAAAGAAGGAACTATGGCAGAAGAAGAGTGCACGCACGACTGCGGCAGCTGCGGCGTTTCGGGGTGCGGGGAACGAACTTCAGGGGGCCCGACGAAGCTGGAAACGAACAAGCGCAGCAACGTCAAGCACGTCATCGGCGTCGTGTCCGGTAAGGGCGGCGTCGGAAAATCGCTGGTCACCAGCCTGCTTGCAAGCGAAATGAACAAGCGCGGCTTCAAGGTTGGCATTCTGGACGCCGACATCACCGGCCCTTCCATCCCGAAGACCTTCGGCGTTGACAACCCGCTGACGGCCGATGCCGACGGCATCCTGCCCGCGCAAACGCAAAGCGCCATCAAGATCATGTCCACCAACCTCATGCTTCCGAAGGGCGACCTGCCCGTCGCGTGGCGCGGCCCGGTGGTTTCCAACGCCATCCGCCAGTTCTGGGGAGAGACGAACTGGGGCGACATCGACTACCTGTTCGTCGACATGCCTCCGGGAACCTCCGACGTGCTGCTGACGGTATTCCAGTCGCTGCCCGTCGACGGTATCGTCACCGTGTCGGCTCCGCAGGAGCTTGTCGCGATGATCGTGGGCAAGGCCGTCAACCTCGCGCATGACATGAGCGTCGACGTGCTGGGCCTGGTGGAGAACATGGCCTACTTCAAGTGCCCCGACTGCGGCAAGGAGCATCACATCTTCGGCGAGCCGCAGGGTGCCGAGGTGGCCGAGCGCTACAACATCCCCGCCTACACCACGCTGCCCATCGACCCCGAGTTCGCGCGCCTGTGCGACGCGGGCAAGGTCGAGGAATACGACGTTCAGGGCAAGCTTGACGTCATCATCGACAAGATCGAGGAAGCCGGCGCCGCGAAGGCGGAAGCTGGCGAATAGGCCGCACGGGAAAGATAGCGGATAGGAAACGCCCTTCGCTTAGCTGCGGAGGGCGTTTTTGTTGGAGGCGATCAGTGGCGATTCCTCGGCTCGCCTGGGCGCTCCGGGAAATTGAGTGGCGCGCCTAACGGCGCTTTCCATTTAGGTGCGAGTCATGCCTCGCACCCACGAATTCCGGGTAGGCGAGTTAACTCTGCAAGTAAGTTTTTGCAGGATCGCTGGCGAGTTTGTTGCCGGTTTGCGCGTCGATGCCGGCTGCTTCGAGTAGGCGGCCGAGCGTGTAATCATCGAACTTCTCGTAGCGATAGAACACCTTGTAGAATTCAACGGTCTCGTCACGCACGTTGATGCCCTGGGCGTATGCGGGATAGAGCACCTTGAGCAGCCACAAACACCCCAGCAGGCGCACCGCCGAAGGCGGACGCCCGAACCAGGAAAACGGCGACTGCGGAATGCGGTAGATTTCACCAGCCGCAACGCACGGGACGTTGGCCCAGTGCGCGTCGGCGCGGATGGTCCCGTAGATGTCGGAGCTTTCCGAATCGCTCATGTTGAACTCGGCCACCAGCACAGCATCGGGGTTCCAGGTGATGATCTGCTCCAGGTTCACGCTCGGCATGCCCATCCCCTGGCCCTCGGTCCCCGGCATGTCCGCGACGTTTTCGGTGTTGATAAGCGCCAAGGCGTCGGTGACGTGCATGCTTCCCACCGGGTCGGTGGTCAGGCCGTCGCTGCCCTGCGCCAAGAAGATGCGCTTGCGCTCGGATTGCGGGATGGCATCGGCCACCTGGGAAATCAGCTCCAGCTTGCGCTCGCAGAAGGACGCCAGCTCCTCGCCGCGCCCAGACACCCCGATAAGGTCACCCACGAAGCGGAACGTCTCGGGCGCATGCCGCACATCGTAGTCGACGAGCACCACCGGAAGACCGGTCTGGTTCTGCACCTCGTCGGCCATTTTCGCGCCCACCTCATCGGCCGTCCAGAAGCATAGAAGCACGTCAGGGTCCTGCTTGGCGATTTCCTCGGCGTTCGGCACCGACCCCGCGCCCATCCACACCCCCAGCGAGGGCAAGGCGAACAGCTCGTCGGGGATGTACTTCTTGTTGTCGCCGGCAGGGCGGAAGTTCCAACCGATGAGCTTTTCGGGCGCCAAACCGAACACGTCGACCGTGCCGATGGGGTTCGTGCAGAACACGCGATCGATCTGCTCGGGCAAATGGACCGTGCGTCCGCCCATGTCGGTGATCTCGCGCAAGTTGCCCCGCGCGGCGATGGAGCAGCCGGGCAGCACGGACGAAGCGGCAAGCATGCCCGCGCACCAAAGGCCAAGCGCCGTGAACTCGCGGCGCGTCATCGCGAGCGGTTGAGGGAGGTTCTTCATGATCATCATTCCTTCAGCATTGATCGCCAGCGGGCAGCAGGGGCGCGCAGGCAAGCACCTCGCGGCCATCTTCGGCGCGCAGCGTCCCCGCAGCCGAATCGACGCCATACAGCTTGCGCAGCGCAGCGGGCTTCAGCACTTCTGTTGCGTGACCTGCGAATATCTCATCGGAACCCAAGCAAAGCACGTCGCTTTCCAGAAGCAACGCGTGGTTGGGGTCGTGCGAGGTTACCACAACGGCAAGGCCGGCGCGGGCCAGCTCGCGAATACGCGAGAGCACGACGACCTGGTTGCCCCAGTCGAGGTTCGCGCACGGTTCATCCATCATGAGCAGCTTCGGTTGCTGCGAAAGGGCGCGCGCGATGAGCACCATCTGCTGCTCGCCGCCCGAAAGCGAGGAAACGTCGCGATCGGCAAGCCGGCTCAAACCCAGCTGGTCGATCACGTCGCACGCGATGCGTTCATCTTCCTTCGAAGGGCCCGCGAGACCGCCCGCAAGCGGTGTGCGCCCCATCAGCACCATTTCGCGCACCGTGAAACCGAACGACCCTTCATGCACCTGCGGGACATAGGCGACGCTTCGCGCGAAACGGCGGCGCGTCCAAGCGCCCGCGTCCTCCCCTTCCAGAAACACCGAGCCGCAAAGGCGCGGAAGGAAGCCGAGGATGGTCTTGAACAGCGTCGATTTCCCCACCCCGTTTTTGCCGAGCAGGGTGAGCACGCACGATTCGCCAACGGAAAAGGAAACGTCGGAAAGCACGGCGCGGGAGCCATAACCGCAGGTGAGGCCCTCGACGCGAAGAATGGGAGCAGGGGTGTTCACGACGAGCTCCTTTGACGGCAGATAAGGTAGACGAACAGCGGCGCACCGAGGATGGCCGTCAGGATGGACAGGGGGATCTCGGTGGTGTAGATGCTGCGACAGACGTCGTCGACGAGCAGCAGAAACGACCCGCCGAGCAGCATGGATGCCGGCATGAGCGCGCGATGGTCCGACCCGACCAGAAAGCGCGCCAGGTGCGGCACGATGAGGCCGACCCAGCCGACCATGCCCGCCACGGCAACCGAAGACGAGGTCAAAAGCGTGGCGAAAGCGATGACCGCAAGGCGCGTGCGCTTCACGTCCACGCCCAACGAGCGTGCCTCGTCGTCGCCGAGCGCCATGACGTTGATGCGCCAACGCAGGGCCACCAGCCCCGCGCAGCCTACGGCAAACGCCGCCGCCAGGGCGGCAAGGTCACCTTCGCGCACCGACGACAGGCCGCCCATCAGCCAAAACGTTATCTCGGGAAGCTGGGAGTTCGGGTCGGCCAGAAACTTGACGCCCGAGGTGAAAGCCTGGAAGAGATTGCCCACCACCAGGCCGGAAAGCACGAGCACGAGCACCCCGCCCATGCGGCGGCCAATGACGGCCGACAGCAGATAGCTTGCCGCCACCGCGACGATTCCCATGGCAAACGCCGCAATTTCCACGCCGACGCCGCCAAACGACAACAGGATGCCCAACGCTGCACCGAAGCAGGCGCCGGCAGACGCGCCGAGCAAGTCGGGCGAGACCATCGGGTTCTTGAAGATGCCCTGAAACGCGCACCCCGCACCCGACAGCGCCGCGCCCACCAAAAGCGCCGCCAAAACGCGCGGGGCGCGGATAGTGAAAAACACATTGGCGTCCGCGCTCGACACTTCCTGCCCGGTCAGCGGAGACGCGAGCACGGAAAGGATGCCCGCCAGGTCCATGTCGTAGCGACCGAGCGCAAGCGATAAAAGCAGCACCGCCGCAAGGATGGCGGTGAGCGCGACGAGCGCCGCAGCTTTCCGCGCGCGCGCCGCGCCGGCACCGGCAAAGGAGCCGCCGGCGCCCTCGTGCACCTGATGGGTCTCGCGACGAAAACGCTTCATCACGCACCCGTCCCTTGCGATGGGTCGTAGGTGCCGCCGGCGACCCCGACGCCCTCGACCACCATCGGCTCGATCACCTGACCGGGCGTTATCTGCTTGGCGGTAAGGGTGACGCGATCACCGGTCGCCGTCGCCAGCAGGCCTAAGGAGGAATCGGCGTTGACGATCTTCGCCAAGTCGGCAGCGGCATCCTCGGCGCTTGCTTGAGCGAAGGTATGGTTGTGCTTGAGCAGGACGGTCGCGCCGCCATCGGGCGAGAACCACGTGATGACGCGCGCCCGCGCCGGCGAGATGACCTGGAACGTCGTTTGGGCCGGCGCGGTTTCGCTGGCTGCATCCACGCTTTGAACCGTTATGGAAAGCCCGCTGGGCAGTGTGCCTTCCACCGGCTCGTCAAGCACCGCCGCCGATCCCGACTGACCCGTTACATGCGGCAGCGCGCCATCGGATCGCTTTGCGGACAGCGAGAACTGCGCCTGATACAGCGCGAAATACTGCCCCGCTCCCGCGCCGAGGGAAGCCCCCTGCGCAGGGCGCAGCGTGAAGGTGATGCCCGTCGCGCTCGGAAGCACGTCAAGCTGCACCGTCGACGAATCGATCTCCTTGCCGTTTAAGAGCAACGTGAAATCCTCTGAAGCATCGCCAGATACGCTGATGGCCTGGTCGAAGGCAACCGCCACCGAAACCGCCTGCGATGACTCGGTCATCGTGCTGGTGGCGGAAAGCTGCACGTCGGAGATGCGCGGCGAAGCGTCGTCGACCTTTGCCGCCGGCGTGCACGCGCTCAGTGCAAGCGCAAAGGCGGCAGCAGCGGCGCAGGCAAATGCCGCAAGTGCAACCTTTCGAGCTCGTTTAACCATGCCGTTTCTCCCCTCTTTTTCGAACACCGACGACCGCGCGAATGGCGAACACGACGCCGACGCAGATCGCAACCGCCGCAACGACCATGCCCGCAAGCAATGCGTCGGCTGGCCCAAACCCCCCGACTTTCACGGTGAAGCTCACCGGCTGGCCGGCGTGGTATCGCAGATCGGGTGTGGCGGTTACGGTGGCCACCCCATCGCCCGCGGCAACAAGCCACGACCTACCGAACGCCTGCACCACGCGCACCACGCCCTCGTCGGAAGACGTGTACGTCACCTGGGGCTTTACCGTCTCCAGCCCGTTGCACGAGCAGCCGCCCCAGTGATCGGCCGACCCGCACAGGCACGGCTCGATGCCGCACATCCAATCCATGCCGCAGTCTTTGCCCACCTCGATGGCAGCCGGGTCGCACGTCGCGTTTAAGGCAAGCGGAGCGAATCGAGGAAGTTCGAGGGCGCCTTCCGCTTCAGCAGCAGCCTTC
>CAVHFC010000046.1:0-17098 GCA_963635025.1 Eubacterium sp. CAG:786
GCCTCGAGCTGCTGGGCCACGGCGAAGAACTCCTTCCAGAACTGCGTGCCGATGATGCGGCGCTTCTGCTCCGGTTCGGTCACGCCGTCGAGTAGCTTGGCGTAGCGCTCCTCGGCATGCACGTGGATGAAGTCGACGTCGAATTGCTTGGTGAACACTTCCTCCACCTGCTCGGGCTCGCCCTTGCGCAGAAGCCCATGGTTGACGAACACGCAGGTCATCTGCTTGCCCACGGCACGCGCGCCGAGAGCGGCCACAACGCTCGAGTCCACGCCGCCCGAAAGCGCCAGGATCACGCGGTCGCTTCCGACCTTGGCGCGGAAATCGGCCGTCATGGTCTCCACGAGGTTGTCCATGGTCCAGTTCGCCTCAAGGCTGCACACGCCGAACAGGAAGTTCTTGAGCATCTGCTGGCCGTATTCGGAGTGCTTCACCTCGGGGTGGAACTGCGTCGTGTAGATCTTGCGCTCGGCGCACTCCATGGCGGCGACGGGGCACACGTCGGTCGAAGCCGTCACGGTGAAGCCGGCGGGCACCTCGGTCACCGCGTCGCGATGGCTCATCCACACGGTCTGGGTCGCCGGCGTGCCCTCGAGAAGCGCACCGCCCGCAACGTGCAGCTCTGCCGCGCCGTATTCGCCCTTCTCAGTGTGACCGACCACGCCGCCGAGCGTAGCGGCGATGGTCTGATGCCCGTAGCAGAAGCCCAAGATGGGAAGCCCCAGCTCAAGAACGGCCGGGTCGATCTTCGGAGCGTCCTCGGCATATACGGAAGCCGGCCCGCCCGACAGGATGATGGCCGACGGCGCCAGCTCGCGCACCTCATCGGCGGTGATGTCGCACGGCACGATTTCCGAGTACACGTTCAAGTCGCGCACGCGGCGGGCGATAAGCTGCCCGTACTGCGCGCCGAAGTCGAACACGAGGACTTTTTGGTCGGAGGTTTGGCTGCTCACGTGGTGTCCTTTCACGGTTGTTCCTCTGGCGCCTAAAGTGTGGAAGAGGCGCTGAAATGCGGTGATTTCTGCTGCACATCTTACACGATGGGCAGCGCATCGGGCAGAGCCTGCGGCCATTTCCAACACAAAGCTAAGACGTCTGCGCTTTCCCCGCGATCGTCCGGGCCCGGCGCCCGACGCGGGCCGCATGCCCCCCCTCCTGACGCCCGGCGAAAAGGCTTCCCGTCGCGCCAACATCAAGCCCGTGTAAAAACTTCGTGCCCGACGTCTGCTTTCCGGGGCATATGCCCGCATCACGCGCAAACGCGCTGTCAATCGGCCATACAATACCGAATCCGTTGCGCGTCGATTCCGGCGCGCATTCGCACGAAAACGGAAGGGAAGACATGATCATCGAAGCGTTGAAGGCGTTGCTGCTCGGCATCGTCGAGGGCATTACGGAATGGCTGCCCATCTCCTCGACGGGCCATATGATCATCGTTGACGACTTCGTCAAGCTGCAGGTGTCCGACCAGTTCCTGGCTCTTTTCCTGGTCGTCATCCAAATAGGCGCCATCCTGGCGGTGCTCACGCTGTACTTCCATAAGCTCAATCCGCTCAGCCCGCGAAAAACCGCGCAGCAGAAGCGCAGCACGTGGCGGTTGTGGGGCATGGTCGTCATCGGCTGCATCCCCGCCGCCATCATCGGTCTTCTGTTCGACGACTGGGTCAACGAGCACTTCTACAACAAGGTTACCGTTGCCGCCATGCTTATCCTGTACGGCATCGTGTTCATCGTCATGGAGAACCGCAACCGCCGTCGCATGCAGGAGGCGCTCCAAAGCGTTGCCGCTGTTGCGAGCGTTGCGGGCCGCGGCCGTCACGCCCGCCCGTCGCGCCTGCTCAACGACGATCAGGCTCTCGAGGAGGCGGCCGAAAAGCGCATTTTCCGCGTCACCGAGGTTGAGGACATCGACTGGAAAACGGCGCTGAAAATCGGCTGTTTCCAGGTGCTCGCCATCATTCCCGGCACCTCCCGTTCCGGCGCCACCATCATCGGCGGCATGCTGTGCGGTTGCAGCCGCACAGCCGCAGCCGAGTTCACGTTCTTCCTGGCCATCCCCATCATGTTCGGCTGGGGCCTGGTGAAGTGCATCAAGTTCTTCGCCGCCGGCCTTGCCATGACGTCGGTCGAGATCATGGTGCTTATCATCGGCGTCGTCTCGGCGTTCGTTATGTCGGTCATCTCCATCAAGTTCTTGATGGGTTATATCAAGAAGAACGATTTCGCCGCGTTCGGCTGGTACCGCATCGTCGTCGGCTTGGTGGTGCTCGCCATCTTCGCTCTGCAGCTCGGCGGCGTGCTGTAGCGCCTGGCGGCATTTTCGGTTGACGCGGGGCGGACCAGCGTGCAAACTTGATGCGCGTGCGCGGTGTTGCGCACGGTCTGACCGGAAGGCAAGAGGCGCATCGACGTGTTTGAGCAGTTCAGCAGTATTTTCATCCAGATGGTGGTCCTGTTCGCCGCCGTGGCCGTGGGCTACGGATGCAAGAAGACCCACGTCATGGACTCCGATATGGACAAGAAGCTCTCAACGTTGGTGCTCAATGCCACGCTGCCGTGCCTCATCCTCTCGTCGGTGCTGGCCGTCGACGAGCTGCCCGACCAGGCGACCATCGCCGAGATCATGGCGCTTTCGCTGCTCAGCTTCGTCATCCTCATCGCGGTTTCCTTCACCGTCACGTTTTTGCTGCGCATTCCCTTCGGCATGCGCGGGGTGTACCGTTTCATGCTCATCTTCGGCAACACCGGCTTCATCGGCTATCCGGTGCTGTCGGCCATCTTCGGCCCCCAGACGGTCATCTATGCGGTGGTGTACAACATCCCGTTCAACCTGATCGTATTCACCTTAGGCGTGTGGCTCATCGCGTCGGACAACGAACAGGGCGTGAAGGTGCGCATGAACCCGCGCGACCTGGTCAACCCCTGCAACGTCGCCACCATCGGCTCGTGCGCGCTGGCGTTTTTCGGCGTGCACTCGGTGCCGGTGCTCGGCGACGCGCTTTCGACCATCGGCAACTTCACGACGCCCGCCACGCTTCTGATCGTGGGTTCCTCGCTGGCGAACCTGCCGGCCGCAAAGCTCGTCGGCACGCCGCGTTTGTGGGCGGCAAGCCTGGTGCGCATGGCCATCACGCCGCTTATCATCTTCTTCGTGATGAGCCATATCTGCTCGGGGCTTCTGCTGTCCATTTTGGTGGTGCTTTCGGCCATGCCCGTCGCTACCAACGGCACCATGCTGTGCTACCAGTACAACGGCGACGCGAAGACCATGGCGCAGGGTACCTTCATCACCACGGCGCTCGCGCTGGTCACGGTGCCGCTTCTGGCTACCGTGGTCGGCATGCTGTAGGGAAGGGCGCGGCGCCTCGCCCGGCGCCCGTCCATCCAGCTCCGCCCTTTCCGCCCCACCGACCAATCCGCCTTTTCCGGCAAGCTTTCCGCCGCACATGCCGCCTTTTGCTATCATGATGCGCACACGAGGGCCGCTTTCGCATACCGCGGCGCGTCGGCAGGTGCCGGCGGGCGCGGCCATGCTCGTTACCGCTCTATTTGAAGGAAGGAAAGCCGATGTCTGACGAGAACAGCTCGCTCGAGCAGATCCAGGAACATCGCGCCAAGATCGACGAACTCGACCGCCAGATCGTCGCGCTGCTGAACAAGCGCGCCGGTCATTCGCTGGTCATTCGCGGCCTCAAGCCCGGTGCCCACATGGGTCTGTACGACCCGAAGCGCGAGGAGGAGATCTTCGAGAAGGTGGACAGCTTCAACGAAGGTCCGCTGTACAACGACAACCTCCGCGAGATCTACAGCACTATCCTGAAGGTTATGAAGGAGACCCCGTCCGCATGAGCGAACAGCACATTGAAACGAAGCTGCCGGATTACGGCGCCCGCACCGACGAGATAACCATCTACGCCGGTCCCTGTTCGGTCGAAAGCGAAGAGCAGTTCTTCGAGGTAGCCGAATGCATTTCCGATCTGGGGCTTACCTGGATCCGCGGCGGCGCGTACAAGCCCCGCACCAATCCGCACAGCTTCCAGGGCCTTGGCGAGGAAGCGCTCAAGATCATGAAGGCCGGCGGCGAAAAGTACGGCCTGAAGACCCTCACCGAGGTCATGGACTCCGAGCATTGCGAGCTCGTTCACTCCTACGTGGACGGTCTGCAGGTCGGCGCGCGCAACTTCCAGAACTTCAGCCTGCTGAAGAACATCGGCAAGGTCACGCGCGACTCGCATAAGATGGTCCTGTTCAAGCGCGGCTTTGCCGGATCGATCGCCGAATGGCTTTCCGCGTGCGACTACATTTCCATGGAGGGCAACGACAACATCGTGCTGTGCGAACGCGGCCTGCGCACCTTCGAAACGGCCACGCGCTTCACGCTCGACATCTCCGCCGTGCCCGTCATCCACAAGCAGAGCCTCTATCCCATCTGCGTGGACGTGTCGCATCCGGCCGGCGTGCGCGATCTGGTGCCCTCGCTTGCGCGCGCGGCGGTTGCCGTGGGCGCCGACTCCATCATGATCGAGGTGCACCCCAACCCGCCGGCGGCGCTTTCCGACGGCCCGCAGCAGCTCACCCCGGCTCAGTTCCGCGACTTGGTCGCCGAGCTGCGCGACATCGCCGCGGTGTTCGGGAAGAAGATCGTGTAACGCTTAGCTTCCTGATCGTGCCTTATCGGGAGCAGCTTTTTCAAGAAGCTTCCAGCCGCCCCGCCTTTCGCATGCGTGTTGAAAGGCGGGGCGGTTTTTTGTTTTTTGCTGTGAGCGCGGGTTCGGGATTTGCGTCCGCATGCAGGGGATCCTGCCGCCAACGGTGCGCGCCCTTTAGCTTCCGTAGCGTATGGCGACGGTGGGGCAGATGCGCAAGCAGCCGAAGCACATGAAGCAGCGCGCCTTCACCCAAACCGGCCGGCCCTCGCGTACCTCGATGGCGCTGGCCAGGCAGCCTCGCTCGCAGATTCCGCAAGCTATGCAGCTGTCCGATACGCTGAAATTCTCGGTATCCAGAGCATGGTCCGCATCGACGCGCGTGAACAGGCGCGCTGCGCTTTTCGTTGATCCTTTTGCGTGAGCCACGGGTCTCATCTCCTGTTCATGGGGCATGTTGGTGAGGTAAGCTGCTTGCTGATCATGATAAAGCCGAAAGCCTTGCTGTGTTCGTAAAGGAGGCACGATGATATCCCTCTCGTTTCCGCGCGAGGTGCCCGCCTCGAGCGCTTTTCCCTTTGCGGGGAAGGCCCTGCCGCGCCCGAGGAAGATCGTGCATACCTACGGGAACCCGCACTGGTTTTACAGCCATCATGCTCATGACGACCTGACCGAACTTATCTATGTTGCGGGCGGTGCCGGAATCTACACGATCGACGACGTTCCTTATCATGTTTGCGCGGGCGATGTGCTGGCGATCAGCCCGAACGCCACGCACGCCGTGCTTTCCGATCATGCCTGCCCACTCGACTCTTACAACCTCGGCATCGCCGATTTCCAGCTGCCCGGTCTGCCGAAGGCTTGCGTCGCGGCGGCGGATGCTCTCCCCCGTGTGCATGCGGAAGGGTCTGTCGCCCAGCTGTTCGAATCGGGAATGCAGCAGATCTTGTCGCTGCGGCAAGCTTGGGGCGGGGAAGCGGGGTCCGACGGCTGTGCGACGCAGGGTGTGCAGGAGTACGCGGCGTGCGTCACGATCGCAGCCGCCTTGGTCGCGCGTGCGGCAGCCTTGTTCTCCGGAGCCCCTCGAAAGGTGAGTGCGCGAACGGACCCTGCCAGCGTGCTTGCGCACGACGTGCTCGTGTTCCTCTCCGAGCACTACCGGGAGCCCATCACGCTTGCCAGCTTGTCCGCGCGCTTCAACGCCAGTCCCGGCGCCATCGGACACGCGATGACGCAGCGCTACGGCACGTCCCCCATCAACCACCTGATCGATTGTCGCCTTACCGCATCGCTGTGGCTGCTCATCTCCACCGACTTTCCCGTCGCCTCCGTTGCCCGCCAGGTCGGGTACGCCAACGCTCGCCACTTTTCTTCCCTGTTCGCCGCCCGCGTCGGAATCACGCCCACGGCATATCGCGCAGCGTATCGCGAATAGGGCGCGCTTTTGGGAATCGCGATACCGCATGTTTGCTCCTGCCTCGTTGGGTTTATCGGATAGGTTCATTATGTATGCGATATTGCGAAGAATGTTGTTCGATTTCAAACATCTCACTTGTGTGAATCTACCGAACTGGTGGTTGTATGTACGGTATCTTGCTCACTTCCCGCCAAAGAATGCTGGTTTCCGAGCTTTCGGAAGATGCCGCGTGAGATTCGCGGTCTGTGTTTTCGACTGAAGGCCGATCGATTTTGCCGCGCCGTGCGCGCGGGGCGGTACAATCTTGCTTCGCGTCTGTTCTCGCCGCACACCGTGTCGCTCTTCCGTGCGGTTGCTCGGCGTTAAGCGGCCGCACATCAACCCAGCAACGCGTCAAGCGAGGTACCCATGCCCATCGACATCTCAACCTTAAATGAACCGCAACGTGCCGCCGTCGAATGCACGGAAGGCCCCCTTCTGGTTCTGGCGGGCGCCGGGTCGGGCAAGACGCGTGTGCTGACGTACCGCATCGCGCACATTCTGGAAGACCTCAATGTCGCCCCCTGGGAGATTCTGGCCATCACGTTCACCAACAAGGCCGCCGCCGAGATGCGCGAGCGCCTGCAGGGGCTTGTCGGCCCGCGCACCCGTGGCATGTGGGTGTCCACCTTCCACAGCATGTGCGTGCGTATTCTGCGCGCCGATGCCGAGCGGCTGGGCTTCGACAAGAACTTCACCATCTACGACACCGATGATCAGAAGCGCCTGTACAAGGAGATCATGGCCGAACTGGACATCGACCCGAAGCGTTTCCCCGTAAACGCGCTGATGAACCGCATCTCCACGGCCAAAAACGAGCTTTTGGCTCCCGGTCCCTTCGCCAAGGAGGCCTTAGACCCGGTGGGCAAGGTGGCTGCGCGCGTCTACGAGCGCCTGCAGGAACGTCTCAAGCAGGCCAACGCCTTCGACTTCGACGACCTGCTGCTTTATGCGTACCTGCTGCTGAAGAACCACCCCGACGTGCTCGAGGCCTACCAGCTGCGTTTCCGCTACATTTTGGTGGACGAGTACCAGGACACGAACCATGCCCAGTACGAGATCTGCCGCCTGCTCGCCGCGGCGCACGGCAACATCATGGTCGTGGGCGACGACGACCAGTCGATCTACAGCTGGCGCGGCGCCGACATCCGCAACATCCTGGAGTTCGAGAAGGATTATCCCAGCTGCACCACCGTTAAGTTGGAGCAGAACTACCGCAGCGTGGGCAACGTGCTCGCCGCGGCCAACGCCGTCATCGCCAACAATCAGCACCGCAAGGCGAAGAAGCTGTTCACCGATCAGCCCGATGGCGAGAAGATCCATGTGTACATGGCAAGCGACGAGCGCGACGAGGGTCGCTGGATTGCCGGCGAGATAGAGAAGCAGCGCCGGGCCGGCCTGTCGTACAACCAGTGCGCGGTGTTCTATCGCACCAACGCGCAGTCGCGCATGCTTGAAGACATGCTGTTGCGCGCGGGTGTGCCTTATCGCATCGTTGGCGGCACGCGGTTCTTCGATCGCGCCGAAATCCGCGACGTCATGGCGTACCTGACGCTGGTCATCAACCCCGCCGACGACATCGCCGCGAAGCGCGTCATCAACACGCCGCGCCGCGGCATCGGCAAGTCGACGGTCGAGCGCGTCGAGCAGTTCGCGCGCGAGATGGGCATGACGTTCATGGAGGGCGCCGAGCTGGCCGTGGCCGACCCCGAGCTGCGCGCCGCTGCGCGCCGCAGCTTGGGCGAATTCGTTCGGCTCGTGCATGACGCGCAGTCGTATTCCGGCGAGTTGCGCAAGCTGGTCGAGGCGGTCATCGACAAATCGGGGCTTATCGGCGCGCTGCAGGCCGAGGGCACCGACGAGGCGCGTGGGCGCATCGAGAACATCCAGGAATTTTTGTCGGTCGTCGACGAGTTCGTCGACACGCATGACGAGGACGACGCCGACTATGCGGCGCCCGCGGTGGGCGACCAGGCCGGCGACGCCGAGGCCGAGCCGGTGCGCGTGCTGCGCGGCGACTCGCTGGCCGACTTCCTGGAATGGGTGCGTCTGCGAACCGACCTCGACACGCTCGGCGAGGATGGTCAGGCCGTCACTATGATGACAGTGCACGCCTCGAAGGGTCTGGAGTTCGACTGCGTGTTCGTGGCGGGCATGGAGGAGACGCTGTTCCCGCACATGAACAGCACCGACGAAGCCGCAGGCATCGAGGAGGAGCGCCGCCTTGCCTACGTGGCCATTACGCGCGCTCGCAAGACGTTGTTTTTGACGAGCGCCTATACGCGCCAGATCTTCGGCCAGACGCAGTCGAACCCCGTGTCGCGCTTCGTGCACGAAATCCCGCCTGAGCTGCGCCAGACCATGGGCGTGGGTAGCCAGGGCTTTTCCGGGACCGGCTGGGAGAAGCGCGGCAGCCGCCGCGGCATCTCGGGCAGCGGCGTGGAGGCTGGTGGCGGGCGCGTGTTCGGGCGTTCGAGCGCCAGCTCGCCGTCCGGACGTTCCGATCGCGAGCGGCGCGAGGCACGCGGCGCCGGTTCGGGTCGCGCGGTTTCGGGTGCTTACGTACGCCCGGGCGCGGAGAAGAAGGCCGCGGCGAAGATGACCTTCAAGGTTGGGGACATGGTCGACCACAAGACCTTCGGCCGCGGCAAGGTTATCAAGGTCGACGGCGACATGCTGCACGTCCGCTTCGCCAAATCGGGCCAGACGAAAAAGCTGCTCAAGGATTACGCCCCCATCGTGAAAATAGGGTAGGTAAGCAAAGGAAGAGGTCGTCTGGGAGGTTCCCCGCCACTTCTTTCTGGCAGTACTAACATTTGCATTTTGGCAGAACATCAGGTGAATACGCGTAGATAGTATATTAGCCATTTCTTGCATAATCATTTAAATTGGTTAATATACTATCTATGATTAACATTCTAGAACATCAACTGCCGGGTGAGGTTACCGAAGACCTTGCTCATCGTGTGGCTGCTCGTCGTAAAGAGGCCGGTCTTACTCAAGCCCAGCTAGCGGAAAAGTCGGGTGTCAGCCTGGGCTCCATAAAACGCTTCGAACGCCTGCATCAGATTTCGCTTTCGTCGCTGGTCAACATAGCTTTCGCTCTGCATTGCGAAAGTGATTTCGCAAGCCTATTCGCGCAAAAACGCTACGCTTCCATCGAGGACGTCGTAGCCGATAGCAAACGGAAAGGCTAGCACATGCAAATACCCGCAATTGACAAAGTGCGCGTTTCCATGCATGGCGAAACGGTTGGTACCATTGCTTCCACTCCGGATGGGCTGATGGCATTTGAATACGCTGATTCTTGGCTTGCAGATGGGTTTAGCATAAGCCCGTTTAGCTTGCCTTTGGAAAAACGTGTTTTCGTGTCGAGCTGGCGACCTTTTGACGGTATCTTCGGTATTTTCGACGATAGCTTGCCCGATGGTTGGGGCAGATTGCTGGTTGATAGGGCGTTGGCAAAGCATGACCTTAACCCTCGTGAAGTTGGCTTCTTGGCTCGTTTGTCGTTCGTTGGCTCAAGTGGTATGGGTGCGCTTGAATACGAGCCTGAAACGAGCATTTCGATTTCCATGGGTGATGTCGATTTCGATGCTGTGGCTGAAGAATGCGCTCGACTTCTGTCTACAAACGACTCGGAAGACCTTGACGAGCTTCTTGCGCTGGGCGGTTCATCCGGCGGCGCGCGACCAAAAGTGCTAACCCAGGTGGATGGGGAAGAGTGGATCGTCAAATTCCCCTCGTCTGTGGACGTAGCGGATATTGGGGCGCGGGAATATCGTGTTATGCGGCTGGCCAAGCAATGTGGTCTGAACACGCCCGAAGCGCGTTTGTTTTCTTCGAAGCGTTGCCTGGGGTATTTTGGCGTCAAGCGCTTCGATCGTATCGGTGAAAGTCCTGCGCGCAAAGTGCACATGGCTTCAGCCGGTGCGTTGCTGGAGTCATCGCATCGCATCCCCAATCTTGAATATGAGCTGCTTATGCGGTTGACTACGTTGCTAACGGAATCGGCGCATGATGTTGAGCAGCTGTATCACCTCATGTGCTTTAACGTATTTATTGGTAACAGGGACGATCATGCCAAGAATTTTTCGTTTCTTTACGATGAGGCTGCGCGTGCGTGGTCGCTGTCGCCGGCGTACGACCTTACGCAGAATGCGGGCACGTATGGCGAGCGGGCAACTGCAGTAAATGGCAAAGGCAAGGGAATCGAAGTGGACGATATGGTGACGGTTGGCGAAAAAGCTGGCATCAAGCATGCGCTTGCGTTAAGCATTGCCAACAAAATGCGTAAGGAAGTAGAAGCCGAAGGCCTGCTAGATTGCCAATGAGCCACCGACCCCGTACCGTTTTGACTCGTTGGCTATTTCGTAAAAGCGAAACGCCCCTTGAATTGGTATAGCTCGAAGGGCGTTATCGATTGGATAGATCGCTTCTGTTTTACCTCCCGCACATGTGGCTTTCGCACCAGGCGCAGGCGTCTGGGGTTGCCGCTAGGCCTCCCAAGGCGGATTCGCGCAGCTCGAAGGGCAGGCTGCGACCCACTTTGTACATGGCGTCGACCGTTTGATCGAAGCCCACCAAGCTGCCCACGCCGGCAAGCGATATCTGCGCGCTCACGAGCGCCGTCGCCGCGCCCGAGGCGTTGCGCTTCTGGCAAGGGACCTCTACCAATCCCGCCACCGGGTCGCACACGAGCCCCATCATGTTCGTCAGTGCGTTGCCCGCCGCGTCAAGGCACTGCTCGGGCGTGCCGCCGGCAAGTTCGACCACTGCTGCGGCCGCCATCGCCGCTGCCGACCCGATTTCGGCCTGGCAGCCGCCTTCGGCGCCGGCAACCGTGGCGTTGCGCGTGATCAGATACCCTACGGCCGCAGCGCAGGCAAGCCCGCGCGCAAGCTCTTCGTCGGTGTAACCCTTTTCTTGCTGCAGGCTCAAAAGCACGCCGGGGATGACGCCGGCCGATCCCGCCGTCGGGGCGGCGACGATGCGGCCCATCGACGCGTTCGTCTCCAGCACGGCCATCGCGTACGCCGCGGCGCTTGCGACCGGCTCTCCCAGCACGCTTATGCTGTGGCGTCGCAGCTTCGCCAGGCGCATCGCCTCGCCGCCGAGCAGGCCTCCCATGGAATGGGCCGGCGCGTCGAGCGGGCGTGTGGCGGCCTGCCGCATGACCTGCAGCGCGTGCAGCAGGTAATCGGCGGTCGTATCCTTGTGCCCGCGGCTTTCCTGCACGGCCTTCTCGCGCGCCAAAAACACGTCGGAAATGCGCTCGCCGCGCGCGTGGCAGCGTTCGATGAGCTGGGTGCCGCTTGCGAAATCAAGCGTATGCAGGCTTTCGAGCGCAGTGGCTTGCACCTCCGCATCGACGGTGGGCGCCGCTTCGCCGATGGCTGCTGCGGGAATGACGCGGCAGCCTCGAATAGAGGGGCTTTCCAGAATGGAGGCGCGCACGTCGTCGGCAATATATTGGTCGGTTTCAAGCACGGTCCACGCCGCGTCTCCGCGCTGCTCGCGGTACATGCGCGCGGTGGCGATGTTCACGCCGTGATCGCTTAAGCAGGTGGCGATATGCGCGAGCACGCCCGGCTCGTCGCGCTGCTGCACGACGATCGAATGGTTCTCTCCGGTGATGTAAACGTCCACGCCGTCGATCTTGCGGATGACGGCCGCCCCGCCGCCGACGCTTTCGCCGCGCACGTGCATGCGCGTCCCGTCCGCGCCGTCGATGACCATGTCGATGGTGTTGGGGTGCTCATAGTCGTCTCGGTCGGGCTCGCAGCGAAACTCGAAGCTCAGCCCGGCTTCGCGCGCGTGCGCGAACGAGTTGCGGATACGCAGGTCATCAGGCGCGAACCCAAGCATGCCGGCCACGATGGCCTTGTCGGTGCCGTGCCCGGTCAGCGTGTGCGCGAAGCTGCCGAGCAGATGGAACTCCACGTGGCGGGGAACGTCCCCGGCCAGCTTGCGCGCCATGTAGGCGATGCGCAGGGCGCCCGCCGTATGCGAACTCGACGGTCCGACCATCACCGGCCCGATGATGTCGGTCAGCCCCAGCGTTTCCATGCGCGTCCTCCTGTGCCTCAACGTGTTTCGCGTACCTCTTCGATGCGCCTCGTAGCAAATCATCCTAGCGTAAAAGGAGCCGCGTGCAGGATGCAAAAGGCGAGCGGACACGTATCGGAAACGTTGCGTTCACATTGCCGGCCCGCCGCGAAGCGCCGTCGCTTCTTGGTGGCCTCGGATTCCCGCCAACCGTCCCGCCCGCCGCCCCGCCCGCCGCTCGCCTCGGCATTCGTGGCTGTTCCCTGGCGTTTTGCCGGCGGTGCGTCAAGCCGCGTTATACTGTTTCGCCGGCTGCAACGCATTGCAGCGCAAGACGTGAAAGATAGGGAAGAAGCGCCGGGCGCATCCCGGCAAGAAGGAGCGATCACATGGCGGCACCCATCCTGGTGTTCGGTCACAAGAACCCCGACAACGATGCCATCAGCGCAGCCGTTGGCTACGCATATTTGAAAAACGAGCTTGCCAAACGTGCTGGCGAAGAGGCTGCTTACGAGGCCGTCCGCCTTGGCGCGCTTCCGCCCGAGACCGAATGGGTGCTCTCCGAGCACGGCATCGAGGCTCCGCGCCTCATCGAATCGGTCGCCGAAGGCCAGCAGGTCATCCTCGTCGATCACAACGAGCTTCTGCAGTCCGCCGACGGTCTTGATGCGGCCGAGATCGTCGAGATCGTCGACCATCATCGTCTGGGCGGTCTCGTGACCGCGCAGCCTTTGCGCTTCAACGCCAAGCCGGTCGGCTCGACCGCGGCCATCGTCGCGCGCGAGTTCGAAATCGAGGGCGTCGAGATGCCCCAGGGCATTGCCGCGCTTTTGCTCGGCGCCATGCTCACCGACACCGTCATCATGAAGTCGCCCACCACCACCGCCTTCGACCGTGACATCATCGCGCGCACCGCTGCGGCTCTTGGGGTCGATCCGGTGAAGTATGGCATGGACATTTTCAAGTGCCGTTCGAACCCGGCCGAGCTGCCCGTCGACAAGCTGGTCAACGCCGACGCCAAGGAATTCGAGCTGTCGAACGGCAACAAGGTCTACATCGGCCAGTTCGAAACGGTCGACCTGCAGGCCGTGCTTGGCCGCGAGGCCGAAATCCGCGAGGCCATCAAGGCTCTCGTTGCCGAAAAGGGCTATCAGTTCGTGCTGTTCTTCGCCACCGACATCCTCGCCGAGGGCAGCCAGTTCATCTGCGAAGGCGACACGCAGTTCGTCTCCGACGTGTTCGGTGTCGACCTCAACGGCGTCTCCGCTTGGATGCCTGGCGTGCTGTCCCGCAAAAAGCAGGTGGCGGCTCCTATCCTGGCTCACTAAAGGGAAAGCGCTTTAGGCGCTCTCTGCGAAACACCAACAGTACCCCGCACTTTCCGGCCGGCTGCTCGATTCCCGTGATCGAGCAGCCGGCCTTCTAATTTGTACGGCATGTGAGCATTCGGCCCGCATTCCTCTGGAAGTGCTATACCGAAGTACGTTTCTATACTTACGTGCGCTCGGCATCGTGCCCGGCGCGAAAGGGATGACTCATCATGGCGGAAGCCCTCGAGGCGATCATGCTCATCTGTTTCGGCCTCTCCTGGCCGATGAACGCCTACAAGAACTTCAAGGCCCGCACGGCTGCGGGAACCAGTTGGCAGTTCATCGCCCTGATCACGCTCGGCTACGTCGCGGGCATCGCGGCGAAATTCGCCTCCGGCACCATCAACTGGGTTCTCGTCGTCTATTTCCTCAACGTCATATGCATCGCTGCCAATTGGGCGGTCTATTTCCGCAATCGAGCGATCGATCGTCAGCGTGCGATCGACGCGCCCGTATACTGATGGCTGACGAATAAGCCAACGCCGCTTTTGGCGTTATGCAGGTGAGGAGTGGCCATGAATGCCGATCGTTTGCTGAATCTGTTTTGCGAGCTGGCGCGAATCGACAGCCCGTCGCAAAAGGAGGCGGCGATGGCCGCGCGCTGCCAGGCAGAGCTCGAAGATCTGGGGTTTTCGGTCACCTTCGACGACTCCATGCGGGAAACCGGCTCGGATACGGGCAACCTTCTTGCCGTGCGCAAAGGGGAGGTTGAAGGCAAACTCATCCTCTCCGCGCATATGGACACGGTCGAGCCTGGCTGCGGAATCGAGCCGGTTGTTCGCGACGGCGTTATCTACAGTGCAGGGGAGACCATCCTTTCCGCTGACGACAAATCCGGCATCGCCCCCATCTTCGAAGCGCTGCGGAGCCTGATCGAGCAAGGCGAGCCGCTCCCTGAAGTTTGGGTTTTGCTTACCACGTGCGAAGAGCTGCATCTTCTGGGAGCCTCCGCTTTCGACGTCGCGCGGCTTCCTGCGAATGCGCCGCTTTACGTGCTCGACGCCGACGGCCCGGCCGGCACCATCATCCAAGGCGCGCCCTGTCATTACACTTTTGAAGCAACCTTTCACGGAACGGCGGCGCATGCGGGCGTGGAACCGGAACGGGGCGCTTCGGCGGTCCTTATGGCCGCGAACGCCATCACGCGCATGCCGCTTGGGCGCCTCGACGCCCGCACAACGGCCAATGTCGGCATCATAGGCGGCGGGGGCGCCACCAATGTGGTTCCCGAAACTTGCACGGTGGCGGGGGAGTGCCGATCGCTTTCCGTCGAGCGTGCCGATGCCGAGCGGGACGCAATCACGCGCGCGCTCAAGGATGCCGCGGCGCAGGCGGGCGGCAGCGTGGACGTGGCCTGGCATGTCGACTATCTCGCCGTCGAATATGCGGCGGACGATCCCATCATTGAGGGTGTCGTCGCGGCGGCGCGTGCGGCGGGACTTGAGGCGCATCTGCACTATTCCGGGGGAGGGGCCGATGCGAACATCCATGCCTCACGCGGCGTTTCGGCCATCACGCTTTCCACGGGCATGGCGAACTTCCATTCCACCGAGGAATACCTCTCAATCGATGATCTCAACGGTACATGCCGCCTGGTCGAGGAGCTCATCCGGGGAGCTCGGCGCTAATTTCCGACAAAAAGAGTTGCTGAAGAGGGCGTTCGATGCCCCGAGCGCAATGCGTGCGCTCGGGGCATCGGTGTCGGGCGGGGCTGTATGCTCGAGCGCCGCACAAATGCAAGAACTTTTTTCAGAAATGTGTACAGCCTATGGCGGCGATGAACCGAAAACATTGTCTCATCTGCGTATATACGTTAAAATACTGATGGACACACCCGGTGGCGTGGCGTTTGACACACCCCTATGCCGCTGGTAAAGTACCAACTCGCGCCTTGAGCAAGGCGCCGTGTTTTCGCGTGCGTATCAGCTGAACGCACCTGGAAACAACCGCAAGTACGAGGGCAATCCCTCGCCAAGGCAAAGTAGCAGAAGGAGAACGTTTTGCCTACTATCAACCAGCTGGTCCGCAAGGGCCGCAAAACAGCTGCCGCGAAGTCGAAGACTCCGGCGCTGAAGGGCAACCCGCAGAAGCGCGGCGTGTGCACCCGCGTGTACACGACCACCCCGAAGAAGCCGAACTCGGCTCTGCGTAAGGTTTGCCGTGTCCGCCTGGTCAACGGCATGGAAGTCACCGCCTACATCCCCGGCGAAGGCCACAACCTGCAGGAGCACTCCATGGTGCTCATCCGCGGCGGCCGTGTGAAGGACCTTCCTGGTGTCCGTTACAAGGTCATCCGCGCTGCTCTCGACTGCGCCGCTGTCGACAAGCGCAAGCAGGCTCGCAGCCGCTACGGCGCCAAGCGCCCGAAATAAGTTCACCGCTAAGTCGCGCGGGCTCGCAAAAGGCATGACCGGAAGGGCCGGAAGTGCCGCAGCCTAATGAGAGGAAGCCCTCTTCGAAGCGCGCAGGAATAAGAAGGAGTTTTACATGCCGCGTCGTGCAGCAGCCGTCCGCCGCGAAACCCAGCCGGACGCCGTTTACAACAATCGTCTTGTCACGCAGCTGATCAACAAGATCATGCTTCACGGCAAGAAGTCCACCGCCGAGGGCATCGTCTACGGTGCTTTCGAGATGGTGGCCGAGAAGACGGGCGAGGATGCCCTGGCCGTCTTCAAGAAGGCCATGGACAACGTTCGCCCCACGCTCGAGGTCAAGCCCAAGCGTGTCGGCGGCGCCACCTATCAGGTGCCCATGGAGGTCAACTCCCGTCGCGCCACCACGCTGGCCATCCGCTGGATCGTGGACTTCTCCCGCAAGCGCAAGGAGCACACCATGAAGCAGCGCCTCGCCAACGAGATCATGGACGCCGCCAACAACACCGGCGCTTCCGTGAAGAAGCGTGAGGATCTGTACAAGATGGCCGAATCCAACCGTGCGTTCTCGCACTACCGCTTCTAGGTCGTGACGGATAATGGCTAAGACTAACGACCTGTCGCTCACCCGTAACTTCGGCATCATGGCTCACATCGATGCCGGTAAGACCACCACGACCGAGCGCATCCTGTACTACACGGGCAAGACCCACAAGATCGGCGAGGTTCACGACGGCGCCGCTACCATGGACTGGATGGTTCAGGAGCAGGAGCGCGGCGTGACCATCACCGCCGCCGCCACCACGTGCTTCTGGAAGAAGGATGGTCAGGAATATCGCTTCCAGATCATCGACACCCCAGGCCACGTGGACTTCACTGCCGAGGTTGAGCGCTCCCTGCGCGTTCTCGACGGTACCGTTGCCGTGTTCGACGCCGTTGCCGGCGTGCAGCCGCAGTCCGAGACCGTTTGGCGTCAGGCTGAGCGTTACGGCGTGCCGCGCATCGCGTTCATCAACAAGTTCGACCGCGTCGGCGCCGACTTCGAGCATGCCATCCAGACCATGAAGGATCGTCTGAAGGCCAACGCCGTCGCAGCTCAGCTGCCGATGGGCGCCGAGGACAACTTCTGGGGCGTCATCGACCTGGTCACCATGACCGCATGGGACTTCAAGGCCGACGACAAGGGCATGACCTACCCCGAGC
>CAVHFC010000047.1:0-8815 GCA_963635025.1 Eubacterium sp. CAG:786
GTCAGCGGGCGAAACACACCTGATGGGTGTATTTCGGGGAGAGCAGGGCGGGGCGGGGGGCCGCCCTGTGGCTAGGGGTATAATCCGTCAGGGAAAACTTCGTCGCCCGGGGAAACGCCGGTCGCGGCCGACCCGCCCCGCGCGGGAGAGGCGGAACCGATCAACGCTTCCCTGGGCGCGAACACGTGTCGCCAAGCGGCGCCGGGCGCGTCGCGAATATGGAAGGAACGTCGCATCAGCATGGATATCGCACAGGAATCGCTTCGTTTGCACGAGCAGTGGCAGGGCAAGCTCGACACCGTACCGAAGATGAGCATCGCCACGCGCGAGGATTTGGCGCTCGCCTACACGCCGGGCGTGGCCGAGCCGTGCCGCAAGATCGCCGAGAACCCCGCTGATGCGTACAAGTACACCATGAAGGCCAACACCGTCGCCGTCGTCTCCGACGGATCGGCCGTGCTCGGCCTGGGCAACATCGGTCCTGCGGCGGCCATGCCCGTCATGGAAGGCAAGTGTGCGCTGTTCAAGGCGTTCGGCGGCGTCAACGCGGTGCCGCTGTGCTTGGACACGCAGGATGTGGACGAGATCGTCGAGACGGTCAAGCGCATCGCCCCGAGCTTCGGCGGCATCAACCTCGAGGACATCTCGGCCCCGCGCTGCTTCGAGATCGAGCGCCGGCTTATCGACGAGCTCGACATCCCGGTGTTCCACGACGATCAGCACGGCACCGCCATCGTGGTGCTCTCCGGCGTCATCAACGCGCTGCGCCTGACGGGCAAGCAGAAGGAAGCATGCCGCGTGGTGGTCAACGGCGCCGGTTCGGCAGGCATCGCCATCGCCAAGCTGCTGCTGAACTACGGCTTCCGCAACCTCATCCTGTGCGACAAGTGCGGCATCATCTCGTCGGCCTCCGAGGGCATCAACGAGGCCCAGCGCGCGATGCTGGCCACCACGAACCTCAACGACGAGCAGGGCAGCCTCGCCGACGCCATGCGCGGCGCCGATATCTTCGTGGGCGTGTCTGCCCCGGGCATCGTGTCCGCCGACATGGTGAAGTCCATGAACGACGACGCCATCCTGTTCGCCATGGCCAACCCCACGCCGGAGATTTTCCCCGACGTGGCTCGCGAGGCGGGCGCCCGCGTGGTCGGCACGGGTCGCTCCGACTTCCCGAACCAGATCAACAACGTCGTGGCGTTCCCCGGCATCTTCAAGGGTGCGCTCGAGGCCCGCGCCACGCGCATCACCAAGCAGATGAAGCTCGCCGCCGCCGAGGCGCTCGCCGCGCTCGTGTCCGACGAGGAGCTGTGCGAGGACTTCATCATGCCCGAGCCCTTCGACCCGCGCGCGGTCGAGGTCGTGGCCGCAGCCGTGGCAAACGCCGTGCAGGACTAGCGTCGATGGACCAGCATCGTTTCACACAGGGGGCCGAAGAGGCTCGTTTCGGCATCGACGCGCGCGCGGCCTACCAGGCCCAGGGCCAGGACCTTGCCGTCGACGCCGAAGAGCCGGGCGTCTTCATCACGTTCGAAGGAGGCGACGGCGCGGGCAAAACCACCCATATCCGCTTTTTGGCCAACGCCCTGTCCGCGATGGGGCGCGAGGTTTTGTGTCTGCGCGAGCCGGGCGGCACGCCGGTGGGCGAGCAGCTGCGCGGCGTGGTGCTCAGCCCCGCCAACGAGTCGATGTGCGACGCCTCCGAGCTTTTGGTGTACGAAGCGGCGCGCGCCCAGTTGGTGGCCGAGGTCATCAAGCCGGCCCTTTCGCGTGGCGCGGTGGTTTTGTGCGACCGCTTCTGCGATTCCACCGTGGCGTACCAGGGCTACGGGCGCGGGATCGACCTTTCCTTCGTCAACCGCGCCAACGATTTCGCCTGCCAGGGAATCGTGCCTGATCGAACCATTCTTTTAGTGGCCGGCTCTGCCGCCGTGGGCCTTGAGCGCGCGGCCCTGCGCGCCGGCGCCGACCGCATGGAACGCGCCGGCGAGGGCTTCCACTCCCGCGTCAACGATGCGTTTTTGGAAATCGCGCGCGCCAACCCCGAGCGCATCCGCGTCGTGGGATCGGCGGGAATGAAGTCGCAGACGGCGCTGTCGGTGTTCGCGGCGCTGTCCGACCTGTTCCCTTGGATGCCCGACTTCGCGCGCGCCAACCAGCCCTACTTCGAGCGTCTTGACGTGCAGCGCAGCCACGAGGGCCGCATCGACCTGCGCGACGACGGCGGCGCAACACCGGAGCGCCGCACGGTTTCGGCCGACGGGCCATCGGGTCAGGAAACGGGGCGCTAGCGCACATGGGCGACGCGTTCGAAAGCATATTGGGCCAGCCGCAGGTGCGCGAGTTTCTGCGCGCCACGGTCGCGGCGGGGCGGGTGAGCCACGCGTATCTGTTCTGCGGGCCCGCCGGCTCCAACAAGACGCTTGCCGCCTACGCGCTTGCCCAGGCTGTCGTGTGCGAGCGCGGCCCTATCCCGTGCGGGGTGTGCGACGCGTGCCGCAAGGTCATGCGCCGCAAGCATCCTGACGTGCGCTTTTTCGCTCCCGAAGGTGCCGCTGGCTATTTGGTCGAGCAGGTGCGCGATATTGTTTCCGACACGGCGCTGGCTCCCATTCAGGCGAAAAGCAAGGTGTACATCCTTGATCGGGTCGACCAGCTGGGCGTGCAGGCGGCCAACGCATTTTTGAAAACGCTGGAGGAGCCGCCGGCCGACGTGGTCATCATCTTGCTGGCGCGCACGCGCGAAGGGGTGCTTCCCACCATCGTGTCGCGCTGCCAGGTGGTGCCCTTCCGCACCATCCCGCAAAGCGAGGCCGCGGGCATCGTCGTGCAGAACTCCGGCGCATCGTCCGAACACGCGCGCATTGCCCTTGCCGCCTGCGACGGGTCGCTCACGCGCGCGGTGGAGTTTCTGAAATCGAACGAGCGCATGCAGTTCCGCGCCCGCATCTTGGAGGTGCTCGACGCGCTTTCCCGCGCCGACGACTGGGACATCATCGGGTTCGCGTCCGACTTGGTGGCGCGCGTGAAGCTGCCGCTCGACGCCGTGCGCGCCGACCAGGAGCAGGAACTGGCTGAAAATGCCGATTTCTTGGCGAAGTCGGCCATCCGCCAAATAGAGGCGCGCAACAAGCGTCAGATCACCGCGAAAACCCAGGAGTCGCTGCGCCAGCTTGCCGGCATCGTGCGCTCGTGGCTGCGCGATGTGGCCGTGACCTGCGCCGGCGCCTCGCAGCTGGTGGTTAACGCCGACGTGGCCGATGCGATTTCCGCGGCAGCCGCCCGCACCGACGAGGCTCGCGTTGCGGCGGCGCTTAAGGCGGTCGATGAAAGCTCGGCCGCGCTTACTTATAATGTTTCCCCCGAAACCTGCATCGATGCGATGCTGTTTCAGGTTCGAGATACGCTGTACGGTCAGGCCCCCTTCGCGCAAGGGCGCCCGATCGTGCCGACGATACAGAAATGAGGTGCGCTATGGTTCGCATTGCGCCTGTAGACTTGCCCTTCAACCCGAAAACGCTGTGGTTCGACGCGGAAGACCTGGAGATTTCCGTCGGCGACGACGTGGTGGTCGAAACCGCCCGCGGTCTTGAGTTCGGGCACGTGGCGCACGAGGTGTTCGAGGCAACACCCGAGCAAACGAAGAAGCTGAAAACCCAGCTCAAACCGGTCATTCGCGTGGCAGACGACGAGGATCGGGCTGAACAGGCCGCCCTTGAGCAAAAAGCTGCCGACGCCATGCCCATCTTCAAGGAGCTCGCCGCGCAAACCTCCGAGGAGATGCGTCCGGTGTCGGTGGAGTATCTTTTCGATGGCGAAAAGGCGGTCTTCTACTTCGAATCGGAAAACCGCGTGGACTTCCGCGATCTGGTGCGTTCGCTTTCCAGCCGCCTGCATGTGCGCGTCGACATGCGCCAGATCGGCGTGCGCGACGAGGCGCGCATGGTCGGCGGCCTGGGCCATTGCGGCCAGGAGCTGTGTTGCAAGCGCTTGGGCGGGGAATTCTGCCCGGTGTCCATCCGCATGGCCAAAGAGCAGGACCTTTCGCTCAACCCGCAGAAGATTTCGGGTGTGTGCGGGCGCCTGATGTGCTGCTTGCGCTACGAATACGAGGCCTACAAGGACTTCAAGGGTCGCGCCCCGAAGAAGAACGCCACCATCTCCACGCCCGAGGGCCCGGCGAAGGTCGTCGACCTCGACGTGCCGCGCGAGGTGGTGTCGGTGCGCCTGGAGGGCGAGAAGCCGGTGCGCGTGCCCTTGGCGGATTTCGATCCGCCTGAAGAGGGCAATCGTCCGAAGTGCATCGGTTGCGATGCGTGGGAGCGTGCCTGCTCGCCCGAGGAAAGCCTCTTCGGCGTTGCGGCGGCGGCCGCCACGCTGGCGACCCCGCAGCTTTCGGGGTCGGACAAGCTTGCCGATCGCGGTGCCGTGCGCCATGTGCCCGGCGGGAAGAAGCGCTCGCAGTCCGCGGAGGACGGCGGCTCTCAGAAGCGTTCGCGCGGTAAGGGTCGCGGCAAGGGCGAGGGCCGTTCCGACCGCGGCTCCGATCGCACCGAGTCCGTCGCGCGCAAGCCGCGCCGTCGTCGTTCGACGAAGGTTTCCACTGCCGGTGCGGAAGGTGCCGAAGTGCGAAACGAAGCCGTGGCTGTCGAGGCGCAGCAGACCTCCAAGAGCTCGCAAGCCGCTCCCGCAGCCCGCAAGTCGCGCCGTTCCAAGGGCGATTCCCGTCGCGGGCACGATGGGGAGGGCAAGGGCGCTAACGCCAAGCAGCAAGGCGGATCGTCCAAGCAGCAGGCCGGCGGCCAGAAGAACCGCGAAGGCGGCTCCGACAAGCGCAAACGCGACCGTGGCGGCAACCGCGCAGGCGAGCAGGGCGCCAAGCAGCGCTCGGGCCGCAAGCAACAGCAATCAGGCGCACCGCGTCCGGGGCAGAAGTCCTCGGGGCTTTCGCGCCAGGGGGCAGCTGGGTCCGATGCGGCGGCGAATGCGCCCGCTGCGAACGAAGGCTCCTCGCAGGCTCGCGAGCATCGTCGCGCGCGCAAGCGCACCCATAAGGCTGGCGGATCCCAGGACAACTCCGCGCCAAACGCTTCCGGCCAGCAGTAAGGCAAGCGCAAAGCGCCAAACAGAACAAAGCAAGGCAACGTCAAGCAGGCGGGCGGCTGCCCGCCGAAGGAGATGTGCAACATGGGTGCAGGATACGAACTGCTCACCGACTTATACCAACTCACCATGGCGCAGGGCTATTGGCGCACGGGCCAGGGCAAAACCCAGGCATGCTTCCACGCCTATTTCCGCGACTACCCCTTCAAGGGCGGCTACGCCGTGGCCTGCGGCATGGACCAGCTTGCCGAGCTCATCGAGGATTTCCGCTTCACCGACGACGACATCGCCTACCTCTCCGGCCTTGAGGCTCCCGCCGGCGGCGCGCTGTTCGATGCGGACTTCCTCGATTACCTGCGCACCTACCGCTTAAACGTTGACATCGACGCGGTTGCCGAAGGAACCATCGTCTTCCCGCACGAACCCATCGTGCGCGTCACCGGTCCCATCATGGATTGCCAGATCATCGAAACACCCCTTCTGAACTGCGTGAACTTCGAAACGCTTATCGCTACGAAGGCGGCGCGCGTGTGCTTGGCGGCAGCGGGACGCCCGGTTGCGGAATTCGGCTTGCGTCGTGCCCAGGGTGCCGGCGGCGGGCTTTGGGCCAGCCGCGCGGCCGTGGTGGGCGGCTGCGCTTCCACCTCCAACATCCTGGCGGGCAAGCTCTTCTCCATCCCGGTGTCCGGCACGCATGCGCATTCGTGGGTGATGTCGTTTCCCGACGAGCTCACGGCGTTCCGCGCCTACGCTAAGGAATTCCCACACAACTGCGTGCTGCTCGTGGACACCTACAACGTTGAGCAGGGCATTCGCAACGCCATCACCGTTGGCCTGGAAATGCGCGAACGCGGCGAGAAGCTTGCCGCCATCCGCATCGACTCGGGCGATTTGGCGTGGCTGGCGAAGATGGCGCGGCGCATGCTCGACGAGGCGGGCCTTACCGAATGCGGCATCGTGCTGTCCAACGACCTTGACGAGCACACCATCCGCTCCATCTTGGACGAGGGGGCGCCGGTGAACAGTTGGGGCGTGGGCACGAAGCTGGCCTGCGCGTTCGACCAGCCCACGCTCGGCGGCGTCTACAAGCTTTCCGCCACGCGCGCCCCGGGCGAGCAGCACTGGACCGACCGCTTGAAAATCAGCGAATCGGCTGCGAAGCTCACCGTCCCCGGCGTGCTCGACGTGCGCCGTTACTACGCCGCCGACGGCACCATCGCCGGCGACATGGTGTTCGACGTGAACGCCGGCGTAGGGGAGCGCGAGGTGATCGTCGACCCGATGGACGACCTGCGGCAGAAAAACCTCGCCGGAAAGCGCTACGAGCTTCTGCTTGAGCCCCTGGCGCGTGCCGGGGAAGTGGCGCTGCCGACCGATCGCCGCGACGCGATGGCGGCCCAGGCGCGTGCGAAAGAGGGCCTCGCGCGCCTCGACGAAAGCCAGAAGCGCATGCTCAACCCGCACACCTATCCGGTAGGGCTGGAGTATGGTCTTTGTGAGCGCCGCCGGGCGCTTGTCGGCAAGCTTCGCGGTATCGCGTAGGATGATTGAATAGGTAATCGCTGCAACGCGCGGCACACGAGACGAGGAAGGGGTGAGCATGATCAGGATCGTTTGCGATTCGGTCGCTTCCATTCCCCAGGAATTGGCACGCAAACTGGACATCGAGGTCGCTTCGCTCTATGTGCGCAGAAGCGGTGTCGAATATGTTGACGCCACCATGGATTTGGATGCGTTTTACGCCGACATCTACGACATGATCGACGACATCCCGACGTCGAGCCAGCCGTCGCAGCAGGTGTTCGAGGACATATTCGAACAGGCGGCCCAGGCGGGCGATGAGGTGCTCGGCATCTTCATTTCCACGGGGCTTTCCGGAACCTACGATGGCGCCCTGCGCGCCATCCGCGCCGTTGCCGCGCGCAACGCGGGCTTCCGCTTCCGCATGGTCGACTCCACCTCGTGCGGCTACGACGAGGCGTGGCCCATCCTGGAGGCCGCCGCCGCGCGCGCTGCCGGGGCTGACCTGGACGAATGCGCGAAGATTGCCGCCGATGCCGTGGGGCGCACGCGCTTTCTGTTCACGCCTGAATCGCTCACGTTTCTGCAGAAGGGCGGGCGCATCGGGGCCGCTGCGGCGCTGATCGGCAACCTCATCCAGCTTGCCCCGGTGCTCAGCGTGCGCGACAGCACCGTCATCACCGCCGCGAAGGTCCGCACGCGCAAAAAGGCGCTCGACAAAATCGCCTCTCAGCTGCGCGAGGACATGGACGAGCACGGGCTGGTGGACATCGTGGTGCACTACATCGGCGACAAAACCCCCGCGGTGAAGTGGGCTCACGACGTGATCGAGCCTATGGTCGGCCGCGCGGTGCAGGTGCTTCCCGTCAGTCCCGTCATCGGGCTGCACGTGGGCCCGGCCGTGGGCATCGCCTACCAGTGCGCGCACGCCATCGCGGGCAAGCTCACCGGCCCCAGCGAGCATTTGGTGCTCAGCGCGTAGCGTTCGTGGCGAGCGGGAAACGCTTCGGCAACGGAGCGAACCATGCGTGTTGCGCGCGCCCGCGCGATGGGCATGATGAAAGGGCGAAGGTGCTTATTTGCCTTCGCCGTTTGTTTTTGAAACGGATGAAATGA
The DNA here is from genome assembly GCA_963635025.1 of Eubacterium sp. CAG:786. Classification (GTDB taxonomy): domain Bacteria; phylum Actinomycetota; class Coriobacteriia; order Coriobacteriales; family Eggerthellaceae; genus Senegalimassilia. The sequence continues at coordinate 7,738 of CAVHFC010000047.1, forward strand.
CGCGCGGTGCCTGTGGGCCGCGCGAAACCGAAAGGAGCTTGATGGAAGCTCAGCATAAGTGCAATCTGATCATCGATTCGTGCTGCGATCTGCCCTTCGAAGTGGTCGATCGCCCGGGGGTCGAACTGCTGCAGTTCCCCTACATCGACGAAGACGGCGAACATTCCGACGACCTGTACCAGACCATCACGCCTCATGAGTTCTACGAGGGCATGCGCGCAGGGTCGAAGCCCTCCACGGCGCAGGTGCCCGTCGCAACGTTCACCGATGTGTTCACCCGCGCCATCGAAAGCGGCGTGCCCACGGTGTATCTGAGCTTCACGAGCGGTCTTTCCGGCAGCTTCAACACGGCGCTGCTCGTGCGCGACCAGCTGCTTTCCGAACATCCCGATGCCGAGCTGTACGTGGTGGACACCTATCTGGCCTCCATCGCCGAGGCGCTGCTCGTTTACGAGGCCATCAACCAGCGCGACAACGGCATGGCCGCGCGCGAGCTTGCTTCGTGGGCCGAAGAGGCGCGCTACTTCGTGGACGCGGAGTTCATGGTTGACGACCTGGATTCGCTGCGCCGTGGCGGGCGCATCCCGAATTCGGTGGCCTATGCCGGTTCGAAGCTGGACGTCAAGCCGCTGCTGAACATCTCGCTGGAGGGCAAGCTGGCGCTCACGGGCGTGGCGCGCGGGCGCAAGAAAGGCGTCAAGCAGCTGGCGGAATACGCTTCCAAGCGCATGAGCGACCATATGCCCGGGCGCTGCGTGGTCATCGGCAACGCGGACTGCCCGAAGGACGCCGCGCGTCTGAAGGAGCTTCTGCAGAAAGAGGACGATAACCTGCTGTTTTTGGAAAGCAGCATCGGGCCGGTCATCGGCAGCCACGTGGGGCCCGGCATGCTGGCCGTGGTGTTTTGGGGCAAGGACAAGCGCGAGGATCTGTCGGTGGCCGACCGCATCGCGCGAAAAATCAAGAAGGAGGGCTAGGCAATGGCGAAAGCATTCGCGTATAAGGGGAACGCGACCGTTGGCAACATGGTGTCGGGGCGGCTGGTTGAGGCCGGCTGGCAGCGCGTGAGCGACGTGGG
>CAVHFC010000047.1:9089-17092 GCA_963635025.1 Eubacterium sp. CAG:786
TGCGTTGAGGCGGCAAAGGGCGTGCTCGACATCCTGTTCGCGCACGTCACCGACGCGGGCGGCCCGGGTTCCGCCCAGCTGGCGCGCGCGGCCTACGCCCTGCAGGACGTTGCCGCCGCCATTGCCGCCGTGGAGGCCGATGCGCTCTACCATGCGGTGCGCACCTCGTCCGACATGGGCGAGATCGCGGGCATGCGCGCCGGTGCCATCACGCCTTCGGGCGACGCGCTGCTGTCGGCGGTGACCGAGGGGCGCTTCGAGGGCACCTACACCATTGAGATGTTCATGGCCGAGCTCACCGCGGCCCTGACCACGGCAGACGATGCCGATCTGATTTTGCCGCAGGCCGAGGCCGCTCAGCATCTGCTGGCGTTGCTGGCCATTATCGGCGGGTCGGACAAGGCTCCCGCCGCGTTGTCGCTGGTGTATCGCGAGGAAGAGGCGTGCGCCGACGCGGGGTTGGACTGGTCGCGTGCGGAAGAGGCCTATGGCGAGCACGATCATGCGCACGACCACGAAGACGACGATGCCGACTACGACGATTTCGGCGACGCGGGCTTCCTGGAAGACGACGGCATGACCGGAGCCTACCCAGGCTTCAACGGCCTACCATATTCGTCGAACTAGGGACACGGGGTTGCGGGCTCCTGTCTGCATTGCCGGCATTGTGGGAAAACGCCGACGCCCGCTTGCGCGGGCTGCTTGATAATGTGATTTTCGCTGCAAGAACACCGTCGACGCAACAAGATCATGCCCGCAACCAAGAACTTCCTGGCCGCGAGGCATGATCATGCTCGCAATCAAGAATTTCGTAGGCGCGAGGCATGACTCGCGCCCGCAACCAAGAACTTCGTAGGCGCGAGGCATGACTCGCGCACTCCGGCGAAGCCGGAGCATCAGGCGGAAACGAGCACCGCGTGAGGCGATCGGCACGCCGAAAAAGTGTGACGCCCGCTCCGCGGGCTGCTTGATAATGCGGGCTTCGTCGTCCTTTGCCGCAAAACGAGGCGCAACAAGATCGTGCCCGCAACCAAGAACTTCGTGGCCGCGAGGCATGATCGTGCTCGCAACCAAGAACTTCGTGGCCGCGAGGCATGATCGTGCCCGCAACCAAGAACTTCGTAGGCGCGAGGCATGACTCGCGCACTCCGGCGAAGCCGGAGCATCGGACTCGACAAAAACGCGGCGGATACGATTCCGTCGCGTTCGCGCATAAAGGGGGCGCAATGAACTTCGCGAACGAGCTATCTGCATGCACGTTGTGCCCCCGGGCCTGCGAGGCAAACCGCGCGGCAGGCGAGCGCGGATTCTGCGGTGCCGACGACACGCTCGTGGTGGCGCGCGCCGCCCTGCACCATTGGGAAGAACCGCCCATCAGTGGGCAGGCTGGCAGCGGAACTATCTTCTTCGGAAACTGTCCCCTCCGGTGCATCTATTGCCAGAATCAGGTAATCGCCGCAGGTCAAGCGGGTGTCGCGGTGAGCGTGGAGGATGTTGCGCGGATGTGCCTCGACCTTGAGGGCCAGGATGCGCTCAACGTGAACATGGTCACGCCGACGCATTATGCGCCCCATATTCGCGCGGCGGTTTCGCTTGCGCGCGCCCAGGGGCTTTCCCTTCCGGTGGTGTGGAACACCTCGGGGTACGAAACGGTTCATGCCATCAGGGAAAACCGCGGAACGGTCGACGTGTACCTAACCGATTTCAAATACGCCGACGCCGCGTCCGCCGCGCGATATTCCCATGCGGCCGACTACCCGCAGGTGGCTCTTGCCGCGCTTGAGGCCATGGTGGAAGTGGTGGGGGAGCCTGTCTTCGATGAGGTCGAGGGCGCTCCTCGCATGACGCGCGGCGTGGTGGTGCGGCATCTGCTGCTTCCCGGTTGTCTGGAGGATTCCAAGCACGTGGTGCGCACCGTGTGGGAACGTTTCGGTGATTCGGTGGCATTGTCGCTGATGAACCAGTACACGCCGGTTTTGGCGCAGGCGGCAGGCGAGGGCGACGCGTGGGCGTCGAGCCAGCTTGAGCGTTGCCCTGAACTGGCGAGGCGGGTGCCGAATGACGAATACGAGGAGCTGCTGGACTACGCAGACTCCCTAGGCATCGAGGACTATTTCTGGCAAGAAGGCGAAGCGGCAAAGGAAAGCTTCATCCCCGCCTTCGACCTAACCGGCGTGCGATAAAATTCAAATACACTCAAAACCCCTGATCACGGCTACGTGGAAATTCGTAGGGTCGAGCCATGGCTCGACCAGGCCGCGGAAGACAGCGGGAATCCGTGATCCTAACCGGCCGACCAAGCCGTTTCCAGTTAAGGCTAAATCATCATGAATTCGCCCTGTGCGGATTGACCCCGAACGAACGTACGTATATACTGCGAACAAATATTCGCACGAACGTATGTCTGAAGGCGGGGAGTGATGGACATCCTAACAAAACTGGCTATTCTTGCCGACGCGGCAAAATACGACGTCGCCTGCACCTCGTCGGGCATTTCCCGTTCGTCGGCGAAGGGGCAGCTGGGTAACGCCATGGCTGCGGGCTGCTGCCACAGCTTCACGCCCGACGGGCGCTGCATAACGTTGTTGAAGGTGCTGATGACCAACGTGTGCATCTACGATTGCGCTTACTGCGTGAATCGCTGCAGCAATGAGGTACCGCGAGCGTCGTTTTCGCCAGAGGAACTGGCCGACCTCACCATACAGTTTTACCGACGGAACTACATCGAAGGGTTGTTCGTCAGCTCGGGCGTAATTGGAAGCCCCGACAGAACATCGGAGCTGATGATCCGCACGTTGGAGCTGCTACGCAACGAGCATAAATATCGCGGCTATATTCACGCGAAGGCGGTGCCCGGCACCTCACCGGAATTGATCGACAAACTGGGGCGCCTCGCCGATCGCATGAGCGTGAACCTGGAGCTGCCCAGCCAGAAAAGCCTGAAGCTCCTCTGCCCGCAAAAAGACAAGCAACGGCTGATAGCGCCCATGCGGCAAATTCAGAACAACATGGCGCAAGATCGCGAAACGCGCAGCCTGGCGCGGCGAAAGACAACGTATCTTCCCTCAACGCGTCCATCGCGCCGAGCGCGTGCGTACGTGCCGGCGGGGCAGTCGACGCAGATGATCATCGGGGCCACGCCGGAAACTGACTTTCAAATATTGAATCTCTCCCAGGCGCTGTATCGTACGCTCGGTTTGAAGCGGGTGTTTTTCAGCGCATACCTCCCCGTGTCGTCCGATGCGCGCCTGCCGCAGGGTGCAGCGGTGCAACTGAATCGGGAACACAGGCTTTATCAGGCTGATTGGTTGCTGCGCTTCTACAAGTTCCACGTGTCGGAAATCATCGACCAAGATGCGCCGAACCTCTGCGAGGATTTGGATCCGAAGGCGAACTGGGCGATCAATCACTTGGATTCATTTCCCGTGGAAGTGAACACGGCGCCGTTGGAGATGCTGCTGCGCGTGCCCGGCATCGGGCCGCGTGGTGCGCGGCTGATCGTGCGCGCCCGGCGAACGAATTGTCTGCGCGAGCCTGAATTGCGAAAACTGGGCATTGCATATAAGCGAGCGCGCTACTTCATTACCTGCAACGGAAGCTATGCAGGTTTGGGAGTGGAATTTACTCCCGAGGCGCTGCGTGCGCGTCTTGCCGCCCCCATCGACGGGGGAGCGCACGGTGCGCGGGTGGCAAAAGGGTGCCCGGGGCAGTTGTCCTTGTTCGATGAATCGGTCGGCAGGCAAAGCTTGGGAGCGACGTCGGCGCAAGGGTTGCCTGCGCCGGTGTCGGCCGATGGACTGTTCGGCTGGCAGCATGCGCTTGACCGCGAGGCGGTAGTCGCATGAGTAGGGGTGGTGGGCAAGCATTGGCGGCGTCCGCGTGCTCGTTGTGCGAGCCTGTACCTGCAGAACCGCTTGCGCACGTCGCCTACACGTTTGACGGCTCAACCGAAGGCCTGCTCACGGCCATTTTCAAAGCATACGAACGTCACGAAGATCCGCAAGACATCATGCGTGAGCAGTCAGTTCAGCCGCGGCTCGGGCAAAGCATCATAGCAATCGAAACCGACCTCGCGTTGGCTTCGCGCGTTCGTACGGGGATCGTCAAGCGTGGGGGCAGTTATGCGTGGGAACTTGCGCTGCACGCGTCTCTCGCCGACGAGCTCGATGCGCCCGTTGCCGTGTATCGTTTCGTGCGCAAGCTCATGGGACGTCCTGCTGCAGCAAATAGGATGCTGGCGCACGAGTTGACTGACTCGGTGGTAGGGCGAGTGGTTGAGCTTGACCGTTTCGTACGTAATGAGCGGCATCATATGCTGCAATTTTTGCGCTTCGAACACCTGCAAGGCGACGTATGGTTCGCACAGTGCAACCCGAAGGCGAACGTGGTCGGGTTGCTGATGGACTGGTTCGCCGGGCGCTTCAACACGCAGCGCTTCGTCATCTACGACGAGGTTCACTGCGTGGCCGGAGTGTTCGACGGCAGCAATTGGGTGCTAGCGGAAACCGACGATGTCACACTCCCCGGTCACAGCGCCGAGGAAGCCTGCATGCAAGCCGCGTGGAAAGGCTTCTACGACGCGGTGTCCATCCCCGTTCGCTACCATCCAGAACTACGCCGGCAATTCATGCCGAAACGCTTCTGGAAGAACATCCTCGAAGTACGCGACGAAGCACCCACAAAGGCCCCAACGCTCTACAAGGGTTAAAGTCTGTGAGGCAACGCTAGCGCCACGCCGGTCCGGCGTTTGCATGCGTTACCGCAGCGTCATTGCCACTTTCGTTCGCCCTCACGCTTTGCGCCGAACGTCCTACAGCGTACGAGTCGTATTGCTGGTGTCCATCGACATGCTTTGGAAGCGGTTGGCCATGTAATCGTCGTCGAAATGGTCGTCGATGAACTGCGAGATGGCGTTGTCAGGCGCAACGTCGGTCTGGCGCTGATACCAGCGGTCAAGCGACATCAGCGTCATGGCGCAGTCGACCACCATCAGGGCGGCGCAAACTGATGTGAGCGTGTATCGCCAGTTCCAAGGAATGCGGTTCACCAGGTTCAGCATCCAAGGCAGGCAAAGTTTGATCCAGAACAGCCCCAGCACGCCCCACATGCACATGAACATGCCGTTGGTTCGCCCGCCGATGGATAGGAACGTGCCGGTGTAATCCCAGGCCACAATGCCGAAGGCGAACTGCATGAACCAGCTCACGGCAAATTCGAACGCGCCGCCGATCACCGCGCTGACCAAAAATACCACCAGAAGCGGTGCCTTATGGAAGCGGTTGAGCGCCATGGTCATCAGCGCCCCGCCAACGCCGTAGATGGGACTGAACGGGCCGAATAAAAGTCCCGCGCGGTCTTGGTACACGCCCGGCTCCACCACGGCGATGTGGTAAACGGTCTCGATGATCAGGCCCAAAAAGCTGCAAACCACGAATATCCAGAACAGGTTGAAGAAGTTCAGCGTGATGTATCCGCGCCCGGTGGTGTCAAGCCCCAGCGTGCCTTCTTCGGCCTGCTCGCGCACCTCCATGTCGCGCAGCTTGCGGTTCAGCTCGCGCTCGCCGGCAAGCGCCGGGTCCAAGTAGGACTGCATGGCAACCAGGAAAATGGCAACGATGGCGGCGGGGATAAGGTTTTTGCCCAGGCCGGTCAGCATGATGTCGCAGATGATGATGCCCGCCAGCAGCAAAATCATGACTTCCGTGCCCTGAGCGGCGTTTTTGCGCTTGTTGCGCAAAAGGCGAATGCCGAACACCGCGAACATCGCGGATAGCGAAGCGTACAGCGTCACTTCGATGCCGAAGATAACGAGCGTTGCCGTCGAGGCTTCGTAGTCGAAGGTGCGGTTGATGATGGCAAGAACCATGCTCGCTACGAACAGGGCGAACGCGATAGCCGTCACCACGCCGGCGACCAGGCTCAGCACGCCGAACACCTTCACGGCAAGGGGAAGCCGTTTTCGATCGATGGCATTGCGGTCGGTGCGATAACTTTTTGTCACACGATGCGCCTTATCTTGCTGGTTCGGTTGCTGTGGCTGCTGCGGCTGGTTCGTGCTGGTCATATTGCTCCTCATTAGGCGAGCACAAAGCTCGAATAATCAAGCGGTTATTTATCCGAGACAGTATACCCCGCCTGCGGGGAAAGGTGGTTTCAGCCCGAAAGATTCGCTTGCGCTAGCGACCCAGGTGTACCGAGGAAGTTGCCATCGGGACGAGAAAACAGTGAGCGCCTAGCGGCGCACGAATAATGGTCGAGCTATCGCTCGACCCCACGAAAATCTTGCTGTCGGGTTAACGTTTCAGCCAGGCTTTTCTGGCTGCAAACCGACTCGTAGACCTTGCTGCAAGGACTAACGCTTTCCGCCAGGCTATTTTAGTTGCAAACCGACAAGCAAATCTTGCTGCTGGGATCAACGCTTTCCGCCAGGCTTTTTTTGATTGCGAACTGAGTTTTCGTGGGCGCGAGCGAGAGGTCGCGCATCAATCGGTCAGCGCTCGAAGAGCGCGTCACACATGTTACGGGAATCGACTAATCCAACTAAACCGACTAAAACGACTAAAGCAAATAATTCGACTAAACCGACTAATCCGACTAAAATAACCGGGAACACAAAAGGAGAAGCTCGAGCGTAGATGCGGAAGAAGGCTGAATCGATGGCGCGAAAGATGACGAACCCGTTCAAGCCCACAGCGGGCGCCGAGCCTCCCGTTCTCGTTGGCCGCGACAAGGTCATAGAGGATTTCGTCGACGGCCTTGACGAGGGGTCGGGCGCTCCGGGGCGCCTCATGAGAATCACCGGCCCGCGAGGATCGGGGAAGACCGTGCTTTTGACCGAGCTCGGCGATATCGCAAGGAAGCGGGGCTGGCTGGTCGTGGACGTGACGGCGCAGAACGGCCTTTGCGACATGCTGGTCGAGAAGCTGAAATCGGGCAACATCGACCTCGAGGCTTCAGTGGATATCGACCTGGGGGTTCTTAGAGCCCACGCGGGAACGCCCTCGGCGCCAGGCGAGCAAAGCAAAGGATTCAGGGAAGCCCTGACAGCAGCAGCTTCTCGCCCTGGGGTAAAAGGCGTCATGGTGACCATCGATGAGGTTCAGAGCGCCGACCTCAAGGATATGACCGACATCGCAACGTCCGTCCAGCATCTCATCCGCGAGCGGAGGAATGTCGCGTTCGTGTTCGCAGGCATAACCACTGGCGTCCTTGATTTCTTGAATGATTCGGCCCTTACCTTCCTGAGGCGAGCTAAGGCTGAAGAGCTGGCTTCGATTCCAGACGATGAAGTGAGCCGAGCCTTGAGCGAATCGTTCGAAGATACTGGGCTGAAGATCGAGGGGGAGTGCTTGGGCGCCGCAACGCAGGCGACAAGTGGCTATGCGTTTATGATCCAGCTTGTCGGCTACCATATCTGGCGCACGGCTCGCAAGCATGCGGAGCAGTCGATCGACGTCGCTCGTGAAGATGTGACCGAAGGCATTCGAAAGGCCTCGGAAGAATACGACGAAGCGGTTATAGCCCCCGCATTGGCCGGGCTGTCGCAAAGGGCCGTGAGCTACTTGCTGGCTATGGCTCAGATCGGCGAAAGCGCGTCGGCGAAGGAGATATCGGAAAAGCTCGGCATCCCCTCGACGTCCCTTTCCTCCGCTCGCCGCGTTCTTTTATCGCGCCAGGTCATCGAGGCCCCGGTGCGCGGGAGGGTGCGGTTCTCGATTCCCCGTTTGCGGGAATACCTGATTGCGAACGCCGATGAACTAAGGTCTCGTTTCAAATAAGCGGGGATTCGAAGCGAGGGCATGCGGAAAGAGCGGGGCGCTGCGAGGCGAGCATAGGCGCGAAGACGGCGCGCGCCTGTTGGCTCACTATTGATGGTCGAACCTACTGGTGGCAAGAAATCGGCGATTCTGTATCGCCGTGTCGGCGGAAGGGCCTCGCGTGGCAAGTTTTGCGAGTTTCCGAATGGCCGTGCACGCAAATGGGGCTTCGGTGGCAAACTATCG
>CAVHFC010000048.1:0-17068 GCA_963635025.1 Eubacterium sp. CAG:786
AGTACGACGGCCACTACACGCCCGACCTGGGCCTTCTGAAGATGGACTTCCTGGGTCTGCGCACCTTGGGCGTGCTGTCGCGCGCGTGCCGCAACGTCGAGGCGACCACCGGCCGCAAGATTCTGCCCGAGGAAATTCCCACCGACGACGAGGGAGCGTTCGAGCTGATGCGCTCCGGTAACATGGACGGCCTGTTCCAGGTTGAGGGCGGGCTGTACGTGAGCCTGTTCGCGCGCCTTCCACCGCGCCGCTTCAGCGACATCGTGGCTTCCATCGCCCTGAACCGACCGGGCCCGTTGGAGTCCGGCATGGTCGACGACTACGTGGAAGTGGCCAGCGGTAGGACGCCGGTGCACTACTACGATGATCGCCTGCGCCCGGTGCTTGAGGAAACATACGGCACCATGGTCTACCAAGAGCAGATCATGCGCGTGTCCATGGTCATGAGCGGCTTTTCCGCCGGCAAAGCAGATAAGCTGCGCAAGGCAATGGGCAAGAAGAAGCTCGACATCATGCGCATGCTGCAGGAGGACTGGAACACCGGCGCCGTCGAAAACGGCTATTCGCTGGAAATTGCCAAGAAGATTTGGGACGACGCGGAGAAGTTCGCGAAGTACGCGTTCAACAAGTCGCACTCGGCCGCGTATTCCATCCTGGTTATGCGCACGGCGTATTTGAAGGCGCATTACCCCAACGAGTACATGGCCGCCGTGCTGTCCAGCTACATGGGCAACACCGACCGCCTCATCCGCTATATTTCCAGCTGCAACCACAACGGCACGCCTGTGCTGCCGCCCGACATCAACTCCTCGAACGCCGAGTTCACGCCGGTCGAGAACGGCATCCGCTTCGGTTTGGTCGGCGTGCGCGGCGTCGGGCGCAACGTGGCCGACGAGATCATCGCCGAGCGCGAGGAAAACGGCCCGTTCACCAGCTTGCACGACTTCGTGAACCGCGTGGATTCGAAGTGCTACAACCGCAAGACGCTCGAAGCGCTCATCAAGGGCGGCGCGTTCGACTCGACCGGGTACACGCGCAAGCAGCTGATGTACTTCATTGACGAGACGCCGCTTCTGGAAGGAGCCGCCAAGCGCCAGAAGGACCGCGACCGCGGCCAGGTAAGCATGTTCGACCTGTTCGCCGACGACGAGGATTCGGGCTTCCAGGAAGAAGTGCCCGCGCCCGACGGCATCGAGTGGCCCAAGCGCCAGCTGCTCACTTACGAGAAGGAGATCATGAAGATCTACGTCTCGGATCACCCGCTGACGCCGTACGAGAATTACATCTCGCACATCACGAAGTACCAGCTGGGAGACTTGGCCGAGCGCACGAAGGAGATCAAGTCCGCCGTGTTCGTGGGCATGGTTTCCAACGTGGTCACGAAGCTCACCAAGCGCGGCACGAAGATGGCTACGTTCGAGCTTGAGGACACCACGGGGCACGTCGAGTGCATCTGCTTCAAGTACGAGGAGAACGCCGAGGCCATTCAGGAAGATGCGATCGTCAAGATCAAGGGCAAGTTCGAGCATTCCGACCGCGGCAACCAGATCATGGCGTTCGAAATGGAAACGCTTGAGCTAAGCGAGGAGGACGCGCGCCCGCGCCGTTTGGAGCTGAGCGTGCCGATGTCGGCGTTCGACCAGTCGAAGTCGATGCGCTTGAATCGCATCTTGAAGTCCTACCCTGGGCGCGATGGTGTGGTGCTGTTCGTGAACCAGTCCGACGGGCATAAGTTCCGCGCCGAACTGCCGGTCACCGTTGATTCCGCAAGCCCCATCATGCGTTCCGAGCTACGCGATCTGTTTGGCTCGAACGTGATGATCGCGTAGGGTGCGGCGGATATGACGAAGGATTTTACGGTGGCGGAAGGCGCTTCGGCCGGCGTTTCGGGCTGCGCGCCGGAGGGCACGGTGGCCTGCGCGACGGAGGGCGTGGCGGCCGGCGCCCGCGTGTTCGACTCGCTTGTGGCGGCTCTGCGCGTTTCGGAGGCTTCCGGTTCCTGCGTGGCGGTTGCGCGTGCTTCGGACGCCGAAGGGTTCGAGCGCGCGACGCCGGACGAGACGTATTCGCTGACGGTGTCGTACAACGGCGCGCCGTTCAACGGGTTCGCGCGTCAGCCGGGCCAATGCACGGTGCAGGGCGAGCTGGAGCAGGCGCTTTCGCTGGTGTTCCGTCGACCGGTGGAAGTGGTGTGCTCGGGGCGCACCGACGCCGGCGTGCATGCGCTCGGGCAGGTGGTGTCATTCGACCTCGAAGCGGGCGAGTTGGGCGGGCGCGCCCTGCACAGCCTGCGCCGCAGCTTGAACGCGCTCACTCATGAGGGCATCACGGTGCGCTCAGTCGAGCGGCGCGAACCGGGTTTTTCGGCTCGCTTTGACGCGCGCTGGCGCGAGTACCATTACCACATCTGTACCGGCGACGTTCCGCCGCTGTTCATGCGCGATTTTTGCTGGCATGTCACCTCAGCGCTCGACGTTGAGGCGATGCGCCGAGGCGCCGAGTACTTGGTGGGCGAGCACGATTTCAAGAGCTTCTGCATGGCGGCCAGCGCCGTTGGCAAGTCGACGCAGCGCAACGTGCTGGAGCTGTCGCTTGCGCGCGAGGTGGTCATGGGCGAGGACGTGCTGATCATCAAGGTGGTCGGCAACGCGTTTTTGCATTCCATGGTGCGCACGATCGTCGGCACGCTGGTGGCGGTCGGTCGCGGGCAGCGCACGCCTGAATGGGTGGGCGAGGTGCTTGCGGCACGCGATCGCAGGGCTGCGGGCGAGAACGCCCCGGCGCGTGGCTTGGTGTTCTGGCGGGTGCAGTACTGATGGGGAAGAGGGCGCATTATTCGGAGCGCGAGCGGGAGCGGGAGCGGCGGCGCGAGTGCGGGCCGGAGCAGGAGCGCGGTTGCGAACACGGGCTCGGCCACAACCAGGACGTGAGCGTTGCCGCGTTATTGCGCGAGCGGCTGCGCGATGCCGCCCGCGATCGCAAGGAGCACCTGGCAACGTTTTCCCGCTATTACGAAAGCCGCGACAGAAAGCTGTGCGTGTTCGAGGATGAGCACGGCCATTTTACCAGCGTAAGGGCCGATCGCTTGGCGTAGGAGTCGGCGCTGCGCTTCGATGGGCTTTCGCCGCCTGCCCGGGCTGGGTCGAGCGGACTGTCGGCGCCACCGCGCCTGCCTCTGCCGCCCGCCGCGGCTCGGCCTGTCCCGCCGCGGCCCTACTTCAACACGCCAGCCTGAAAGGCCCTCGCCAGCACAACTGCAGCGCGTTCACGGGAAACCGTTTCGCCCGGCTTGATCTCGCGCAGACGCTCGGCGCCGTTGTCCCAGCCGCTCACCAGCTCGCTGTCTACCGCCCACGCCATCGCCTGCGCCGCCCAGCTCGACACCGAATCCTTATCGGCGAACCTATCGAGCGCCGACAAGTCGGAAGCCGCATAGTCCGCGCCCGAGGCCTTCGCCACGATGCAGACCAGCTGCTCGAAACTCAAGTCGGCATAAGGGGCGAAGTCGCGCTTGGTACCTTCACGCTCAAAACCTTCGATGACCTGCGTATTCACAGCCCAGTTGGCCGCCGCGGTATAGAACCGCGCGTCCTCAACGCCCTCTACGGCATCGGTGCCCTGGGTGGTTGCCATCTCCTGGTCGTAGTCGGCTGCCTCTTCAGGCTGGAAGTGGCGCCATAGCGCGCAGGCTAGCTGCGCGCGGTTCATCGCGTCGCCCACGCCGAAGGTGCCGTCAGGGTATCCAAGCAACATCCCGTGCGTGGCGCACCAGGTGACGCTCGGCGCATACCAACAGTCTTCCGAATAGTCCACATCGGGAAACATCGGCACGGCCTTGGTTCCCGCATGCGCTTCGAACGCCACCGATGTCGTGGCAGCAGCAACTTCCTCCGAACTTGGCGTGGTGTTCGCCAGCGCGCCCCGATAGTCCCCGGCAGCTTGCAGCGCCGCTTCGGCATCAGCGATGGCCTTTGCCGCCGCATCGTGCGCCTCCTGCGTCAGCCACGTGTCGCAGGCGTACACATCGGCGCCGTCGTCGCTCACGGCGGCCGCCGCCAGCTTCGCCTTCGCTTCCGTTATTGCGGACGCAAGGCCGTCCAGCTCATCAACGGATGCCCAGCTGCGAAGCTCTGAGAACGCCTTCACCGACAGATTATCGACCAGCCGCTCCTGCTTTTCCTTGATCCGTTCCGCGACCAAAGACCAGTCGGTCCATTCGGTTTCGCCGTCGGGGTCGCCTGAATCGAGCGTCCATGCTTCCCGCGGCGCGCTCGTCCAGCTTTCGCCTGCATTCACCCGTGCCACGAAGTACTTGTTCGCGTAGGAATCGGCGGCCTCGTTCACGAGCTTCTCGATGCTCGGCTGCACATTCTTGACCGTCGTTTCGGCGGCTTCCTTCGCCTTGGCGACCGCCTCCGATTCGCTCATGCCTTCGGCTATGCATCGTTCGTACGTGCTTTGGTAAGACGCGTCGTAGTAAATCTGCTCTTTTTCTTTTTTGAGCTCTTTCCGGTAAAACTCAACCGCCTCTTTGGACGCGGCTCCCACGTTCAGCGCGGCGCCCTGGTAGTACAGGCCGTCATCGTTGCATTTCTGCGTGGTCACCACCGCGTAGCGCTGCCCCTTGCGCATGGCGATCCAATCGTTCTCGGGCAGCGTGACGCGATGATAGCCGCCGAATTGATACGGATCGTCAAGGGAGTACACCAGCGTGGAATGCTCGGGATCGGTCGGCGTTTTCGCCTCGTTATCAAGCAGGTACACCTGGTAGGTCACGGTCGAGTTCGGCTTGCACGTTGCCGCGCCCAGCGTGCGCAAGGCCATGTCGCCCTGCGCCGTGAAGATGTTCGCCGAGCTGATCGGGCTTTCGGAAGACCGCAGTTCCGTGTACGCGGCCGGCATGTAGTCGTACTGGTCGATGTAGTATTCGCTGTTGGACCCGTAGGAGTTCACGTCGAAATCGAACGATTCCATGTCGCCGAGGGTCGAATCGTAGTAGGAAATCCAGCAATACCCCGTGTGGGAGCCATTCTCAAGGATGCCCCAGGGGGAAACTTGCCCGTTCGGGAAGCTTTCGGTTCCGGAACCCCAACTGTTCTTCACCAGCCAGGCACCGTCTCCGTCCGGCAGCTTGCCGGTGTCGTTGGCGAAGTTATCCTTTGAATACGAGTCGTCCCAGCCCACGATGGTCACGACATGGTTTGCCCCGCCCTCGTTCGGCGTGAAGGCCGCCCAGGTTTCCTGATTGACGTTTTTGCTCACGTTGCATTCCGCGGTCACGGCGCGCCCGTGATCGTACAGCTCCCGTTTGACCGCTTCCATCCCGCGCGGATCAAGCTTGTAGCTGAATGTCTGCTCGTCGTAGACCTTCGTCGAGGGAAGGATGTTGCCGCTCTCAAGCTCGTAGAGCGAGGCGTTCCACAAATCCTCGGGCACCGACCAATCCGGGTGGTTCGTCGTCAGGCCGTCGGAGTAGTCTCCCGCCCAGTACATTTCGATAACGTATGCGCCCGACAAGCGCAGCTTGGTTATTTCCTCATCGGTTAGAACGCGCAGCCGCGATTCGTCGTAGGAACACACGGTGCACTGCTTCAGGCCCTCGGCGTTGCGATAGGGAACCTGGCTTTCCGCAAGCGGCCCGATGCCTGACGCGAAGATTCCCGATGCGTAGGTTGCCGGTCCTCCGGTATTGAGTCCGGCATTGGTGTTCTTCGAGCTGTTGTGATAGCCCTCACCCGCCTGATCTGCGCCGACGAAGCGCTCGGGGGCGCCTTCGTTTCGATAGACGGACCCGGCCAGCTGCAGCTCGGAAAGGTCGAGCCCCGTTTCGGCGTACGTTTTGCCCAGCTCGGACAGGATGCTCGTTTCGCAGGCCGCGATGGCGGCGAATCCCCAGCACGTTCCCCAGGGGTCCTGCTGCTTCACCGGCGTCACCACGCTGTCGGAACGGTCCCCGTCGCCGTTCGGGTCGCGCAGGTCGTATTTCGCGGGAAGCTCGGAAGCGGTTGTGGCGTCATTGGCAGCCGAGGCGTTTGGCGCCGTTGCGTACGAATAGGGCTGATAGGACGGATCGTCGAAATCGATGCTGGCCGCCTCGACCCAGCTTTCGATTGTTTCCTCGTCGGTGGCGAAGGCCGCGGTGGGCGTCAAGCATGCAAGCGATGCGGTGAGCGTTGCGGAAAGAAGCACGCTTCCCGTTTTCTTGAGCGAGGGGCGCGCGGCGTGCGAACCGTGCGCGCCGGCGGGACGGGAGGTTGTTCGGGATACGCGTTTGCCTTGCATGGTGAACCTCCTGGACGAGCTGGATGACCTGGGAAGGATGCATGAAGAGTATACCCTGATAGCTTGGCGGGGTGCGTTCACTTTTGGCATTCCTGCGCGAGTCATCGGGCTGCGCGAGCCGACGGACCGTCAGGCTGTCGACCCGCGCGGGGCGACAGGTCGTTGGGCCATCGAGCTGTTCGACAACTCGCCAAACCGTCAACTTTGCGAGAAATTGGACGGGCGCATCGCCGGGCAACAAACGCTTGGCGCCCCTCTCGGGAAGATTGGTGTCGCGTCCTTCGGACGCTCTCTTAAACGGTGCGAGCCATGGCTCGCACCCACGAAAGACCTTGCGGAAGCGTTAACCCAGCACCCGAAATTCGTAGGCGCGAGGCACGACTCGCGCAGCACTAGGTCAGCACCCGAAGGGTGCGTCGCACTCTTGAAAAATCGGGCTCACCGCCGGCTGGCAAACACCCGGCGCTCCTCCCGGCAAAACAGTGTCGCGTCCTTCGGACGCTCTCTAGAAAGGTGCGAGCCATGGCTCGCACCCACGAAAGACCTTGCGGAAGCGTTAACCCAGCACCCGAAATTCGTAGGCGCGAGGCACGACTCGCGCAGCACTAGGTCAGCACCCGAAGGGTGCGTCAGGCTTTTGCCTCTTACCGCGCGACCGGTTTTTCCGGAACTGTCTTGTCCACGAAGTAAATCTTGTACCACATGAGGAACATGTAGACGATCCAGATCTTGCGGCTGCGATCGGCGCCGGCCTTGTGCTCGTCAAGCAGGCGTACCAGCTCGTCGGTGTTGAAGAACTCGCGAGCGATGTCGCCGGTGAACCAGTCCTTCACCTGGTTGTAGTACTTCTCCTCGCGCAGCCAATTGACTACCGGCACCGGGAAGCCGAGCTTTTCCTTCTGCGCCCAATCGCGCGGGATGGCGCGTTCGGCCGCCTCGCGCAGGGTGATCTTCGTCTGCTGCTCGTTGGCCTTCAGCGGCGTGGGGATGGTCGCCGACACGTCGAACACGCGGCGATCCAAAAACGGCACGCGCGACTCGAGCGAATGGGCCATCGACATCTTGTCCGTCTTCAGCAGGATGTCGCCGACCAGCCAGAAGTACAGATCGACGTACTGCATGCGTGTGGTCTCGTCCAGGTCGGCCACCTCGGCATACACGGGCGCGGTCAGCTGCTGCGGGGTGGGCGCGGAACAGCCGCCACGCAAAAGCTTCGCGCGCTCTTCAGTGGTGAAGGCCACCCCGTTGGCGTTGGTGTAGTACCAGTCCTCGGGCGTTTCGCTGGCGCGCTCAAGGTAGTTCGCGCCGCGGATGCCCAGCTTGCGCATGGCGCCCGATGCCCCGCGAAGCAGCCCCTTCGGAGCCCAGGAAAGCTTCGCGTTGGAAAACGGCGTTTGATAGATGCGGTAACCGCCGAAGAACTCGTCGGCGCCTTCGCCGGAAAGTACGGCCTTGACCTGGGTCGCGGCAATTTGATCGACGAAGTACAGCGCCACCGCCGACGGGTCGGCCGACGGCTCGTCCATGTGCCACTGCACGCGCGGCAGGCTTTCCCAATATTCTTCCTCGCCAATGTGCTTGGACGTGTTGGCGATATGCAGCTCGTCGGCAAGCTCCTCTGCCCAGGAAATCTCGTCGCGCATGGTTTTGCCGCCGGCGCCTTCCTGGTTGTTGGCCGCGGCGTTCTTGTAGCACTCGAAACCGACGGTGAACGTCTTGATGTCGGGGTTTTCCTTCGCCAGGCACGCCGCCATGTAGCTGGAATCGATGCCGGATGACAGGAAGCTGCCCACCTCGACGTCGGCCACGTTGTGGTAGCGCACGCTGTCGCGCATGGCCGCATCGATGGCGTCGACGGTTGCCTCGCGCGAACGCTGCGCGTCGAAGTGGTACTCGGGGCGCCAATAGCGGCGGGTGGAGGTGGTGCCGTCGGCGTGCACGGTCATGCAGTGCGCCGGCGGCAGCTTGAAGATGCCCTTGAAGAAGGTTTCGTCCAGCGCGCTGAACTGGAAGCACAGGTACTGCTCGAGCGCCGCATGGTTGAGCTCGCGCGTGTAAGCGGGGTGCTCCAGGATGCACTTGATCTCGCTGGCAAAGATGAACTGGCCGTTTTGCTGCGTGTAGTAGAACGGCTTGATGCCGAAGAAATCGCGCGCGCAGAACAGCTCGCGGCTCGTGCGGTTCCAAATGGCGAACGCGAACATGCCGCGCAGCCGATCGAGCATGTCCTCGCCCCAATGCAGGTAGCTGGTCAGAAGCACCTCGGTGTCGGAGTTGGTCTTGAAGGTCCAGCCGTAGGACTCAAGCTCGGCGCGAAGGTCGCGGTAGTTGTAGATTTCCCCGTTGAACACGATGGCGAAATCACCCTTGGCCGCCGCTTCCTCGGGCGTGGAGCACGGGGTGCCGTCAAGGTGCTGGGCGGGCGAGGTGATGGCGGCGTCGTGCTTGTTGGAGGCGCGCACCATGGGCTGGTTGCCACCGGCAAGGTCGATGAGCGACAGGCGGCGATGGCCGAGCGCGATGCCGCTTTCCGCGTCGAGGTACTGGCCTTCGCCGTCCGGGCCGCGGTGCGCCATGATGTCGCACATGGCCTTCAGCGTCGGCATGCTCTTTTCGTCAGCTTGGGTGAATCCGCAGATACCGCACATGGTGGGCTTCTCCAATCTTGTTGTCTTTGCGCTCATGATACCGGTCGCGGGCGCGGGCGGGCGCATCTGCCGCGAAAAGCGCAGATTTGCCGTGACGCGTATAATTGAGACATCGATCATTTGTCAGGTGCGTCACGTGTTGAAATGTCTTACCTGAAGCCAAGGAGGCTCGCCATGAAAGCAACCGACAAGAACGTTCGTGAAAGCAAAGCGTCCGCGCCCCTGCGCGCACTTGACCAGGAAGATTGGCCGGTCGAGCCTTCCCGACCCGCGCGTCGTGCACCGCTGTTCGCGGCTGCGGCCCTTTCTGCCCTGCTGGTGATTGCCCCGGCGTGCGGTTGCGCGGCCGACAACAACGCCTCCAACTCCAGCGCGGGCGAGTCGGGCACCACCGTCCTCGAACAGGCCCCGTCCATATCGGGAACCGTCGTCAAGCACGAGCGTTACGACGCCGCCGTGACGGATTTGACCACCGACGACTTCACCAATGCGGGCTTTGCGTTCGGCGACAGCTGCGACGTGGTGTTCAGCAGCGGCTACGTCCTCACCGACGTGCCGTATTTCGACGGATACTACGTGAGGAAAAGCGAGCCGGTGATCGTTGCGTATCCCAAGGATCCCTTCGTCGACGTTGCCAACAACAACAGCCCGCTGTGGTCCATCTCGGGCCTTTCCGACGGCGACACCGTCACCATCACGCTCAACACGCCCGGGAAGTACCGCTCCGCCTATGAGGCGCTTTCCCAGACGTATTCGGTTGATCGCGCCGACTACGCCACCGACGAGCAGTTCTCCAACTTCAGGGCGCTTCGTGGCGGGAGCCTGAAGGACAACTTCCTGTATCGAGGGGCGTCTCCGGTCGACAACAGCCGCAACCGCGCTGCGATCACCAACTCGCTGCTGGAGCAGTACGGCATCACCGACATCCTGGACCTTGCCGACACGGACGCGAACATGGAGAAGTACTTCGCGTCGAGCGATTTCTCGTCCGAATATGCGCGCAACCTGTACGAACAGGGCGCCGACGTGGTGCTGGGCATGGCGTCCGACTACGACGCCAGTGCGTACAAGGAGGGCGTGGCGAAGGGCATGCGGCACCTGATCGCCAACGGCGGCCCGGCGTATATCCACTGCATGGAGGGCAAGGATCGCACCGGGTTCGTCTGCATGCTGGTGGAGGCGCTTGCCGGTGCCAGCTACGACGAGATGTGCGCCGACTACATGACCACGTACGCCAACTATTACGGCATCACGGCTGATGGAACGCCCGAACGTTACGATGCGATCGTCTCGCTGTATTTCGATGACCTGACGGGTTACCTGGGAGGGCTCGGCGGCATTTCGGCGGACGATCTGAAGTCGGCGGACTACACGCAGTCTGCGCGCCAGTACCTGTTGAACTGCGGCATGACCGATGACGAAATCGACCAGCTGGTCGCGCTGATCACGAAGTAAAGGCCTGGGGGAGCTCCGATAAATCCGCCACGGCGCAGGGCGCATGCCTTTTATCGGCGCTCCATCGCGCGGCAGCTGCTTTGGTTCCTTCTTGGTGCGCGTTGGTTCCGCGAAAAGATAATATTGCTCGTCGCATGGGCGCTTGTGGTACGGTGATGTTGCTCGGGCGAGGCGATAAAGCGGCTTCGTTGCCAAGTCCGCTCGCAAGATGTCCGAGCAGCCCGTGATCGCCGACCCGAAAAGCGTCGAGGAGGGATTCCCCATGTTCAACAAACCTTATAGCGAAACCGTTAAAAGCGCCTTCCATGACCCTGTGTGGTGGATACGGTTGCTTGCCGCCGTCGCCGCTTTGATCTTTCTTTTGGCCAAGCTGCTCGGTTTCGATGCCCCGATCGTTGACGTGGCCTTCAACGTTGCGATAATCTTGTCCGTCTTCACGTTTATCCTCGAGGCCGTGCGCGGAAGAAGCGTGGGATCGGACAAGCCTATGAGGACCGTTGAGCGTGTCGTCAACACGGTGGCAAGCGCTTTTGTTATGGTGCTATTCTTCATTTCCCTGCTCCGCTCTTTCGGCATCATGCTGTGGTAAGGGCGCGCATGAGCGAATCAAAATGGTAAAGTTGCCTGTTTGCCGCGGTCACGGGCGGAAAACCGGGTATCATGAGCTTGTAACGCTATCCGTGGATATTAGCCCCCCAAAGAGAGAGGAATCATCATGGGTACCGAGTCTTTAATCAACGAGATCATCGCTCAGGCGCAGGCCGACGGAACGATCGTCACGAGCGGCGACGCTAGCGCTGCCGCTGCCGCAGTCGCGGTCATGCTCATGATCATGCTGGGCATCGGCGCCATTCTGTACATCTTTATTCTTATCGGTCGTGCGATGACTGCCAAGAAGATGGGTGCTCCTGGTTGGTCGCAGATCATTCCCGTGTACAGCGAATGGGTGCTTTCCACGAAGGCTGGCTGCTCGAAGGGAGTTTGCATTGCCTTCACCATTCTTGACGCGGTGGTCTGGTGCGACGTGCTGATCGGCATCGGCTCGATGAGCAACGATGCGGTTAGGAGCCTGCTCGGGCTGTGCAGCATCGCTTTGGTTGTCCTTGGCTGCATCGCGTATCGCCAGGTTGCCCGCCGCTTCGGCAAGGGTGGCGGCTTCACCGCCGGTCTGGTTATCCTCCCGTTCATCTTCTTTATGATCCTCGGGTGCGGCTCTTCCCAGTTTGAGGACGAGGCAGCGGCTAACTAAGGCCAAGAAGGTTAAACAGTTCATGGGTTAGACGGACCCGCACGGACCTGCGCATGTTGCGGGTCCGTGCGGGTTTTGCTTGGGTCGGTCTGCTTCGTAGGCCGACCCAGCCAGTTCAATGGAGAGGTTGAAGCAGCATCATGCAGAATTACACCGCGGCCGATCTTGCCGCTCGCGCCGAAATTGCTGAATCGCTGAAAGTTCGCACGCGCCAGGGCACGCCGACCGAGAAGCTGGAGATCATCATGACGCGCGCCGGCCTTGATCGGCTGGCTGCAGCCACCGTTATGGTTATCGGGTTGGGCGGCGTCGGGTCGAACTGCGTGGAGGCGCTTGCGCGCGGCGGCATCGGGCATTTGGTGGTGATCGATCATGACGTGGTGAGTGAGAGCAACATCAACCGCCAGGCCATCGCCTTCCATAGCACGCTGGGTCGCAAGAAGCACGAGGTGGTCCGCTCCATGGTGGCCGACATCAACCCGGCGTGCGAGGTGGAAGCGCTCGATATGTTCCTGCGCGCCGACGACATTCCCACGCTGCTGGATAAGTATGCGGGGCGCGTCGACATGGTGATCGACGCCATCGATTCGGTGTCCACCAAGCTCGCGATCGCCGCATATGCCGACAAGACTGGCATGCCGCTCATTTCGAGCATGGGCGGTGGCAACAAGCTGCATCCCGAATGCATCCGGTTCGCGGACATCTCGCAGACGAAGAACTGCCCGCTGTCGCGCGTGATGCGCAAGGAATGCCGCAAACGTGGCATTCGCAAGCTGCGCGTTCTGTATTCCTGCGAGGAGCCCGTGAAGCGCCCGCCGCTTGAGGGGGCCGCGCGCAAGGAACGCACGAATTTGGGCACCGTTTCGTTCATGCCGCCGATTTTCGGTCAGATGATCGCCGGGAAGGTGCTGTGCGAGATAGCTCAGGTGCCGGAAGCGTAGGGGCGTGGCGGCGCTGGGGCCGTAGGGGCCATTCGGGCTTGGCCTGGGCCGGCTTGGGCTTGCAGGCCGATGGTGGTTCGATGGTTTGGTCTGGGCCTGATGGGTGCGTAACGCCGTCGGAAGGGAGGCAAGGTGGCGTTCGTTTTGTTCGATATGCATTGTCATCTGGGGTTTTACGATGATGCGGCGCGCCAAGCCCGGGAGCTTTCCGCGCTGGGCGTGGGCGCGTTCTCGAACACGGTGACGCCGGAGGAGTTTGTGTCGCAGCAGGCGGCGCTTGCGGGCGCGGAGAGCGTGCGCGTGGGCGTGGGACTGCATCCGTGGTGGGTTGGCGAAGGCGGCGGCGAGGGCGCAGCTGCAGGCGGCGGCTCGGTCGCCAGGGTTGACTGCGCCTCTCACGACATTGAAGCTTTTTGCGATCTGGTTGCCCAGAACCGTTTCGTGGGCGAAGTGGGGCTTGACCTTTCGCCTCGTCACGCGGAAACGGGGGAGGCGCAGCTGGAAGTTTTCTCGCACGTGGCGCGGACGAGCGCCCGTGCAGGCGGCAAGGTGCTGTCCCTGCATGCGGTGCGCGCGGTCGACCAGGTGCTTGACGTGCTCGAAGGCGAAGGCACGCTGGCCGAATCGGCGGGAAACGCCTGCGTCATCCACTGGTTTTCCGGCACGTCCGACCAGTTGACGCGCGCCCGACGCGCAGGTTGCTATTTCAGCGTGAATCCCCGTATGCTGCAATCGAAGCGCGGGCGCGCCTATGCGCAGGCCATTCCTGCGGATCGCTTGCTGCTGGAAACCGACGAGCCGGCAAGCGAAGGCGCCCCTTCCGACGCCGCCCGCATCCGCCAGCTGTTAGAGGATACGTTGCGGCAGTTGGCGGCCTTGCGAGCGGAAGACCCCGACGACCTGCGCGAACGTATCGCGGCTATCAGCAAGCGCTTGCTGGGATATCCTGGTTCTGACAGCAACGAAAGGTCGCCCTATGCCGTATGAGCACATAACCGACGCCGCCGACGCGCGTCTTGCGCCGTATGCGCGGGTGCGCGATGCGGATTTGGCTGCGTGGCCTGACGCCCCGGCAGGGCTGTTCGTGGCGGAATCGCGTTCGGCTATCGCGGCGGCTCTTGAAGCCGGCGTGCGCCCGCGTTCCTTTCTGGTGAGCGAAACCTGGCTTGACGATGCCGCTCCGCTTACGGCTGCGCTGCTGGAGCAGTGGCCGACTTGCCCGGTGCTGCGCATTTCTGATTCGTTGTTCACGCAGGTCACCGGCTATCGCACCATCCGCGGCCCCGTGGCGGCGTTCGAGCGTCCCGTGCTGCCCAGTCCCGAGGAGCTGCTAACAGGCGCGCGCCGTGTTGCCATTTTGGAGGACGTGGGAAACTATGCGAACATCGGCAGCGCGTTTCGGGCGGCGCGCGCGTTCGGCATCGACGCCGTGTTCGTGACGCCTTCATGTCACGACCCCCTGTTCCGCCGCGCCCTGCGCACGAGCCAAGGGGCGGTGCTGCAGGTTTCCTGGACGCGCATCGGCACGCAGCGCCAGTGGGCCGCGGAGGGCATTCCGCTGTTGCACGCCGCCGGTTTCAAGGTGGCGGCGCTGGCACTTGAGGACGATTCGCTTGCGCTCGGCGACCCTCAGCTCGCCGCATGCGATCGCCTTGCGATGGTGCTGGGAACCGAGGGCGCGGGCTTGTTCCCCTCCACCATTTTCGCCTGCGATTACACGGTGAAAATCCCCATGGCGCACGGTGTCGATTCGCTGAACGTGGCAGCCGCCAGTGCCGTCGCGTTTTGGGAGCTGCGCGGCTAGGGCTTGAAGGCGGGGCAGGCGCCGTCCGCGAATAAATGTGCAGGTTACTCACGTTTTTCGACTGCCTCAAACTGAGCGAGCCGGTAGGATTTTCCTTCTGTTTCCAACCGACGAATTCTTTCGCCCCCGGCTAGATTCCCGGCATGAAAAGTCGCGCGATAGCGTATGATGGAACGCGTGCTCTCGAAGTGAGAGCGAGTGTTGCCGCCATGCAACGCGTAGTTTTACCCCCGCGCATCAGCACGGGAGAGAAAAGAGGATTTAAAATGGCGGAAGGTACTGTTAAGTGGTTTAACCCCGAGAAGGGCTATGGCTTCATCTCTCAGAACGACGGCGAAGATCTGTTCGTGCACTTCTCTGAGATCAAGATGGACGGCTTCAAGACCCTCGACGAGGGCCAGGCTGTGTCCTTCGATGTGACCACCGGCCAGAACGGCAAGCTCCAGGCAAGCAACGTGGTGC
Organism: Eubacterium sp. CAG:786; assembly: GCA_963635025.1. Lineage (GTDB taxonomy): Bacteria > Actinomycetota > Coriobacteriia > Coriobacteriales > Eggerthellaceae > Senegalimassilia. The sequence continues at coordinate 14,842 of CAVHFC010000048.1, forward strand.
GCATCTAGTTCACCGCTTTTCTTAATCGGAATGCTGAAAGCCCCTGCTAACGCGGGGCTTTCTTTTTTTGGAGGGCTTGTCGGGGGGGTGCCGAAAGCTGCCTGAGAGGGGCTTGTCTAGGGGCGGCTTACGAGAGCGGTTCGCCCGGGGCGCTGGTTGAGGGCTTGCCGAGGTCCGGTTTGCTGACGGAAGGCTTGTGGGTGCAGCTTGCCGGGGAACGGCTTGCGAAAACCGGTTCGCCAAGGGCGGCTCGAACCTAAAAAGAAGGCGCCCGCAGTTGGGAAAGTAGCTGCGGGCGCGTGCTATGCGGGAGCGTTCGCGCCAACGTCCCGCGCGAAAAGTGCAAGCCTGTTATGCCAAAAGGGCGAAAATCGTGGTGATGACGACGCAAAGGCCGGATGAGATCACAACGCTGAGCGCCACATTGACGTCGAAACTGCGAGCCATGGGGTACCTCCTTACTATTCGGTCCATAAGGATATCCCCACGTTGCGTCCGCGCTATCGTGCTTGCGGAGGGAAACGAAAGCGTTTCGCCGACGAAACGCGCTTGTAACGGAGGGCGGGGTCTTGCTGAGCGGCACGCGCCGGGTGGTTTGACTCGCCGATTTCACCAGAGAGCGTATCCTTACCCGGATCCAGGCACGCGAAGGCGTTTCGCCCCCGGTTTTGTTGGAAGTGCGTTCTTGCAGCTTGTGCTTACGGAATCTTTCCAGGCTATCGGCTCGTACGCTCTTTTCGCTGGGTGAGGAACACCAGCGCCATGCAAACCAGAGCGACAACCGACAAGGCGAGCAGCAGGTAAAGCGCGGTTTGGGTTCCGGCGACCGTTCCTGCGACCATGTCCGACGAGCTGCTTTGCGCCGCGTTCACGATGGAGGTCATGATGGCTGTTCCCAGCGCGCCGCCAAGCTGCTGCAGCGTGTTGAAGGTGGCGTTGCCGTCGGTCTTGCGGTCGGTAGGTAGGAAGCTCAGCCCGTTGGTGACGGTGTTCGCGGCGGAAAAGCCCTGCGAAATGGGGATGAGCACGTAGATGAGGGTGAACACCCACGGTTGCGCTCCGACGGAGATGAACGCATAGAACGCGACGGCCGCCAGCTGGCAAATGGAGCCGAACGTGAGCGGTCGGCGTGCGCCTAAGGTGTCGAGGATTCGCCCACCAAGCGGGGCGAGAATGGCTCCGATGATGCACCCGGGCAGAAGCAGGCAGCCGGCACCGAACTCGTCCTGTCCGTTCACCACCTGGCCGTAGTAGGGGAGCAGGTAGCCCAATCCCAGCACGATGGCTTGCAACAGCACCACGTAGGCAACGCTGGCGGTAAAAGGCGGGTTGCGGAAGATGTCGACGCGGATGAGCGGGTTTTTCGCGCGGCGCGACAGGGCGGCGAAGAAGACGATGAACACGATACCCCCTGCCAAAAGGCCGATCACCTGCGCGCTTAGCCAGCCGGCGGTGCTGGCGCAGCTGGAGGCGAACACGAGGCAGACGAACGCGCCCGAGAGCACCAGGAACTGCGGAATGCTGAACGACACGCGTTCGGTGACGCTTACCTGGCGGATGGCGGCGATGCCCGCAACGGCCGAGAAAGCCAGAAATGGCAGCAGCACCACGAAGATCTGCCGCCAGCCCCACAGCGTGACGATAAGGCCGCCGACAGACGGGCCGACCGCCGGTGCGGTTGCGGTGATAAGCGTGGCGATGCCCATCATCAGGCCCATTTTGTCATGCGGGGCCTGTTCGATGACGATGTTGAACATAAGCGGCAGCGCCAGCCCGGTGCCGACGCCCTGCACGAGCCGCCCGGCGATGAGCGTCGAGAACGTCGGTGCCACGGCGCACGCGACGGTGCCAACGGCGAAGCATGTGATGGCGGCGATGAACAGCGTTTTGTTGCGGAAGCGGCGCTTGAGGAACGACGAGAGCGGCATGATGGCGGTCAGCACGAGCAGGTACCCCGTGGTGACCCATTGCACGGTGGCGGTGTCGACGGAAAATTCGCTCATGAGCGAGGGGAACGTGATGTTCATGGCCGTTTCGACCACCACGCCGGAAAACGACATGATGCCGCATGCGATGACGGACAGGACGAGGCGCGCGTCGATGCGCCGGGTGAAATCTTCGTGCATGGCGTTGTTCTTCCCAGATTGAGTCGGACCGCTGAAGTGCGGCGATACCGAGTGTATGGGAAGCGCGCCGGGGCGCAGGCGATTTCCACGAATCGACCCGA